>CAYFNV010000020.1:0-64554 GCA_964344595.1 uncultured Nitrospina sp. | reverse complement strand
CTTCTCCTGGAAGGGTCTCTATCTGTAAACGCTTTTCTCTACTTACCCAGTTTAACATTTTGAAGCAATATTTTTAGGCGTTTGGTGTTCGCCTTGTCCTGTATTTGTTGAAGCTTGAAATAGTTGTTCCCAGGCTTCAGCCAGTGGACCAAGTATTTTAACGATGGTTTCGAGAGCTTTTCGGTCAGACTTGATATTAGCAAGTGTTAGTTGGCTGAGCATATATTGGTACAATGACTCCAGGCGTAGAGCCACTTCTCCTCCTTTTTTTAGGTCCAATGCCAGTGAAAGCTCATTGATGATATCGTGGGTTTTATTGATGTATTTTCCTTGCCCTGCAATATCTCCCTTGTCCAAACTTTGTATTGCCATGGTTGTGAATTTGATGGCTCCTTCATACATCATGAGAATGAGACGTCCCTGGCTGGAGGTGGAGATTTCGTTTTTTCGATACTGGTTATGATATTGTGTCGGACCCATTTTATTTCATTCCTCGGACTTGCCGATTATATTTGTATTTCTAATTACCGCCGCTGAATAAAGCTTGAATTCCAGCAATTGACTGATCAAAAGCATCTCTTTGAGAGTTTAATCTTCCCAATACAACTTCAAGGTTAGTGAATCGTTCTCTAAGGTTCTCTTCAAATAATACGGCTCGTTCTTCCAGTTGGATTAGTGTTTCATCAAAATCCTTAATGATTCCGGTTGAGGTATCTATTTCAGCTTCCAGAGGGCCTTCCAACGAGGCATCTGTCAGGTTTGCCAAAATGCGATTAGTAATTTGAGCAACTCCAATAGAGAGCGTGAGCGTTCCATAGTCCCCATTATCAAGCGAGGCGATTCTAAAGTTCAGTCCTTCTGCATCTGTTCCATCTGCTCCCGCATAAAAATTGCCGCTTCCTACCGCATCAACGAATGTGGAGGATCCGGATGTTGCTACTTGAGGAACTCCGTTGCTAACCCGTATATTATAGCCCCCGGGTTGGGTGTTGTCTGTAAATCCGATAAAAGTTACTGCAGAACTTGTGGTATTACTGCTGCTGGAGAATAGTTCGCTGACGTTACCAACATTTTCTGCCAGGGCATCGGTGAACTCTCCATCGTTAAGAGAGAGGGTTCCATCACTTAATGTTCGAATACCTATTTGTGAAAGATAGCTGAAGTTACCTGTCACACCTTGAATCTCGGCACTGACTGCTTCGCGAAGTTTTTGTTGCAGGTTCTGCACTGTAAAGTTTGCAAACAAAACACCTGTTTCACCTGTTTCAGTTTCCAGTGCCAGTTCAGAGTTCAAGTGCAACATCAATTCGTTATAACCATCAATATAGCTTTGCACTTTATCTTTGATCGCATCGCTATCGGAACTCAGGGTGATGGTCCCGGAACCGGCAGACTCCAGGGTTAAAATTGCCCCACTGATGACATCGGAGACAACATTTCCGGATTTGGTGACAGCAACCCCATCAAGGACAAAATTTGAGTTCTGGGCTGCTTGGGTTTGAGTAAAATCTACGAGGTTTACGGTGCCCGCTCCAAATAGAAAGCCGGTTACTCCAATGGTCACTGCGTTATCAACACCTGATTTAGTTCCAGAGACTGCCAGACGAACTGGATTTTCGCTACTACCATCGTTAATAAACGAGGCTTTTACATCCAGTCCAGAATTGTTGATAGCTAGACGTAAACCGTCCAGTGTATTGTTGCTTTCATCAATGGTAATCTCAACAGATTGATCACCAACACCAAGATTCATGGTTCCTGATTCGATGGTACTGGTGACAGATGCAAAACCCTCTGAAATAAGTTTTGTTTCACGGGCGAGATTGTTAACCGTTAGTGAAAACGTTCCAGATGTGGCCTGGCTGCTGGTGGTTATACCGACTACCGAGTTTGTATCTACGGCATTATTGTTGGAAAATTCTCCTTTAGTGGCTAAAAATCTTGATTCGGTGTTGAGGGTATTTACCACACTTTTGAATGTCTGAAGTCGATCTCTCAGGTCCTGAAAACTTAAAAGTTTTGCATCCTCTAAAGCTCGTTTGGCCTCAACAATAGAAATGGGGCTCCTTTGGAGACGCACCAAATTATCGATAATTCCGCCGGTATCGAGGTTGGAGTTGATTCCGAATATTGCAGTTTGAGCCACTTAAAGACCTTTCATTGGCAATAACATTCAGGATGCACACGAGCTCTATCTTATGATTTATCGGCCTGAAAAAATCGAAACTTTAATCATTTTGGGGTTTAGAAGGGGGGCCGTATTTATTAGTAAAAGAAACTGATTAAATATACATTAACCCTTTTAAATGTAGTGGTTTGCAAAAAATCATTGATTTGGTGGATGAGAATGCTAATAATAACAATTATCCCTCAAAATACCCCTCAAATATTGCTAGAAATATGTCGGAACAACTTGGGCTTTTTGGAGAAGCAGAAGATCAGGAAGTCAAAAAAACTGTAACAGATATCTCAGGTCCACGAGTGCAGTATTTTGACCTGGAAACCCAGAAAAGTGCAGATGAGGTTGGAGGCTGGGGCAATATTCATAAAATGGGTCTGGCTGTAGGTGTAGTATGGGACAGTTTGGACCAGGAATTCTTTACCTATGAAGAAAGAGATGCCGACCAGTTGGTGGAAAAGCTCCGTACTGCTGATCTTGCAGTAGGGTTCAATATCATTGGTTTTGACTATACGGTGCTCCAACCGTATTCTGATTTCGATCTGCAGGAAATAAACACTTTCGACATGCTGGTTGATGTAAAAAAGAACTTGGGTTTTCGGTTAAGCCTGAACCATCTGGCACAACATACCCTTAATGCTGAAAAGTCTGCGGACGGATTGATTTCTCTGCAATGGTATAAGGAGGGAAAGATCAATAAAATTATTCAGTATTGCCGACAGGATGTGGAAATTACCAGGGATTTATATCTGTTTGGCGAGAAACATGGCTATATTAAGTATCAGAGCAAATCTGGTAATTCGTTAGAACTTAAAGTTGACTGGAAAACTTCAAATTTGATCTGATTTTTATCTATAAGATTTTTCTATCGCACCCAATCAGGTTCTAACCGTTTTAAGAAGCTTCTCGATCATATCTGTAACTTTTATATTTTCTGCTTCGGCCTTGAAATTGAGAATAATGCGGTGTTCAAGAACCTGGCGGCAAACTGACTGAACATCTTCAACAGTAGCAGAGACTCTATTGTCGAGAAGAGCTTTAGCCTTGGCTCCGAGAATCAGATATTGTGATGCTCTTGGCCCGGCACCCCAGTCTACCCACTCCCGCACGAAATCCGGAGCATTTCCATTCTGGTTTGGACGAGTGCTCTGAACAAGCTCTACAGCATATTTGGCGACATGCTCGGAAACGGGAACTTGAGGGACCAGTTCCTGAAACTCGATAACCTGTCCAGCGTTGAGCACTGGTTTTAATTCGGGCAAATGTCCGGAGGTGGTAGAAAGGGCAATGTTGACTTCTTGTTCTTTAGTGGGATAGGAAACATTAATGATGAACATAAACCTGTCCAACTGGGCTTCGGGCAAGGGATAGGTTCCTTCGTGTTCGATTGGGTTTTGCGTAGCGAATACCAGAAAAGGTTGGTCTAGCTCGTATGTGTTTCCCCCAACAGTCACTTTTTTTTCCTGCATTGCCTGTAGCAGGGCCGCCTGGGTTTTGGGCGGTGTGCGATTGACCTCATCTGCCAATATGATGTTGGAAAAAACTGGCCCATGTATGAACTGGAACACTCTCTTTCCGGTCACAGGATCGTCATGCAGTATGTCAGTTCCGGTAATGTCTGATGGCATCAGGTCAGGAGTGAACTGGATACGGCTGAAACCCAGATTTAGCACTTGTGACAAAGTGCTTACCAGAAGCGTTTTTGCAAGGCCGGGTACGCCTACAAAAAGGCAGTGCCCCTTGCATAGCAAAGTCACCAAAAGGTCCTCAATCACTTCATCTTGACCTACAATGACCTTGCGAATCTCCTGTATGATCGCTTTTTTTATTTTTAACAGTTCCTGCGCCAGTTCCAAATCTTTCATGATAATCTCCCTGATTAATCTATATAACTGAACTGCCGCGCTTGCAAATCTTTTTCCCTGGTTAATCCCAACTTCTCATAAACATTGATCAGTCGCATATGCACAAAAGGGTTGAAAGGATTGATGCGCACTGCTTTTTCAAAATAAACCCTGGCAAACTCATAGTCGCGATTTGAAAAATAAAGCTCTCCCATATTCACAAGGCTGGTGTGAAAATCCGGAAAGAATTCGAGGCTCTCCTTTAACAGGTTTTCTGCCTGATCATAGTTCCTGGTTTGCAGATAGGTGCCTGCAAGTTTGTTGAATAATATTGGAGAGTGGGAAGAGGATTCGTCCAATGCCTTCTGGTATTCAACAATCGCAGCTTTAAAATGGTCTCGGGATTTAAGGATATCTCCAAGATAAGTCAGGTCACGTGCTTTTCGGGATTTAAGCTCTTTGTATTCTTTGCTCTCAGGTCCTTCCCTGTTTTTGAACTCGGTTGACAGCACTTTAATTCCGGGGATATTTTTAAGCGGAAGATTTTTTGCCCAGTTTTCCCAGCTGTTCTGAAACTCTGACAAACTCTGACCCACATGCCTCAAAAAGACATTGTTAAAACCTTTTCCAGAGGAAAGTTCTTCCAATATTTTTGGAAATATGTCCAAGCTTTTGCTGGTTGCAAGGTATTCCATCATGGAAGATACTTCAGCATAAGCCAGTTGCACATCTTCTGCAGTTTTCAGTTTTGCAAGGGAAGGCATCATTGCTTCCAAAGGGACTCGATAATTATTTTTCAAAGCGTTGGAAAGAACAGTTTCCATGATAGGGGAGAGATAATGCTCTTCGCTTCGCCACCGGGTTTCAAGATATTTTGCAATTCCTTCATGCATCCAGAGCGGTAGATGATTGCGGCTCGCTTTAGTTAGCAGGTAGTGAACGTATTCATGACTTAAAGTGTCCATCCAATTGAATCCACGGACCAGCGAACCAGGCGATATCATCATGATGCGGTGGTATTTGCAGAGTGCAACGGTTCCCGAAGTAAGAATATCTTTGAGTGTTAACGGGGAAATTTTTGAGAAAGGCTTTCGATCAGGATAAAACTCTACCAGAACTTTTTCTTGGGGATAATAATTTAAAATTTTACCAAGAATCCGATAAGACTTTTCCAGAACTTCCTCGGCATGGTGAATCAGGATTTCATCAGGCCCCTCCTCAAAACGGAAAACGAAATGTTTGCTCTCTTTTGAAATGAAGTTTTTGGAAGCTCTACGCGTGGCATCGACTTGAGCTTTGAATTCCTTGACTTCTTTAAAACTGTCACCGACACGACTGAGTATTTTCCATGATTGTTCGTAATTTCCTTTCATAAATTCTATACGGGCTTTTAGAAAATGGGCATCTCCTGACTCAGGATGTTTTTTTAGAAGCTGATCCGAGAATTTTTCCGCAGTGGCTATATCCCAGTCCTGAATCAGTTGATAGCCCTTGAACACATCATCAGATATTTGGGCCGATGCCAGACCTTTTCCTTCTCCTGTTAGAAGCAGCAAAATAGCCAGTAAGAATTTAAGTGCGTTCATCACTGTACCAATTCCTTATAGTATTCGTTTACCAGGCGTTCATAGTTTTTTGGTGTCTGTTTTTTCATGGCGTCCAGAATGTCTTCACGGAATGCACTTGGGACCTTGTATTGGTCTTCAGATGGAAGAAGCACTTTTTCTTTTTGCATGCGTACAGAGCCTCCACGTCTGGAATCCCTTTTGCTTCCAATACCAAGGCGAAGAGGGGTTTCTTTTTTCCCTTTATCTGAAATTTGAGTGCCTGAATTTTTTATTTCATTTAATAGTTTCCTGGTTTCCTGTATTGATCTCAACGCCCTGTTTTCTGAATTGATTCCCTTTTGAACTTGATGTGTCTGCAAGCGATCCCTGGCGTTGTTAAGGTTTCTTTGCGCGTCTCCCATGTTTCTAGACAGGGTAGGGGGGAGTAAGGGATTTTCCTGGTTCATTTTCGCGAACAAATTCTTCATCTCTTCTGCCTGCTGGCTCATACCCTGTTCTTGTTTGGCCAGTTCGTCGAGTTTGGTTTTTTCCTTATTGGTAAGTAACGATTTGCTGTCTTTATCTATAGAGCGTTTCAAAGAACCTAATTTTTTTGAAATCTCTGCATTTAACCGTGTGACTTCTTTAAGGTCCTGGTTAAGACGGTTGCCAATATCTTCTCTTTGATTTCGGATGCTTCGCATGCTTCCCTGCCAGCTGAATATTTCGGGATAAGTATTTTTAAATAGTATATTGAACTCATTCAAATCGTTTAACTCGGCCAACTCGTTCAATGTTTCATATTTTTCCCTGATCAGAGGCAGATATTCTTTAAACTTCTGAAACCCGCGTGTTCGGAGATTATCTTGTTCTGCAATAGATTTGGATAACTGCTTACGAGCCTCATTAAGAGCTTTGAAGTTGTCACCCAAATCCTCATTCAGGCTTGAATCGATTGTTTTCTGGCTCAGGGATTTCATTTTTTGTCTGATTTTTGCTTCTTCCTGCAATAGCTCGCGCATTTTTATCATGGCTTTGTGTTCATCCAGATATTTTGAGTCTTTTTCCAATAGATCCTGGATAGCGGCAACATCTTTCTTTAACTCATCAAAGAAACTCTTGATTGAAAATTCAAATTGTCTGGCTTGATTGGCACGTAGCTTCTGGTTGATTTCTGAGGTGTTTTCAATAACTTTTTTTTGCCTTTTTTCCAATGACTCAAGTTTGGCTACAGATTCATTGATTTGCTCCATGATCTTGTTGTCCACCAATGAATCCATAGAGGAACTTGCCTGATCCAACTGGTTTGCAAGTTCTCTCAGGTCTTCAGCAACCTGTTTGAGCTGTTCTAGAGCTTCGTCAATCTTTCCCTGATTAGCAAGGTCCTTGATTTTTTCCAGTGAAGCCATAGTTTCCTCAAGGTTCATGCTCTTATAGGATTTAGAATTTAGAAATTCATCCGGTGCTGTCTGGTTCTGCCGGGAGAGTTTATCCATCATCTTCTGTAGGGTTTGCTGAATCTCATTCAACTTGGAATTGAGCTGATTGGAAGTAAGTGGAGATTTTTTGTCACGAATATTTTCAAATTCTTCCCGCAAGGCTTCAGTTAGTTGGGAAAGTTGGTTTTCAAGGTCCATGACCTGTTCCATTTTCTGGCGGTTGGTCATTTTTATCAGATAGAGGATGTCTTGCTCCAGATGAGCGACCATTCTGTTATTAAGAACTTCTATGGAACCAAGACTAAAACTCGCAGGTGTTGGTTTCAAGATCGTACCCTGTATTTTATTGATTGCATCTATCTGGTCTTCACGGATGGCTGTCAAGCCTTTGATGATACTTGTTAAAAGTGTGAGGTAAGGGCGTGGGAAATTGTCAAAGTCCTTGGCCTGATCTCTAATACGCTGGGCAAGGCCGATAATATCTATCAGGGCGTCTGTATGAGAAGCGAGAAGTTTTTTCCCATAAAGTGGGTCGGTTGTTGTGGTTTTAAGAATTTCTCCTTCAACAAGACCATTTGCCAACAGGGTAATCATCTTTTCTGATAATTCTTCTTGAAGACGTACCAGGTTCTCCTGCTCTTTTCGACTATCAAAAATAACGAAACTATAAATTTCTGATTGGCCTGTGTTAGGGCCAGTGACATTATCGTTATCTTTGACTTCCAGGAAGTATTGAACTTCATCTCCAGGGTTAAAATTTTCTAGAGACAGGTTCCAGGAAAAGCTTCCAGTTGAATCCTTTTCTGGTTGTTTGAAGCGCTTGATGATTTTCGTCAAGGTGGCATTGTTGATTTGGGCGATCAGGTCAATTTGGCGAATCCCGAAATCATCATGGGATTCATAATACATCTGCACACTGTCGGTTTCATAGTAGACAGGTTTGGGATTGGATGGAAACAGAATCACCTGAGGTGACCTGTCCTGCTCGAGTTCAATGGAATGTTTTTCTTTCAAAAGAACTTTTTCGCCGTTGGAAGAGGTTATTCTGAATTGATAATGGCCTTTTTCACGGATCATGAAAGAACCTTTCAGTTTTTTCATGTCTGTTACATCCATCAGAAAATGGTCGTGATTGTTCACTACCAATTCAGCTTCCTTTATTGGCAGGTTGCTCTTCCCGGTTATTTGTACTTCGGTGCCCGGTAGTGCTTTAAGGGGGCCTTTGGTCAAAGTTCCCCTTTTCAGCCCTGTGTATGCAGGATACTCCAACTTTAGTAACAGGTTGCCGATTTGATAATCAGCATGGTTATCTGCCAGTTGTGGATGTTTTTTATTATCTTCCGGAATAATTTGAGCCAGCTTTTGTGACTCTGATGAAACCTTGAAATCGGGCAACAATGTTGTGGCTGAGACCAACGCAACCAGAGTTGCCAGAAAAATGTTGCGTGCTGGAACAACCCTTTGGCCGCTGACTACCGAATCCGGGTCGAGGTTCTGAATTTCAGATTGAGTGCGTTGGAGCTGTTCTTGAATGAAAGAAAGAGAAAATGTTCTCTTTTGTGGGGTGGTCAAATGACGTTCCAACTGAACGGAATTGATCAGGGAATTGTTCAACTCCGGATATTTGGCTTCTGTCAGTAGGGCGGCGCGGTCTTTGTCAATTCTGGATAACCTGCAGGAAGAGTAGAGACCCCACCCCAGTAATATTATGATCAGTCCGCACCAGCCGTATTTTAAAAACGGGGATTGGAAAAAAGAAAATAATCCGGTTACAAGAACGTACCCGGCGATAATGGTCATTATGGAATAGGTAGCCTGGATGAAAAGGACCTGGTTCCATTTGGCCTGCACCCTGTTGAGAAAAAGGTGGATTTTTGAAGAGGTTTCCATAGGTCGCTGGCAATAATTCTTCACTCTTCTAGTTTATTACAGCCTTGCTACTAATCCCAATGAATTAACAGATTTGTGGATTAATTTGCATGTTTGAAGTATCTTGATAGAAAGGAAGCTTAAAAAACAGGTTGATTTTTCGGTGTACGGTTGTTTTAACTGCAATCTGACCTTATATTATAATAAATATTAACGATAAGAATGATATGAGATTTCAAGCCCTTAAAAAAAGAAGCTTCCTCATAGCCATTATTATGGTGCTGAGCATTATGGCATCAGCATCCTATGCTGTAGCCATGCCATTATTTATGACTTCTGCTTCAGAATGTACAATGGAGTCCTCATCATGTGATATGTGTTGCATAATGAGTAATTCTGACTCCCAGCCTAAATTGTTTGGGGATTATGTTGTTGCTACTTTAAAACCTGCACCAATAGGTGTGCCAGACTCTATCCCTCTTCCCTTTTACCATCCTCCGGGATAAGTACCTCTAAATCCAAGTAACGTTTTATCTCTACAGGTGAGTCTGAATTAGCTGAAATAAGCTTTATTCAATATTTTTGCACCTCTGGAGAATCAAAAACCCGTTTGGAATTAAGAGGGAATCATGAAACCCATTGCCATAATAATTTTGTGGGGACTGGTGTTCTTAACATCCCCCAACGTGATTAGAGCTGAAGAAAATCACTTTAAAAAAGTGTTAGAAAATTTTATCGCCACAGCTCTAAAAAACAACCCAGGTGTCCTGGAATTACAAAACCGCATCAAAGCGGCACAGGAAGTCCCTTCCCATGCAAGTTCTTTAGCAGATCCAATGCTGATGTTTGGGCTCCAGAATATGCCGGTGGATACATTTTCTTTCAACCAGGAACCTGTAACCCAGAAAACCATTAGTGTTTCACAAGCCTTTCCATTTCCAGGCAAACTGGAATTGCGATCAGAAGTCGCTGAAAAGGATATAGCCACCAACGAACTCGATTTAGAGGAAGTAAAGCTAGGTCTGGTTAAGCGTGTAAAGAAAACTTTTTACGAATTATGCTTTGTTCTGGCTGCTATTGATATTACGAAGGAAAACAAAAAACTTTTAGAACAATTTGTCTCTATAGCTGAAACCAAGTATTCCGTTGGAAAGGGAATCCAGCAGGATGTTTTAAAAGCCCAGGTGGAACTGACCAAGATTCTGGATCAATTAATTGTTCTTGAAAAACTGGCAGGAATTGAAAAGGCAAGACTGAATACGTTAATGAATTTTCTGCCTCAAAAGCCTTTAACTATTCCCCATGGTATTACGAAAACTAACTTTTCCTTTTCAGTTGAAGAACTTCAATCTCTTGCAGATTCTAATCGACCCGCCCTGTCAAAAATTAATGTTCTTAAAGAAAAGTATGAGACTGCAAAGAGGCTTGCTGAGAAAGATTATTATCCCAATTTCAATGTTGGCTTCAAATATGGACAAAGACAAGACAATCGGTTGGCAGATCGGCCTGATTTCGTTTCTGCTTTTGTTGGAATAAATATTCCGCTCTGGTTCGAAAGCAAACAGTCCAAAAAAGTTTTGGAAACTGGATACAAAGTTGAAATGACCAGGGAATCCTATAACAAAAAGAAAAACCAGATTTATTTCAATATCAAAGCATTGATTGACAAAGAAGCACAGAGTGCAAAGACGATTCAACTGATCAATCAGGGGGTTTTACCTCAGGCGAGACAATCGTTGGAATCCGCCCTGGCTGGATATAGCGTGGATAAAGTCGATTTTTTAACTTTATTAAGCAATCAGGTCACTTTGTTTAAATGGGAAGTTAAATATCACCGCGAATTAACGGAATATGAAAAGACTTTAGCTGAAATTGAAAACGTTGTCGGGAAAAGGCTTTTCTAAACGCAACTCTTTAATAACTTTATAAAGGTGGCAGGAATGAAGGAGGCAAAACAAATACATGAAGATAACCCTTCACAAGAGCTCATTGAAAGCGTTCCTGATGGAAATAAGCAGGAAGATATTATTTTCCCTTTGGAAAAAATTGAACCTGGCAATCCCAGATACCTTCAAGAAAAGTTCAGTCTGCTAAGAGTTGGGTTGCTATTTATTTTGATTATAGGGGTTTTTTTTCTGGGCTTTGGTATGCAGCCAGAAGTTTTCAAGCATCTCCTTGGGAAAGGAAAACAATTGGTTGATGTTGGAATGGAAAAAGCAAAACCCCTGGGCAACAGGGTCTATCAAAAAACCGAGGAAATGGTTAACAAGATTCACGGGAAAAAAGATATTTCAAAAACTTCGAAAAATGTTTCAACAGGCAAAACCGTTAAATCAAAAAAAAGGATCAAGTATTGGCGTGCACCCATGAACCCCAGCTTTGTGTCTGATCGACCAGGCAAGGGCCCTATGGGGATGGATTTAATTCCAGTTTATGAGGGTGATTCTGATAAGGGAGTATCCATCAGTCCCAAAATGGTTCAAAACATTGGAGTAAAAACCAAAGTCATTAAAACCATGTCCCTTAGCCGGGAAATCAGAACGGTTGGGCGTCTTACCTATGATGAGCGGTTGGTTCATCACATTCATACAAAATATGGAGGATGGATTGAAAAACTCTTTGTAGATTTCACAGGTCAGGAAGTGAATAAAGATGATGTCCTGTTGGAAATCTACAGTCCTGAATTGGTTTCCACGCAAGAGGAACTGATTCTGGCCTTAAAGTACCAAGAGTCTTTGAAGGATAGTATTTTCCCTGAAATTAGTCGTGGAGCAAAGGGTCTTGTTGATTCTACATTAAGGCGGCTGGAGTTATTTGATGTTCCCTGGCACCAAATCGATGAATTAGTTAAATCAAAAAAAGTCGCTAAAACACTTCATATTCATTCCCCAGTGAAAGGATTTGTACTTAAGAAAAATGCTCTTCATGGAATGCACGTCAAACCCGGAATGAACCTTTATATGATCGCAGACCTATCCAATATCTGGATCATTGCCGACATCTACGAATATGAAGTTCCCTGGATCAAGCTGGGTCAAGAGGCAGAAATGACTCTATCTTATTTTCCTGGGAAGAAATTCAAAGGAAAAATTACCTTCATCGATCCAGTTTTAGACCCTGAATCCAGAACTCTAAAAGTCAGACTTGAGTTTCCCAATCCCAATTGGGAATTAAAACCTGAAATGTATGCCAATGTGATCTTGAAGTCAGAAATCACTAAAAAGGCCATAGCGATTCCTGAAGAAGCAGTGATCTATTCTGGAGACAAAACTCTGGCAATGGTTCAAAAACGCTCAGGGGATTTTGAATCTCGAGAATTGAACCTGGGAGTCAAAACTCAAGGTTATGTCCAAGTCTTAAGTGGATTGAAGGCGGGAGAAAAAGTTGTCACTTCTTCTACTTTCCTTATTGATTCTGAAAGCAGGTTGAAAGAAGCCTTGGAAAAAATGGGAAAAACAAAAACATCCAGTTCAATAAAACAGAAACGTGGTTCTCCTGTGAAACCAAAAGAAAAAATGAAACTAAAGTTTGAAGAAGCACCAATGAAACATAAAGGGCATTAAAGAATACACTGAATATCTTTTTCTAAATTAGAAAAATGCTGAAAAATATAATTAAATTCTCACTAAAAAACCGCTTTCTGGTTCTTCTTGCAACCGCTTTTGTTCTTACATGGGGTATATACTCCATGAACAGAACTCCTCTGGATGCAATTCCAGATTTAAGTGATGTCCAGGTTATCATTTTTACCAAGTTCCCAGGACAGGCTCCGCAAATAGTAGAGGATCAAATTACTTACCCTCTCACAACAGCAATGCTTTCTGTACCCTATTCAAAAGTAGTTCGGGGATACTCGTTTTTCGGGCTTTCATTCGTTTACATCATATTTGAAGACGGTACCGATATGTACTGGGCGAGAAGTCGGGTTTTGGAACAACTCAACTTTGTATCAGGAAGATTGCCTCCGAAGATCAATCCAACATTGGGACCCGATGCAACAGGAGTTGGCTGGGTTTATGAATACGCCCTGGTAGATAAAACCGGAACCTACGACCTCTCCGAGCTCCGTTCTATTCAAGACTGGTATCTTCGTTATGAATTGCAAACCGTGTCCGGAGTTTCAGAAGTAGCCAGTATCGGAGGCTATGTCAAACAATTCCAGGTGGAGGTGGACCCGAATAAACTTGCTGCCTATAATCTGCCACTCAATAAAATCATAATGGCAATTAAGCGCAGCAACAACGATGTTGGTGGGCGTTTGCTTGAAATGTCCGAAACAGAATTTATGGTGCGTGGCTTAGGCTATGTCCAATCTCTTGAAGATTTAAATCGTGTTCCACTTGGAGTGGATAAGCAGGGAACTCCCATTTTATTAAAGGATGTTGCGAGAATTCAACTCGGCCCAGAATTACGTAGAGGCCTGGTAGATCTCAATGGAGAAGGTGAGGTCGTTGGCGGTATCGTCGTTCAACGGTATGGGGAGAATGCTTTAGAAGTAATTCAAAATGTAAAACAAAAACTGGAATCTTTAAAATCAGGTCTTCCAAGAGGAGTGGAAATTGTTCCAACCTACGACCGATCCGGTCTCATTGTAAAAGCTGTTGATAACCTGAAAGAAAAGCTAATAGAAGAAGGGATCGCTGTATCTATGATTTGTATTTTATTCCTGATGCATCTGAGATCAGCATTTGTAGCAATCGTTGTCATACCTTTAAGCGTTCTTATTTCGTTTATCATCATGAATCTGCAGGGACTAAATGCCAACATTATGTCTCTGGGAGGAATTGCGATTGCCATTGGGGCGTTGATTGATGGAGCCATCGTCATGATTGAAAATGCTCATAAGCATTTAGCAAAAGACAAAGGGAAAAAGAATCATTGGCAGATAATCTATGAAGCCGCCTCCGAAGTGGGACCCGCCCTGTTTTTCAGCCTTATGATTATGACAATTGCATTTTTGCCTGTATTCACTTTGCAGGCTCAGGAAGGAAGATTATTTACCCCTTTGGCCTTCACCTGGACCTATTCATTGTTTGCAGCCGCATTATTGGCAATAACACTCGTTCCAGTTCTTATGGGGTACTTCATTCGAGGAAAAATACTTCCCGAAAAATATAATCCTTTCAATCTCCTGTTCACCTGGTTGTTTAAACCAATTATCTGGCTGGCGCTGAGAATGAAACTTGTCATTGTCATTGCAGCACTGGGAATAACATTAGCAACGGTAATCCCTTTAAAGCGTTTGGGTTCTGAATTCATGCCTCCTTTAAATGAAGGGGGTTTGTTGTATATGCCCACTACACTGCCGGGAATATCCATCACCAAAGCCAAAGAGTTATTACAGCAAACAGACAAAATCATCAAAACTTTTCCAGAAGTTAAACAGGTCTTTGGGAAAATTGGACGTGCAGAAACAGCTACTGACCCTGCTCCATTAAGTATGCTCGAAACAACAATCACCCTTAAACCAGAATCGGAATGGCGCGAAGGGATGACTCCCAAGAAGTTGATTCAGGAAATGGACGCCGCAATGAAAATTCCTGGAGTCACCAATGCCTGGACCATGCCAATCAAGACCCGTATCGATATGCTATCCACGGGAATTAAAACACCTGTGGGAATTAAAATTGCCGGAAATGATTTAAAGATACTTGAGAAGCTGGGGAAGGAAGTGGAATCCCTTGTAAAAGAAATTCCCGGAACTCTCAGTGTTTTTTCAGAACGGGTAGTCGGGGGGAATTATTTTGATTTCGAAATTAATCGAGATGAAGCAGCTAGATATGGTCTGACAGTTGGAGATGTTCAGGATGTGATTAAAACTGCAATTGGCGGTATGAATATTACTACCACAATTCAGGGATTGGAAAGATACCCCGTCAATGTTCGATACAGTCGTGGCCTGAGAGAAGACTTAAACAAACTACAACGTGTTTTAATCTCTACTCCCCGAGGGGAACATATTCCCATGGCTCAGGTTGCAAAAATCTCTATCAAAAAAGGTCCTCCTGTCATAAAAACTGAAAACGCCAGATTGAATGCATGGGTTTACATAGATTTGAAGGATATAGATGTTGGTACCTATGTAGAAAACGCAAAAACTATTATCAATGAACAGCTTACACTTCCAGTTGGATATACCCTGGCCTGGAGTGGCCAATATGAATACATGGAACGAGCTAAGAAGCGGTTAAAAGTTGTGGTTCCTTTAACTCTGCTTATTATTTTTGTTTTGCTGTATTTGAATTTCCAGCGAATGCCGGAAACTATCATCGTCATGCTTTCATTACCACTGGCCTTAATAGGAGGTGTTTGGTTTTTATATTATTTAAAGTATGAATTAAGCGTTGCTGTAGCAGTAGGTTTCATCGCCTTGGCCGGAGTTGCCGCAGAAATTGGTGTGCTGGTTCTGGTTTATTCCAACTTAATTTTTGAAAAAAGATTGGCAAATGGAGAAATACAAAAAAGCAGCGATGTCCTGAAAGCCGTTTTAGAGGGAACGTCTTCAAGAATTCGACCTATCATGATGACTGTGATTTCTACCATCGGAGGGTTAATACCCATCATGATAGGGTCGGGAACCGGATCAGAAGTGATGAAGCGAATTGCAGCACCAATGGTTGGAGGAATGGTTTCTGCAACCATATTAAACCTGGTTGTTCTCCCGGCACTCTATGCCGTGGTTTTGCAGTATCGTTTCTCACATAGGCGACAGTTCAAAAACTTCTTAGAACAGCGCGAATTAACTTCAGTCCGTTAGGTCTATTGATAGTTTATTCTCCAATGGACAATTTATCAGGCGTCTTTGCCCTTGTTTCGAAGGGAATCAAACAGGTCAAACGGTATCGGGATATATGTATGAGTTCCTTCACCGTTTGAAAGATCGAGCAGTGTTTGAAAGAAACGCAACTGTAGTGCCGGCGGGTGGGATCCGATAAGGTCTGCAGCATCACAGGTTTTCTGAGCTGCTTCAAACTCTCCCTGAGCATTGATGACTTTAGCTCTTCTTTCCCGCTCGGCTTCTGCCTGTTTTGCCAATGCCCGTTGCATTTCCTGTGGAAGATCAACATTTTTGACTTCTACATTGGCGACTTTAACACCCCAGGGTTCGGTTTGTTCATCAATTACTTTTTGCAGGTGTGTGTTGATCTCTTCGCGGTTGGAGAGCAGGTCATCGAGTGTGCTCTGTCCTAAAATGCTGCGCAAGGTTGTTTGAGAAAGCTGGGAAGTGGCGTACAGGTAATCCTCCACCTCAATAATAGCTTTTTGGGAATCGACAACTCGAAAGTAGATCACAGCATTGACCTTTACGGTTACATTATCTTTAGTGATGATGTCTTGAGGTGGAACATCCATCACTACAGTACGGAGGCTGACTTTGACCATTTTCTGCACTCCTGGTACTACAATGATGATTCCCGGTCCTTTAACTTTCCAGAATCTTCCAAACAGGAAAATAACTCCCCTTTCATATTCGCGCAAAATTTTGAACATGCTGAAAACCAGTAGGGCGAGCAATACTAGTGGGGTCAATAGAAAATCCATAACGGGTCTCCTGATATTATTGGATGGCTATAATTATGATAACAATTTTTGCTGGCCAAGTCCGAGTTTATATTAGAGTTTAACGATGTTAGTATGGATGTATGCTCCGTTTTCTAAATTATTTTGCGATAATTCTTGCTGTTTTAGTTTGTTTGGTGTGCTCCTCTCATGCGCAACCATTGAAGGTTTCCATCCAGAATCAGGTGGACGATGATGGAAATGTTAAGCTAGGGTTGACCCTGATGAATTCGGGTGCAAAGCCTGTTTATCATGTCCACCCGATGTTTCATTTCCACCACTCGATGTCAATGATGACGAAAATTATGCGTCTGGATCCGGGGCAAAGTATTACCCTGGAAAACGACAAACATCCTCCTGTGATGAGAGTTGGCAGATATCCGCTGACTGCGATGGTGGAGTATTGGACAGATCCGAATGGTGGAATCAAACAATCGGTTCTGGTCACAGACTCATTTTTTTTCAAGGAGTCCGTGGTGTCTGAAGTTGATGGAAGCCTGCAGTCTGCCACGGATATAGATTCATCCATATTGAAGGTGTTGCTTCAAAATCACTCGGAGTCACTTAAAAATATAAGAATGATGCTTTTACTTCCACCCGGTTTAGAAGCGCAGGACTTTTCGGGAACAATGGGTTTTACCATGCGTGGAGGTGAAGCAAGGGAGTTTGACATTCGTGTTTTTCGCCGGAAAAATCAAGAGCAGGATCGTTTTCCCGTACGCTTGATGATAGAATACGGAGAAATGCTAAAGCACTATTCCGGGGAAATTAGTGGTACGGTACGTTTTTCTCCCATTTGGTATTCCGTTAAGTATATTCCACATATTACTGTTTTGGTGATTATGGTCCTGGTTCTTTTGGGCTATTCTTACAGAATTTATAATCAAAAATAGAAAGGATGCATTTATGACACAAGCGACAGCTCGACATATACTGGTTAAGTCCAAAGAAGCCTGTGAGGATTTGAAAAAGAAAATTGAGGGTGGAGCGGATTTTGGAGAAATGGCCAAGGAACACTCTGAATGTCCTTCTGGAAGAGATGGGGGCAACCTCGGTTCTTTTGGTCCTGGCCAGATGGTTCCTGAGTTTGATACGGTTGTGTTTAACGAAGAAGTGGGTCCTGTCCACGGTCCAGTGCAAACTTCTTTTGGATATCACTTGATCGAGATCACCAGCCGAAGTTAGGGGGAAGCTATGGAATTGGCTACATTTGGTGCTGGTTGTTTCTGGGGTGTGGAGCTGACATTTCAAAAAACAAAAGGTGTAACATCCACTTCTGTCGGTTATACGGGCGGTACCACGAAAAACCCCACTTATGAAGATGTGTGTACAGGGCGTACTGGTCATGCTGAGGTGGTCCGCATTGAGTTTGACCCTGCTATCATCTCTTATGGTGAATTACTTGATGTGCTATGGGGTTGTCATGATCCAACAACATTAAATCGGCAAGGTCCGGATATAGGCACCCAGTATCGTTCAGTGATTTTTTTTCACTCACCAGAACAGGAAGCCTCTGCAAAAGCTTCAAAAGAAAAAGCGGATCAATCGGGGCGCTTTGGTTCTCCCATTGTTACGGAAATCACTCCGGCATCTGAATACTATATTGCGGAAGACTACCACCAAAAATACCTTGAGAAAAGAGGACTTGGCAGTTGTCATTAGAGGGTTTTAGGTGAAACGGGCCTCTTCTAATTGACGCTCTGAGGAGGTAATCCAATCAGTTTTCCTTCATGAGGTTTCTGTTTCAGTTCGTTAGGCAGGGAACTTTGGATGCAATCTTTTAATGCTTTAAGAATGTTCTCTTTCAGGTGGGTACGACTATGTACCAAACTGACTTCTCGGGTAGGAGCAGGTGATTTAAAAAATCGTAATTTTTTTTCCTTTTCTTTTTCTGTCATCCTTTCAATGGCAAGGTAGGGAATCAACGTATACCCGAACTTGCTATCGACCAGACGCTTTAAGGTTTCCAGATTTCCGCTTTCAAATACCAGTTTTTTTTTGCACGGATCTTTGTAGATTTGTTGTTTGCATATTTCTATCGCTTGATCACGAAAACAATGTCCCTCATTTAATAACCAGATATCTTCAATGCTCAGTTCCTTTTCAACAACCATCTTTTTTTTTGTTAATGGGTGTTTAGGGCTAAGGTAAACTACGAAGGGTTCGTAAAATAGCGGTTGCTCCATGATTCCTTTATGTTTTAGTGGTGTTGCAAGAATCCCTCCATCCAGAGTATCAAGTTTTAATCGTTGGATGATTTGTGAAGTTTGTAGTTCTTCGATTACCAGTTCGACTTTGGGGTACTTATGAATAAAACTTTCCAGGAAAAGCGGTAGAAGGTAGGGGGCAAGTGTAGGGATAACCCCGAGTCTGAATTCACCTAAGACCTCACCTTTATTTTCATGGGCGATCGTTTTGATTTTTGATACCTCGAGCATAGCCTTCTCTGCCTGCTCAATAATTCTTTGTCCAATGACAGTGGCTTCAACCGGTTTTTTGGAGCGGTCGAATAATAGTACTCCCAGTTCCTCCTCCAGTTTTTGAATCTGCATACTCAAGGTGGGTTGAGTGACGTGGCATTCACGAGCTGCCAGGCCAAAATGACGATTTCTGGCGAGAGAAATTAAGTAGGCTAATTGAATATATGTAATAGATAGCATCTATCATAATTATAAGTTTAATTGATTAGACTTATCAATAAATTTAACTGAAAATAAGTTAAAATTTAATGATTGAGGTAAGCCTATATTAAGGAGATATGTAATGAAACGCCTTTTAATGATAGCGGTTATTTGTTTTATGGGTTTCCTGGCAAATATTGGTTTTGCTGAAGATTCGTTCTATGAACCGGTCCCGGCTATGAAATATCCGTCGGATAATCAATGGTCCAAGGACAAGGAAGAATTGGGCAAGATGCTTTATTTTGATCCCCGGCTTTCTGGAAGCAACTGGATCAGCTGTGCTACATGTCATAACCCCGGTTTAGGTTGGGGCGATGGTTTACCTCGAACCATAGGCCATGGTCAGAAAGAGTTGGGTCGTCACGCTCCTACTGTTATCAATAGCGGATATTTTGAACTGCAAATGTGGGATGGTCGGAAAAAAACGTTGGAGGACCAGGCATTAGGCCCCATTGGTGCGGCGGGTGAGATGAACCAGGATTATGATGAGTTGGTTCGAGAGCTGAAGGCGATTCCCGGTTACGTCTCTCATTTTGACAAAGTTTTTGGCAAGGATTCAATCACTATAGAGAATGTTGCCAAAGCGATCGCTACCTTTGAGCGTTCGGTGGTTTCGAAAAACGCTCCTTACGATAAATACTGGGCGGGTGATAAGAGTGCCATGTCTGCTTCCGCAATAAATGGAATGAACCTGTTCTTTAGCAAGGCCAAGTGTTCCATTTGCCATAACGGCCCGGTGTTTACCGATAGCGGTTTCCATAATATTGGTGTCAAACCTGCCGGTCCCCTGAAAGTTGATCTGGGAAGATATAATGAAAGCAAAGATGACTTCGATAAAGGAGCTTTCAAAACTCCGGGTTTGCGGAGCATCACAAGGTCCGCTCCTTATATGCATAATGGAACGGAATCGACGCTTGAACGGGTGATTGACTTCTATAACCGGGGCGGAGATGTGAAAGAAAATATAAGCCCTTTTATAACTCCTTTGGGATTGAATGATCAGGAGAAAAAAGATCTGGTCGAATTCCTGAAAGCTCTGGATGGGGAACCCATTCTTGTGACATTCCCCATTCTTCCCTGATTGTTAGAGAAGTTCATAAAGGCCCCGGTCAACCGGGGCCTTTTTTTGTAGTCAAAATACGACCCTGTTTTTAAGGGAACCGCCTCATTCAAATCGCAGTTGCCACGATACCTTTTCATTCCTCTTCGTCTTACTATTAGATTGTAGTTAGTTATGTTATTCGCTCTGGACAGTTACAAAGGGGGGTGCCTTCACTACTACTGCGATTACCGTTTTCTTATTTCTCTGCTTTAAGAGACGGTGGTGCCCCCTGACTTTTCAATTATAACTAGGAGGTCGTCATGCTTACAAAAAACCTGGGTACGCTGGATCGAACTTTACGTGTCATTCTCGGAGTTGGTTTGATTACTTATGGAGTTTTTACAATGGAAACTTTGGGGATCGTGCTGGCCGCTATCGGACTTGTTCCACTGCTAACAGGTTTGGTAGGAAATTGTCCACTTTATACAGTTTGTAAAATTAATACAATTTCCGGGAAGTCCTGCTTCTGGGCTGGAGATATGAAACATTGAAAGGAGAGAGAAAAATCACCGCACTCGAAGTTAGATATTATTCCCTGGTTTCGAGTGCGTGAATATTTGAACAGGCTGATTGCCAGTGTAAACCAGCCTATCATAAAGCTGAGTCTACTAAGTTAGGAAGATGTCTGTTTTTGCGGTGATCTCAACCGGTCGCTGCAAAAGCGAACATTACAATACACCAATAAACCTTCCAAAGGTTTAGACAACTGGTTACCCACTTGTTCAACTCGAAATCTATTTTTTCACCATATCTAGAGCTAATAGGTTTTGTATTTTCTTTAATAAAATATGTGGGGATACAGGTTTTATCAAATAATCCATCGCCCCCACTTCAAACCCCCTGTCGACATCCCTTTCATCTTTGTGGCTACCTGTTACAAAAATAACGGGAATAGTTCGAAACCTTTGATCCTCTTTTAGTAACTCCGCAACTCGGTATCCATTCATATCGGGCATTTCAATATCAAGGAGGATAAGATCAAAGCCATCGCTCTCTATCGTTATATTCACCGCCTCTTGGCCGGAGGAGGCTTTAAAAATGGCACAGTCTAAATTTTTTTCCAAGATCTTTTCAAGGAAATGCAGGTTATCAGGCAGGTCATCGACAATAAGTATTTTAGGCTTTATCTCTGTATTCATCTTAATTCTCTCCCCAAAGAATTATTAGAAGATTTTTACAGACATCTTATTTCTATGTAGCTTGTAAAAGAATATTTGAACTTTCCCCCCCAAAAGTCCATACCCAGAATTAGGTAAAAACACTAAAAGTAGTCTGGGAGGATAAGGCATACAACTAAGTCCTTTCAAATCAAAGTGGAGCTGAGAGGGGCCGAACCGCAAAACGTTTCATTAATCTCTTCGCCTCTATTACGATAACAATGCAATAAATATAACATTGCTCAGTAATATTCACGACTCTGCGTTTTCACACAGTCTGGGTCGATAAGAGTCAATTCAACAAGCTTTAATCCTGTACTATTTCCTAAGTTCGAGTGCGTGAATATTTGAACAGGCTGATTGCCAGTGTAAACCAGCCTATCATAAAGCTGAGACCGCCCAGGGGTGTGATGGGACCAAAAATACGTGGTCCATCAAATGTGAGAACATAAAGGCTGCCACAGAATAATAAAATACCTGCGCTCATCCATTGGGCAGAACGCTTTAATTTTGTGCTGATATCTTCACTCAAAACCAGCATCAGGATTCCAACTGCTATTAAACCCAAGGAGTGATAGGCAAGATAGTCGGTAGCAGTGTGGAAGGTGGCGAGCTTTTTTTCAGTCAACCGGGTCTTTAAAGAATGTGCGCCAAATGCCCCGAGCATGACACTCAACCCCGCAAGCCCTGCACCCAGTGATATCCACCCAACCCCGCTACGCGGGGAGGAAGTGTTTAGATTATTTGCAGAATTTTCCATTGGCATCTTTCTATTAGGTATAAAAAGCAACCCCCTCAATCCCCCTTGTCAGAAACCTTTGCATAAGTCTGTAAGCTGGAAAATTGAGATGCTTCGAGAGCCTCAGCATGACATATGTGATCATTTTTAGGTGTCATCCTGAGCTTGTCGAAGGATCTTGGGTTTATGCAAAGCTTTCCTTGTCAGGGAGAAGTTAAATAACCCTGTGCCTACAATTTTAATCCGCAGCTTTTATCTTATTCAGCCGAGATGGTTATATGATACCCAGTGAAAGCCTTTACACGTTGGCATCACGCCTAGTGGGCTGCTAACCGACTATGTTGTATCGTCTTGCCCGGTACTTCACTCCGAACTCATTATTAACAATACTTTCGCATTGAGCTTCATCAACATCTTTCTGATGTGTGACAATTGTAGCTTGTACTTCAGGGATATACTTTTTTGCCTCGGAGATAAAATCTTTGATCTTGTCATAGATGCCGTTTCGGAACATGGGCAGCGGCTGGCAGATTTCGTCATAAGCCTCCGAGGTGTCAGTATTGAGGCTTACTGAAACCTCATCTATCAAACCTGAAAGTTCTGGGAGAATATTACGTTTGTTGATAACGTTTCCGTGCCCGTTGGTGTTGAGTCTTACACGTCCACCGGCATCTTTTATTTTTTTTGCGACTTCTTTGATGACGTTCAGCCTTAATGTAGGTTCTCCAAACCCGCAGAAAACAATCTCGTCATAATTTTTAACATCGTCGATGGATTCCCAGACTTCTTTCGCTGTAGGTTCCCGATCCAGTTTAAGGTTGTAGCCTTGTACTACTGGACGGGTCAACCTGGTACAGAATACGCAATCAGCTGTGCAACGTTGCGTCAGGTTCAGGTAAAGTGAGTTGCGAATTTTATAGGAGACGGTGCCAGTTTTAGCATTATCTCCAATGCCGAAAAGTTCGAAGAAATTGAGGGCCATGGTGCGTTGCACGTCCTCAATTTTCAACCCGCGAATTTCTGCAAGTTTTTCAGCGGTGAAGTTCACATAAGCGGGTTCGTTGCGTTTGCCTCGGTGAGGAACAGGGGTCAGGTAAGGGCAGTCTGTTTCGGCGAACAGCCGGTCAGCAGGAACAGTTTTTGCCACCTCCCTGAGGGCCTCGGCTTTTTTAAAAGTTATTGAGCCTGAAAAGGAAATATAAAATCCCATTTCCAGAGCTTTGTCTGCCAGTTGCTGATCACCGGAAAAACAGTGGAAAATTCCTGAATGCGCTGTAGGATCTTTCGGATAAAACTCAGATAGTATGGCGATGATGTCTTCACTGGCATCCCGGCTATGCACGATAATTGGCTGATTCATTTCGCGGGCAAGTTGAATTTGCTTGTGGAAATGGGTTCGTTGCACATCCTGAGGGGAATAGTTTTTGAAGTAATCTAGTCCTATTTCTCCCAGGGCAATGACTTTTGGGTGCAGTAACAATTGTCGCAAGTGGGCGTAGGTATCATCACCAATGGATTTGACATCGTGTGGGTGGACACCTGCGGTTGCGTAAATGAAGTCATACTGTTCCGACAGTTCCATGGAGCGGTAACTGCTTTCAACATCGCAACCGATATTGATCATGTATTGCACGCCGTTCTTACGTGCACGCTCTATAACCGCTTCGCGGTCTTCGTCATAATCGTCTACATCAATGTGTGCGTGAGTATCAATAATCATTTTACCTGGATTCCCTGTCCGGGCTCCTCATCGAATCCGGCCAGCAGAATCTTTCCGTCATTGCTTGCTGCTAGAACCATACCTTGAGATTCGATGCCCATTAACTTTGCAGGCTTTAGGTTGGCTACGATGATAACAGTTCGGCCAATGAGATTTTCCGGTTCGTAGCTTTCGGCTATGCCAGCCAGTACCTGTCGGGTCTCAGCGCCGACATCTATTTTCAGTTGAATGAGCTTTTTCGATTTTTTTACTTTTTCCGCCTCGATTATTTTCCCTGTGCGAAGATCCACCTTCATGAATTCTTCAATAGTTATTTGATTCTCTAGCTCTTTCTTTTCTGTTTTTGGTTCGCTGAGTTCAGCAAGAATTTTTTCTGCCTGTTTGTCTTCGATTCTTGGAAATAATTGCTTGGCTTTTTGTGTCTGACTACCCGGTTTTAATCCACCCCATTCGTTAACGGATTTCATACCTTGTTCTTCTGAAGTCTCAACACCCAACTGTTTCATCAGGGAGTTCATGCTCTCTGGCATGAATGGACTCAATAAAACTCCCAGAATACGAAGCGATTCTGCCGAGTTATACATTACGGTTTTTAACCGTTCTTTGCCTTCATCTGTTTTAGCGAGGTTCCATGGTCCGGTTTTATCGATGTATTGATTGGTGGTATCTACCAGTTCCCATATTTTTTGAAGGATTTTGTTGTAAGCCAGTTCGTCATACAGTTTGCGTATTTCGTCAATAACTTCTGTGGCCTTTTCTTTTAGTCGGGCATCCTCAGAACCTTCAGTGGCAGGATTGGGGATGACACTGCCGCAATACTTTTTCATCATATTGACGGTGCGGTTTAACAAGTTTCCAAGATTGTTAGCCAAGTCGCTATTAAGCCTGCCTATCAGGGCTTTATGTGAAAAGTCTCCATCCAGTCCAAAAGGGACTTCGCGTAAAAGGAAATAGCGGATAACATCAACACCAAACGTGTCGATTAATTTATTGGGCTCGACAACATTGAATAAAGACTTGGACATCTTTTGCCCATTCACCGTCCACCAACCGTGTGCGAAAATGTTTTTGGGTGGTTCCAGCCCAATCGCTTTCAGCATTGTGGACCAATACACCGCATGCGTAGTGAGAATATCTTTGCCAACCATATTGTGGTCTGCAGGCCAGAACCCGGATGCCTTGATATTATCCAGTGAACCATGAACAGAAATATAGTTGATCAGTGCATCGAACCATACGTAGGTAACGTATTCTTCATCAAAGGGGAGGGGAATCCCCCAGGGAAGCCTGGACTTGGGTCTCGAGATACATAAATCTTCTAGTGGTTTGTCCAGAAAACCGAGAACCTCATTTTTTCGTGAAGCCGGCAGAATAAAATGGGGGTCACTTTTAATCCTGTCAACCAGCCATTGCTGGTATTTTCCCATACGAAAAAAATAATTATGCTCTTTGATTTTTTCGACCTTGCGCTGGCATTCCGGGCAGTTATCTTCCACCAGATCTTTTTCAGTCCAGAACCGTTCGCAGGGAGTGCAGTACCATCCTTCATAACTATCCCGGTATATTTCATCTCTCGCATGAAGATCCTGAAGAATGTCGCAAACCAGTTTCTTGTGCCTTTCTTCAGTGGTGCGAATAAAATCGCTGTTTGAGATGTTTAGCCTTACCCAGAGCTCCTTGAATCTCTGGTGCAGTTTGTTAACATGTTCCTGGGGTTTAACTCCTAAATCGGTTGCGGCTTGCTGAACTTTTTGACCATGTTCATCTGTTCCTGTCAAAAAAAAGACTTCATAGTCTTCTAAGCGTTTGTACCGCGCAACAACATCTGCCGCGATGGTTGTGTATGCATGACCTATATGAGGGACATCGTTTACGTAATAAATAGGGGTGGTGATATAAAATTTATTTTGTGACATGTAATGGTTTTTCAGCTTCAGGGTTTTTTAGGGCTTTTAAAGTCTTGGGCTTTTGGCAGTTCGTCTAGAGAATAGGTCATTACGTTTTCATCTTCCAGTAAAACCATGACACGTTGTTCCAGTATTTCAACCTTAAGGACTCGACCAGGCCCTTCCGGCGTTTTAATATGGCTATTTATTTTTGGAAGGTTTTTGATCAAAGCCTTGTAATTATCATGCTCATATTGAAGGCAACACATCAAACGTCCGCAAACGCCGGAAATCTTGCTGGGATTCAGAGCCATCCCTTGGTTCTTGGCCATTTTTATAGTCACAGGTGTGAAGTCAGGGAGCCAGGTGGAACAACAAAGAGTTTCACCACACACTCCATAACCCCCTATAACCCTGGCTTCGTCACGCACACCTACCTGTTTCATCTCAATGCGGTGGCGCAGGTTGGCCGCAAGGTCTCTAATTAGTTGGCGAAAATCTACTCTTCCTTCGGCAGTGAAAAAGAAAATCGTTTTGTTCATATGTGGCTGATGTACTACTCTGCTAAGGTTCATAGGCAGATCAAGCTCTGCAATTTTTGATAAACATAGTGATTTGGCTTTTTCCTCAACCTGATTTCGCCGGTTCTCCGCTTGAAAATCGTTATCATTAGCTATGCGCAATACTCTGTTTTCCTGGCTATCTTTGCGAAAGTTCAACACCTTGTTTGAGGCCACCACACCCATCTTCAAGCCCTGAGAGGTGTTGACCATCACAGTCATTCCGACTTTGAGTTTCAAGCTTCCCGGGTCATAAAGCTCTGATTTGATCTGGTCAATAATGCGTATTCCAATAACAAACTTTGGCGGTTGCCTGGCAGAAGAGTTCTCGGGTTTATCTTTAACGGCAGTGTTCATTAGTTCTATGTAGCCTCGCAAAAATTGATGAGCATGTTTTCAAGAAACAACTGTGCATTGGCGTTGCCAGACAAAGCTATCTGGGTATTGCGGACAGCTGTGAATCGATCTGCCCACCCTTTTGGACTACAGGTTTGCGCTATCGGGATCATCCGCCCTGATAAGTCTCTGTTTTGAATATCTGTTTGACTACATCCGGAGCGGTAAAGTGCCAAATCTCGTATCAATCCCAACAGTTCATCCAAAACAGCTTGGAGTTGTTCAGTGTTTTTTGCCCAGGCTTTGGCAAAGGAGAAGACGATATCCATACGGTCAAAAGATATTTTTTCAAGAACCTCGAGTAATTGTTCTCTCAGGTTTTCAACTTCAGCGATATCTTCAGACAGCGCCCGTCTAACGCTTCCTTGTGAACGCTGGACACGGAAGTCCGTTTCTGGTTCTGACAATGGTTCCCCATCTTCAAGAGGTTGAGACAGAATGATCGTTCTAATATCTGATGAAGACAGGCGGTGAAATTGTACGCCTTGACATCTGGAGATCAGGGTTGGCAATAATCTGCTGGGATTGGCAGAGATGAGTATCAAAACAGTGGAAGAGGGCGGCTCCTCCAGAGTTTTTAAAAAGGAGTTCATAGCTTGTGTGTTCATAAGTTCGGCAGAATTGATCACTACGACTTTTGTTTTTCCCTCATAGGGCATATAGGACAACTTTTTCTGTAGTTCTCGAATCGTTTCTATTTTAATAACCGCTTCCCTGGCAGTTGGAGTGGTTTTTGTCGGTTCGAGATAGAAAAAATCAGGATGAATTCCGCGATCAATTTTTTCACAAGAATCACATTCATCACAGGAGTCTAGTGGTCCATTATTTTTGCAATTAAGTGCCTTTGCCAAAGTGATAGCCAGCATCTTTTTACCAACGCTATCAGGACCATAAAACAGATAGGCGTGCGCGACACTGTTGTTTTGGAGTGCATTGGTCAGTATTTTTTTGGGCTGGGACTGGCCCAGAATCGATTTGAATGACATGGCAAAATATTTGGACTTACCTATTCTTCCGAAATGGGGAGAAGATACAGGGAAGGTATTCTTGTTTGAAATTTCTGTTTATACTTCATCCTGAAATAGCGGGATAGCCACAAACCCTTAAAGGATTTGAGGTTACCCCATATCCAACCAGTCATTATCTTAATACAGGGATACGTGGGTGTAAATTAAAAAGGATCTGGAATAAAGTTTTTATTGAAAGTTTTCCAGCTTTACAGAATAGAAGCAATAGCCGTGTGAGCCCTCTTTATTTTTTTCTCATTCTTTACCTTTGTAAATATTGAAATGGTAGATCAATTGAGGTTATAATCCCCACCGATTTTGTTACAATGAATACCGCATTACTATAACGACCTGTATATATAGGATTGTGCATGACCACCAAGGAAAAAGCCAAGCGTAACGTACAAAGGAAACGAAAACCGAAGATACTGGCTGTTATCAACGATGCTTGTACCGGTTGTGGTGGGTCGCCCATCTGCATTACTGAATGTCCTGTTGACTCTTGTATGTACGAAGTGGAGAATCCGGATGCCCCGGCTTTCAACCGTGTTCATGTAGACCCTTTGTTGTGCATTGGATGTAAAAAGTGTACAAGTAAGGGGCCAATGGATACTTTCCTGGAAGGCTGTCCATGGGATGCGATTGATATGATTCCTCTCGAAGCTTATGAGACTGAATACGGAACCCTTCCTTATTAATATTAATAACTAATCCCGCTTTAAATATCAGTGGTGAAAAGGGCGACTTGTTTAAGGTTCGCAGGACGCATTTTTTTGATAAAAAAATGCATTCAATAAGACCGGGTGTTTAATTGGGTGAAATTAAAGCAAATTAATCAATAAGTTAGGCTGGTTATACGATAAAAATATTTTTTTGGACAACCTTATAGCGTTGAGGTATGATAAGCCCGATTTCCTGCTAGTTCCTCCCAAGCATTAAATTAATGAGTAAAAACAACGGCTTCCGGCAAGGTATGCAGATTGCGTTCAGATTGGGAACTGAACTGACGGTAGCCACATTGATCGGCGCACTTTTGGGTTATGGCGTCGATCATTTTTTGAATACGCGGCCTTGGGGATTGGCAATCGGGGTTATATTTGGAGGGGCCGCCGGGTCTTTGAATGTTTACCGGGTAGCCATGTCTCTAAGTAGTGAAGAAGATTTGAATGATCATGACAATAATAACTCCTGACTTTGGTTAGATTTGAAATATGGAAAGTCCGTTACATCATTTTGAAGTTCATAACATTGTTCCTATACATATAGGTGGGCTGGATCTGTCCATCAATAATGCTGTTGTGGCGATGTGGGTGGGGTTAGCTGTCATTGCCGGGAGTTTTATGCTGGTGGTGAATCGAGGGGTCTCTCCCATACCGGGAAAATTGCAGAGCATACTGGAAATTGTCCTGGAGTTTATAAGGAACTTGGTTTTTGAATTTATCGGTGAAGAAGAAGGGCGAAAATATGTTCCATTTATAGCCAGTTTGTTTCTGTTTATTCTGGCATGCAACCTGATAGGTCTGATTCCCGGTTCATATACAATCACCAGCCAACTGGCTGTAACAGGGGCTTTCGCCATTGGTATATTTATCCTCACCCTTGTAATCGGATTTAGTAAGCACGGTGCGCATTTCCTTGGCATCCTTGTACCACCGGGAGTTCCTAAAATTATGGTGCCATTAATGGTTCCTATTGAAATTATCAGCATGCTGGCACGGCCTATTTCTCTGGCTGTTCGTTTATTTGCCAATATGACTGCAGGGCACACTGTTCTTGCAGTTTTATTTGGATTGGCAATGACAGGGCCATTATGGCTGGGCTGGTTGCCTTTTGGCTTCACAATTATCATTAACGGCTTGGAAATCGCTATTGCTTTTATTCAAGCTTATATCTTCACGACGCTGACCTGTGTATATATTGGCGATGTGATCAAGTTGCATTAATTTTTTGACAAATACTTAGGAGGAAAGAATGGGTTCAGAAGCTGCTGCATTAATTGGAATGGGATTGTGTGCCGCCGGTTTTTTCGGAGCCGCTTTGGGGATTGCGTATATTTTCGCGAAAACCATTGAGACGGTTGGGCGTCAGCCTAACGCAGAGGCCCGGGTAGCAAAGTATTGCTGGATCGGTTTCGCGCTGGTAGAAGCGATCGCGCTGTACGCTCTCGTTATTGCCTTTATCATTATGCCGTAAAGGGGCGGAATGCTTCCGCTGGCAAATGGTTTTTTGGGGTAAGCATTTTCCCTTTCACCATTAGTCCCACGCCAGGTGGCTGGGTGCCAACCCCTGATGGACGAACTTTTTTTAAGGATTGGATATGCCTCAATTTGAACAGGTTTCTGTTTTTGGCTCACTGATTTTCTGGTCGGTGATCTCTTTTGGTCTTTTGTTTTTTGTTCTCAAGAAATTCGCATTTCCTCCTATTTTGGAGGCCCTCGAGATGCGGGAGAAGAAAATCCGTACCGATATTGAAGATTCTGAGAAACTGAAAGAGGAAGCGCAAAAAATAAAACAGGAGTTGGAGGAAACTCTGAAAGCCGCACATGGCAAGGCCGAGACGATTGTGCAGTTGGCCCATGATGAGGCCAAGAAGGCACAGGAAAAAAGCCTTCAGGAAACCGAAGCTAAAGTCCGGCAGATTCAAAAAGACGCAGAGCAGGAAGTTCAAAGTTCGCGCAACAAACTTCTCCAGGAAATTCGCAGTTACACAGCCGCTTTAACAATTGCATCAACAGAGAAGTTTTTGAAAAAAGCTCTGGATGAAGAGGACAAGAAAAGACTTGTGGAAGAATCCATAGAACAGGTGGTCCAGGAACTGGAAAAACGTCAAAGAAACTGACTGCTACGAATAAGGTAAAACGATGCTTGAGAATCAGGTAGGAAAAAGATATGCCGAGGCCCTCTCCGGGAATATTTCTGATGAGGGTGTGTTGGAAAAGGCTCTGGAAAATTTAAGGTCTTTCAATGAAGCCATGAAGACAGAGCCTGAGCTGGCCAGGTTTTTTGAGCATCCTTCCATTTCTTCAGATAAGAAACAAAATGTGGTTCAGGAGATTTGTAACCGCTTGGATGTAGATGAAAAAGTAGCAAACACGATGACTTTGCTCAATGAGCGGGGCAAGATTTTGTTTCTGGGCAAGATTGTTGAGTATTTTGAACAAGTAGTCGACCGCCGGTTGAACCGGACACGTGTCCAGGTCACTTCGGCTCACCCTTTGACTACAGCAAACATAGACCGGTTAAAAGCCGCTCTTAATAAAATTTTAGGAAAAACTATTTTGATCGATACCGAGGTGGATGAGTCGCTGATAGGCGGCATCATGTTACGCATCGGCGACCAAGTGGCGGATGACACCATTCGTAACCGTTTGGAGATCTTGAAACGAACGATAGAAAAAGAGGAGGTAGCCTAAGTGAATTTACGAGCCGATGAAATCAGTTCCTTGATTCAAAAGCAGATTGAAGGCTTTGAAGAAGGGATCGAGCTCAAGGAAACCGGACGGGTGATTTCTGTGGGCGACGGAATCGCGCGTATTTATGGCCTTGGAGAAGCCATGTCGGGTGAACTTCTGGAATTCCCCGGTGGTTTGGCAGGTATGGTTCTCAACTTGGAGGAAGACAATGTCGGTGCGGTTCTGCTCGGTCGCGATGAAGATATTAAAGAAGGTGATGAAGTAAAGCGTACCGGCCGCATCATGGAAGTTCCTATCGGGCCTGAATTAGTCGGTCGGGTTGTGGATGGACTAGGACAACCTATCGATGGGAAGGGTCCTATTAAAACCGAAAGGTTTGGGCCGATTGAAAGGATTGCACCAGGTGTTATTGACAGGAAATCCGTTCATGAACCTATGCAAACAGGTATTAAGGCTATCGACGGTATGATTCCCGTCGGGCGAGGACAAAGGGAGTTGATCATTGGTGACCGCCAGACAGGCAAAACCGCTGTTGCTGTTGATACCATCATCAATCAAAAAGGCCAAAACATGTTTTGTATCTATGTGGCGGTTGGGCAGAAACGCTCTACGGTTGCACGGGTGGTGAAAGCATTGGAACAATATGGTGCGATGGAATACACCATCGTGGTTTCAGCATCAGCCAGTGACCCGGCACCCATGCAGTTTATAGCTCCGTATGCAGGTTGTGCCATGGGTGAATATTTCCGGGATAACGGACAGCACTGCCTGATCGTTTATGATGACCTTAGTAAACAGGCGGCAGCATACAGGCAGTTATCTCTATTGTTAAGGCGACCTCCCGGACGTGAAGCTTATCCGGGTGACGTATTCTTCCTGCATTCCCGATTGCTAGAGCGGTCTGCAAAAGTCAGTGATGAACTCGGTGCAGGTTCCATGACCGCTTTGCCGATTATTGAAACACAGGCAGGAGATGTTTCTGCATATATTCCGACCAACGTAATTTCCATTACAGATGGTCAGATCTTCCTGGAAACAGACCTCTTCTATTCTGGTGTTCGTCCTGCAATCAACGTTGGTTTATCTGTATCTCGTGTTGGTGGCGCGGCACAAATCAAGGGAATGAAACAGGTTGCAGGCCAGTTGCGTCTTGACCTGGCTCAGTACCGTGAAATGGCAGCTTTTGCCCAGTTTGGCAGTGACCTGGATGCGGCGACTCAGGCCCAGCTTAACCGGGGTGAACGATTGGTGGAATTACTCAAGCAGGACCAATATAAACCCCTGAGTGCAGTTCAACAGATCGTTTCCATTTTCTCGGGTGTTCGTGGGCTGACCGATGATATTCCTGTCGCTGATATCAGAAAGTTCGAAAATGGCCTGCTCAATTTTATGGAAGACAAACATAAGGCGCTATTGGATAAAATTGAAGAAGCAAAGAAACTTGATGATGACACCGAGGCCCAGTTAAAAGCGGCTATCGAAGAATTCAAAGGGCTTTTTAAAAGTTAATAAATGCCAAATTTAAAAGAGATTAAACGACGCATTCGTAGCGTAAAAAATACACAGCAGATCACCAAGGCCATGAAGCTGGTCTCGGCGTCCAAATTGCGCAAGGCTCAACATGCCATTCTTGAAGCCCGGCCTTATGCCATTAAAATGATGGATGTTCTCAACCATCTTGCGGCACGTTGTAACAGCGATCTGCATCCCTTGTTGGATGTGAGGGAAGGTAACCACCATTTATACCTTGTTATCACTTCTGATAAAGGATTGTGCGGTGGATTTAACGCAAACATCATTCGTAAAACATCACAACATCTTGAGAACAACGCGCAAAATGACAATTCATTGATCATTGCTGGAAAAAAAGGAAATGATGTTTTTCGAAACCGTTCGGTGAATATTACTCAGGAAATCATTGGCTGGACGAAAAGTTTTGATTACTTGAAGGCGCAAGAGATTGGTGAGAACCTTGCCAGCCAGTTTTCAGGGAAAAAGGTTGACAAGGTTTTTATGGTCTATAACGAATTCAAGTCTGTGATGCAGCAGGAAGTTGTTGTCGAGCAATTATTACCTATTGTTCCGGAAAACCTGGAGCATAAAGACGATACATTTGTTGTGGATTATATTTACGAGCCTGATGAAGAGGCGATTCTCGATGAGCTGCTGAAACGTTATATGACGGTAGAGGTATACCGTGCGTTTCTTGAGTCCAGTGCCAGTGAACATGGCGCACGGATGACAGCGATGGACAATGCAACACGTAATGCCGGGGAAATGATTGGTTCCTTAACGCTTACGTATAATCAGGCCCGGCAGGCATACATCACTAAAGAATTGATAGAAATCGTAAATGGCGCTGAAGCCTTAAAAGGCTGATGGTGTTAAAGATATTGAATCTAATGGAGACGAAGGAATGAATAAGGGAAAAATCATCCAAGTCATGGGACCCGTTGTAGACGTGAGTTTTGAAGACGGTGTTTTGCCTGAACTTTATAATGCGGTCAAAATTGAACGTCCTGGAGAAGGTGGTGAGAATGAAACTCTGGTTTGTGAAGTGGCGCAGCACCTCGGTGATAATGCTGTGCGCTCTGTTGCCATGCATTCCACTGATGGATTGGTTAGAGGGATGGAAGTCATCGATAGTGGTGCTCCTATCTCAGTTCCTGTGGGAGAAGAAGTTCTCGGGCGTATTCTGAATGTTGTGGGCGACCCGGTAGATAAAAAGCCTCCAGTAGAGTCAAAAGCCAAGTGGAGCATTCACCGCGATGCACCTGCTTTCGAGGAGCAGGACACCAAAATGGAAATGCTCGAAACAGGAATCAAGGTTATCGACTTGCTCGAGCCTTACCTCAAAGGTGGAAAGACGGGCCTGTTTGGTGGTGCGGGTGTGGGCAAGACTGTTTTGATCATGGAACTGATCCGTAATATCGGTGCTGAGCACGGTGGTTTCTCTGTGTTCGCAGGAGTGGGTGAGCGAACCCGTGAAGGTAACGATCTTTATCACGAGATGGTGGAGTCGGACGTTATCGACAAGACGGCTTTGATTTATGGACAAATGACGGAACCTCCGGGTGCACGTATGCGTGTCGGTCTCACGGGCCTGACATGTGCGGAATATTTTCGTGATGAGGGTGGTAAAGACGTTCTGCTCTTTATCGATAACGTTTTCCGGTTTTCGCAGGCTGGTTCTGAAGTGTCCGCGCTGTTGGGACGTATTCCTTCAGCGGTAGGGTATCAGCCGACACTGGCAACCGAAATGGGTAATATGCAGGAGCGTATTACATCAACCAAAAAGGGATCCATCACTTCAGTTCAGGCGATTTATGTACCCGCTGATGACTTGACAGATCCGGCTCCGGCAACGACTTTCTCGCATCTGGATGCGACGACAGTATTGAACCGAAGAATTTCTGAACTGGGCATTTACCCTGCTGTGGACCCTCTGGACTCTACTTCACGTATTCTTGACCCTGAAGTATTGGGTGATGATCATTACAACACTGCTCGAGGCGTGCAACAAGTTTTGCAAAGGTATAAAGACTTGCAGGACATCATTGCAATTCTGGGTATGGATGAACTTTCAGAAGAAGACAAGCAGGTCGTTTCACGCGCCCGAAAAATCCAGAAGTATCTCTCACAACCGTTCTTCGTTGCCGAGGTCTTCACCGGGTCGCCAGGAAAATATGTAAAAGTGCAGGATACTATTGAAGGATTTAAATTCATCCTTGATGGTCGTGGGGATGATATCTCTGAGCAGGCTTTCTACATGGTGGGAACATTGGACGAAGTTCACGCGAAACAAAAAGAACTGGATAAAAAATCAGCATGAGCCAGAAACTAAAACTCAGCATCGTAACTCCAGAAAAGCAACTCGTAGTTGATGAAGTTGATCAGGTTAACGCCCCCGGTACCGAAGGCGATCTGGGTATTCTTTATGACCACGCTCCCATTTTGACCAACCTGCGCTCGGGTCAATTGTCTTATGAAAAGGATGGTGAAACCGTTGCATTGGTTGTCAGTGGCGGCTATCTGGAAGTGACGGATAACCGCGTTACAGTTCTGGCTGAGACTGGTGAATTCCTGCATGAGATTGACCGTGAACGTGCCGCACGTGCCCATGCTGAAGCAGAAAAACTATTGTTGACTGATCTAACCGAAGAAGAGTTCATTGAGACGCAGAAAAAACTCTTCCGCGCTGTTGCCCGCCTTGAGCATACAGATAATAACTGATCTTGAGAATATTTCCTTTTAATTTGCTTCATTCATAACCTCTTCGTTTGGTCGATCTGCAAGCTGATAGGCGTGGACCTCTTCATTGAAAACCAAACCATTTATTGTTTCTGCCTGCTTCCCTTTTAAAACGCGGTTAAAAAACTCTTTGATGACGGTGTTATTAAGACCCGGCCTCCATAAACGGTGTTTGGTTCCTACATCTTCTCCATAAGTAAAGTCAAAATAAGTTGGGAGGTTGCCATCAAGACGGTATGGGGTATTCCCCAATCTGCGTCCATTTACCATAGTTGATACTTTTAATACCTGATCATGAAGGTTGATTGTTATGTATACCCGTTTAGCATCGTTTAAACAATCAACCCATTTATTGTGATTTTCATGGTCAACATCAGCCTGATGCAGGATAATGTTGTCAAAAACTCTTAAATCGTTGGAAAACACTTGCTCTTCAAAACTACGCTGAAAAAGATAGTTTCCCAAACTATGTATGAGTAGATTGACACTGATACGGCAATCTTCATTAGTGTTTTCCTGTATATAGTTGACAATTTTTCCCATGAAACGATCGGTAGCTGTTACAGATAGTCTGGCATTTGCCCGGGCTTTCCGGTATTCTTCCCGCTTGTTTTTAATGGCTTTGAAAAATCCTCCATTAGGCCCTGGGTTCGAAGGCCATGAGAATGCCAGGACATTGACTCCATAATCTTCGATTTCTTTACATTTCTTTAAATTTTTTTCAAAAGACTGGTTGAAGCCGTGGATGAATACAACCCAGCTTTTTGAAATTTTTTCATCCCTCATCTCAGACAATGTTTTCTGAAACAATGTCTCGCTGGCAGGTGGGTCATTGCTATCTTTTGTATCTGGAAGGAGACTTACTTTCCAGTTATCATTTTCGTATATTGCTTTTGCAACTCTCAATTCATTGGGGCCGCCTTGTGTGTTGAAATCATCCCCAAAAACTTTTTCGTCTCCTACTTCAATATCATTGCTGAGTGGGTCGACAGTTTCGACATTTCGATTACTGACTATAATGATCATTGCAGTCTCCGTTTAAATTACTATTCACATTTGAATAAAGGAATAGCCACACTAGTTTTGTTTCATTCATGAGCATAGAAGAGGATAATAGTGATATTGGTATAGCAAAATCTTGTAATCATGGCAATGGGAACCCGGATATGGTGTGAAAGGCTTGAGAAAAATGTTTAGGTTAAAGGAGCGTAACCTGAAATGTTCTGGGTTTCAATAAATTACCGATTTGTGGTTATCCATTTTTACATTACTGTTTATAAGTATTCTTTCAAATATTTTCCAGTGTAAGAGGCTTTTACTTTTATAACTTCTTCTGGAGTACCTTCTGCAAGGACCTGGCCTCCACCGTCTCCACCTTCGGGTCCCAGGTCGATGACATAGTCGGCGGTTTTGATCACGTCCATATTGTGTTCAATGATGACCACTGTATTACCTGAATCCACTAACTTATCTAGAACTTTCAGAAGGTGCTCGATGTCGGCAAAATGAAGACCTGTTGTTGGCTCGTCAAGAATATAAAGAGTTCTCCCCGTACTGCGCTTACTCAACTCTTTTGAAAGCTTTACCCTTTGAGCTTCCCCACCGGATAATGTAGTGGCCTGCTGGCCCAGGTGAATGTAGTCGAGTCCGACATCGGCAATGGTTTGCAGTTTTGTTTTGATGGAAGGAATGTTAGTGAAGAACTCATGGGCTTCCTCTACGGTCATATCCAGTACATCAGCGATGCTTTTTCCTTTATAAAGAATTTCAAGCGTTTCCCGGTTGAATCTTTTTCCGTGGCACACTTCGCAGGTGACAAATACATCTGGAAGGAAATGCATTTCTACTTTGATGACCCCATCTCCCTGGCAGGCCTCGCACCGTCCTCCTTTTACATTAAAACTGAATCGACCCGGTTTGTAACCACGGGCACGAGACTCAGGAACCTGACTGAATAATTCACGAACCAGAGTGAACACTCCGGTGTAAGTAGCTGGGTTGGATCTCGGTGTCCTTCCGATAGGGGTTTGATCAATATCGATAACTTTATCTAGCCAATGAATGCCTTCAATTTTTTTGAATTTGCCTGGTTTCTCCAATGAGTTCCAAAAATGTTGAGCCAGAGCCTTGTACAAAATATCTATGGTGAGAGTGCTTTTCCCCGAACCTGAAACACCCGTTATGCAGACAAAACATCCGAGAGGAATCTTGACGGATACTTCTTTAAGATTGTTCTCTTTTGCTCCCAAGACTTCAAGTGTTTTGCCATTGCCCTTGCGCCGGTTTTGTGGAAGAGGAATCTTTCTTTTTCCGGTTAGATATTGGCCTGTCAGGGAGTCTTTTGATCTGAGCAATGCTTTAGGGGTTCCAGAAAAAACAGCTTTGCCACCATGCACTCCTGCACCAGGGCCCAGATCTACGACATAGTCGGAAGCTCTAATTGTAGCTTCATCATGTTCAACAACAATCACTGTGTTACCAAGGTCACGTAAGCGGAGGAGGGTATTGAGCAGTCGATCATTATCCCTCTGGTGCAGACCAATACTGGGCTCATCAAGCACATATAAGACCCCCATCAGGCTGGAACCTATCTGAGTGGCAAGACGGATGCGCTGACTCTCCCCACCTGACAAAGTGCCGGATGAACGGTCTAGTGAGAGATAATTCAAACCTACATTAATTAGAAAACCAAGCCGTTCTTTAATTTCCTTAACGATTCTACGGGCAATATTATATTCCTGTTTACTCAGTTTCCATTCCTGGAAGAATTGATAAGCCTTGCCTATCGAGAATTCAGTAAGCTCTACAATATTCAATCCTTTAATTTTTACTGAAACTGCTTCTTTGCGTAATCGGTTTCCATCACAAGCTTGGCAGGAAAGGGGACGCATATAGCGTGCAATTTCATCTCTGCTGGAAGCAGAGTCGGTCTCCCGGTATCGTCTTTCCAGGTCGGGGATAACGCCATCAAAAGTGTCTGTGTAGAATTGTTTTCTACCTTCTTTTTCAAAGTAATACTTTATTGGCTCTTCGCCGGAACCAAATAATAAGATGTCGCGGATCTTTTTGGGAAGTTTCTCAAACGGGGTGCTGAGCTTGAACTTGAAATGACTGGAGATTGTGTCCAACATCTGGTGGAAATAGAGGGAACTGCGTTTTTCCCATGGTTTTAATGCTCCGTCACGTATCGAAAGCTTTGGGTCTGGAACAACAAGGTCGGGGTCAATCACCATTTTGATTCCCAGTCCATCACATTGAGAGCAAGCTCCCTGCGGATTATTGAAGGAAAAAAGGCGTGGCTCAAGTTCTGGATAGCTGATGTTGCAATAACTGCAAGCAAATTTTTCGCTGAATAATAACTCCTCATCTTTATCACCAAGGACTGTAACGACTAGTGAGCCTTCCCCATGCTTGAGCGCGGTTTCTACCGAGTCGGCCAGTCGCTTTCCCATATTTTCTTTGATCACAAGCCTGTCTACAACGGTCTCAAGAGTATGTTTAAATTTTTTATTGAGAACAATGTCTTCTTCCAGAGAGCGCACCTCGCCATCTATACGCGCGCGCACGAACCCGTTCCGTTTCATATCCAGAATTTCTCTTTTGAACTCTCCCTTTTTATTCCTTGCTACAGGAGAAAGAATCATGACCTTTGTTCCTACCGGAATAGCTTGCACCTGGTCTACGATATGTTGCACGGTTTGCGATGAGATTTGCCGTCCGCAGCCATAGCACGATACCTTGCCAACTCTGGCGTAGAGCAGTCGCAGGTAATCATAAATTTCCGTTACCGTTCCAACCGTGGAGCGGGGGTTTCTGCTTGATGTTTTCTGTTCGATCGAGATAGCGGGGGAGAGTCCATCAATGGAGTCAACATCGGGCTTCTCCATCAACTCCAGAAACTGTCTGGCGTAGGCAGAAAGGGATTCGACATAACGACGTTGTCCTTCTGCATAAATGGTATCGAAAGCGAGGGATGATTTTCCCGACCCGCTTAAGCCAGTTATTACTACCATTTTCTCACGTGGCAGGGTGAGGTTTAGGTTTTTAAGGTTGTGCTCCCTTGCGCCTTTTATAGTGATGTGTTCCAGTGCCATGTGAAGAAATATTATTTATCCTTTAAAAAACTGGTTCCATTTTTTATCGACTTTATTTTTAATTTCGCAAGTCATTTTAATTTCCTCCGGCCAGTTTTGCTGGTAACCTTCTTCAGGAAATTTTTGAGTCACATCAATGCCCAGTCGTCCATCACGAATATGAATATCCCGCTTTGGATCTAGGTTGTTAAATAACTTCCACATTACCTGCGATAAGTTTTCAACATCGACATGACCTTCCAGTACAATGACAAACTTTATGGCAGATAAATCAGGTTGATCGAGAAATGAATCTATAAATTCTATACTTTGATTGGGCGCGGCCTTATCAAATGCCACTAATAGAACTGACTGATCTATAACCCGGCAGTTCTTGATAGTTGGAAATGCTTCCATGACTTCTTCCCTTGCTGGTATAGAGCGAGGTTGGGTAGGAGAAAGGTCTTTTTTGTCATAACCCGGTTCGCCTTCAATTTTGCTCGTGAGGTCAATGCCTAGTTTTGAGCCGTACAGCATCTGGTCGGAGGCATGATTGAGAACATCAAGAACTCCTTCTGAAAAAAACAGATCTGTTTCAAAGTCTACTGAACTGAGTAGGAGCTTTGAGACTTCACCATAATTGTGGACATCAACCTCTGCATCAACAATAACGATGGTTTTAACAAAACTCATTTGCCCTAGTCCCCATAAGGCACTCATTAGTCGTCTTGCTTGCATGGGATAATGCTTGTCGATAGAAACAATAACGCAATTATGAAACACACCTTCGACCGGCATATCCATATCTATAATTTCAGGAAGCTGGGTTTTGAGTAGAGGCAGAAAGATGCGTTCTGTAGCCCTGCCTAAATAGAAATCCTCCTGTGGTGGTTTCCCCACAATTGTTGTTAGGTAGATCGGGTTTTTGCGGTGTGTGATAGCAGTGATATGAAAAACCGGATAATCCCCATCCTGCGAGTAATAGCCAGTGTGGTCCCCAAATGGACCTTCCAACCTCATTTCCGAAGGGTCTATGTAACCTTCCAGAACTATTTCAGAATTAGCGGGTACTTCAAGATCAACCGTTTTACATTTAACCAGGGGTACGCTTTGTTTACGGATAAAGCCTGCCAAAAGGAATTCATCAATCCCATAGGGAAGGGGAGCAGAAGCTGAATAACAGGATGCCGGGTCTGCACCAAGCGCGACCGCGACTTCCATTCTTCTGTTTTGCTTTTTGTATTCATGGAAAAAATGGGCTCCGTCTTTATGGATATGCCAGTGCATGGCAGTTGTTTTAGGGTCATAAACCTGCATGCGGTAGAGTCCAACGTTCCTGATTTTATTATCAGCACTCCTGTTGATCACGATGGGGAAAGTGATGAAACGTCCGGCATCTTCAGGCCAGCATTGCAGAATTGGTATTGTTCCCAGGTCAATATCATTGTCCAGAAGGACAACTTCCTGGCAAGGTGGATTGGTCGTGTGTAAAAGTTTTGGTGGAAACTGTGCTGCCTGTAAAAGCATAGGTAAAAGTTTTGCTTTATCCAGAAGGGTAGAGGGAGGAGGGATTTTTATATAGCGTTCAATTCTTTTTGGAATGTCTTCAATGTTGTGGACACCCAATGCCAGGTTCATTCTTTTGGTGCTGCCAAAAGCGTTGATCAATGCTGGCATGGAACTTCCCTCGACGTTTTCAAACAGCAAGGCTTTTCCACCACCGGACTGTTTGGAAACCCGGTCAGTAATTTCCGCGATTTCGAGGATGGGAGAAACGGTTTCTTTAATTCGCAGGAGTTCTTCCTCACGCTCCAGACGGATTATGAATTCTCTTAAGGAAGGATAGTTCATATAGTTTAAATTAAATAAAAACGACCGTCTATTATATCCTAATCACCATTGAGGAAAGGAGAATTTTTGCAAATAGCTCACTGGTCATTTTTATTATTTCGTGTGTTCCACAATTTCAGGTGTTTATCGGACTGCAACCTGTTACCCAGTTTTTTGTGGCAAGTTGAAAGGTGAAGATGAACTTCTAGATATTCCGGGTTTTGGTCAAGTGTTTTGTTGAATGATTCAATAGATTCCAGGCAGCGGTCTGCTTCCATTAAGGCGTAACCCAGATTGAACAGTGCCTGATAGTCCTGTTTATCGTTTTTCAGGTAGCTTTCATATGCAAAAATGGCTTCGTCATTCCTTCCGGTCTTCTGGTAGGCGAAACCAAGAAGATAACCAGTGCGTTTAAACTCAGGGTCTTCATTCAAAACAGATTCTAAATATGAAATGGATTCTTCAAATCGGTTTGCAAGGATTAATTGTCGTCCTGCTTCATACAGATATTGCTTGATAGGTTTGAGCTTTGCGGCCTGAGTAGATGCAAGAAGGGCTTTGGGAAAATCGCCTGTCAGCCGATAGGCATTTGCCAGCCAGAACTGAGTTTGTCCTGAGTTTGGTCTTTCTCTCGCTGCGGTTTCTACCCAGTTTAACCCTTCTTTTTGTTTTCCAGAGTGAATGAGCGTGAGTCCCAAGTTCATTTTCGCCAGGACATATCTTGGATTCATCTCCAAAGCTGTTCTAAGATGTTTTTCGCGCTTATCCAGGTCTTGCATTGCCATGGCGTAGTTCAGGTGAGCCAATGACCCTCCTGACTCTATGCTATGGCTCCAAAGAGATTTCTCGTTTTTCCAGATGCTGTTTAACAGGATCGCTGAGGTTGAAAAATAGACCATGATAATCATAAAACCGACAAAGGCAGATTTTCTGGGAAGAAACTGGAATGCTAGAATAGCGATCGCAAGATATAGAAAAATGCTGGAAGGGTAAGGTCGGTAATCAAATTGAAGATGCGTCAGGGGTACCAAGGAAGAGGAAGGAGCAAAAAGAATCCAGTACGAAAATATGCAGAAACTGAAAAGTGGCATGGTTTTCCGTAGGCGATAAGCCATAACCAATGTTGTAATAATAAAAACAAATCCAATCCAAACTCCTGGGTCGCTCATGCTACCTGGTTTAACATAGGGAGATGCGCTGATTCCCCAAGGCCAGAGAAAGTTGGCAGCATAGCTGAACAGGTGGAGTTTTAACTGCGTAAGCGGATAGACCCAAATAGAGGACCATTCACTACCTCCCCATAGTTTGTCCACATCGGAGAAGCCCAGAAAAAACTTTATGAAAAGCATCAGTCCTATAGCGACCATCACAAAAGGTAATACTCGTTGCCAGACTGCCTTTTCTAAGAAAGATTGTTTCATTATTATTATTTCCAGAGCCAGAATCAAAACCGGCATGACCAGTGCATTCTGTTTCGACAATAAGGCGAGAAGATAAAGAATCAGGATGCCGGACCAACGAATCAGGTTTCCACCATTTTTTATCATTTGAATATAGCAATAAAGTGATGCAATAAGAAAAAATTGCATCATCAAAAGATCACGACCGCTGACGTAGTTGACGGGATAACCCGAAACCGGGTGTACCGCAAAAACCAACGCAACCATGAGGCTGATACTCCTTTTTCTGGAATGGTCTTTTTCTGGGTTTTGATCCATTCCCTGTATCGCGAGGCAGAGCAGGTATGCCATAAACGCTGCAAGAAAATGTATGCCAGTATTCACCAGGTGATACCCGACAGGTGAATATTCATGCAAGGCATAATTTAGTGACAGGCTAAGTGGTAAAAGAGGACGGTAGACCTCGATGGAGGATAAATAAGTTATCGTTTTTGGATCAAAAAAATGCCTTGTTACCGGAAAGACTTTCTGGATTCCCGGATTGTCGACCACCCTGTAATAATCGTCAAGATGAAACCCGTTAGACAACGTATTAAAATAAATAACGCAGGTGAACAGGAAAATTATTACAACTGGGGATTTGGATCGAGTCAAACTCTGTCTCCATTGGTTGTTATTTTGAAAAATTTTATCCTTGCGACAGATCCGATGCAACAAATTAAATCGCCAATGTTCTTGTGATAAAATGATCGCATGTTGCGATTTTTTTTCAGGCGAATTGCGTTAGGAATACCGGTTCTGATAACGGTTGCTACGATCACATTCCTCATCATGCACTGGGTTCCTGGCGGGCCCTTTGATACGGAAAAAATTCTTCCTCCGGAAATCATTGCCAACATAGAAGCTAAATATCACCTCGACAAACCTGTTCCCTTGCAATATCTCCTGTATATGAAGCAATTGCTTCAGGGTGATCTGGGGCCGTCTTATAAATATTTAGGTCGGGATGTTTCAGATATCATCCGTGATACGTTTCCTGTTTCATTTACTTTAGGCTTTTGTGCAGTTCTAGTGGTTTTGGGTCTTGGAGTGCCTGCAGGAATGATCTCTGCCTACTGGAAAAATTCTTTGCTGGATCGGTCTGTACTTCTTTTTGCGGCAATGGGAATTTCAGTTCCCAGTTTTGTTTTGGGAGCAGTATCAGTATGGATTTTTTCTCATAATTGGCACTGGCTTCCACCTGCTTTATGGGAGGGACCCAGACATATGATTCTTCCAGCATTCGCATTGGGGGCAGGCTTTGCGGGTTATGTTGCCAGGTTGACCCGAACTACGGTATTGGATGTTTTGTCATCGGACTATATCCGGACCGCACGGGCCAAGGGTCTGACTGAAACTACAATTATGTTCAAACACGTTCTGATAAACTCCATCTATCCGATTGTTACAGTAATGGGTCCTCTAACAGCAGGTCTGGTCACAGGTTCTTTTGTTATTGAATTTATTTTTTCTATTCCAGGAATGGGTCGTTTTTTTATCACAGCTGTGACTAACCGGGACTATCCTTTAATCATGGGAGTGACACTGGTGTATGCAGTATTGATTGTTATCGCAAATTTGATAGTGGATATGATTTATAGTTGGTTGGATCCAAGGGTGACTTTGAAATAGAACAATGAGCCAATATTCCTTAACAGCAAAAATAAGTGCTGGTTTCTTATTGATAGTTTCAACAATTGCCATATTAGCTCCGTGGGTGGCTCCATATTCCTATGAAACACAGGATACGATGCAGACTCTGGCATTTCCCAGCCTTGATCACTGGATGGGAACTGACCGCCTGGGACGGGATCTGTTTTCTCGCATGATCTATGGGGCGAGGGTATCCTTATTTATTGGAGTATTCACAACTTTGTTTGCCTTGCTTGTAGGAACTGTGTATGGCGCAATTTCGGCCTATATTGGTGGTAAAACGGACAACCTGATGATGCGCCTGGTCGATGTGCTTTTTGCTCTGCCCGACTTGTTAATGATTATACTCATAACGGTTTTGATGGGGAGAGGAGTGGCGGGAGTTTTTATAGCGCTGACGCTTGTAAGCTGGGTGACGGTTGCCAGGCTGGTGCGTGGAGAAGTTCTGCGGATTAAGGAATATCCTTACGTGCAGGCAGCCCGTGCTCTGGGTGCTAGTCCTATAAGAATACTGTTGCGGGAGATTCTTCCCAATATTCTGGGTGTTCTGGTTGTGACCTTGAGCTTTCGCATTCCTATGGCAATTTTGGCCGAGTCAACCTTGAGTTTCATTGGATTGGGAATATCACCTCCTTTCAGTAGTTGGGGAACTCTTGCCAACGATGGGTGGACGGCGATAAAATTTTATCCACATCTCATTTTGTTTCCTTCTCTGGCAATTTTTTTAACTATTTTATCGTTCAATTTTTTAGGAGATGGTTTGCGAGAAGTCCTTGACCCACGGTCTTCGAAGGGAAATCTATAAGGCCCCATTCTGTTAAATTTAGAGGGCAAAATTGTATGCGGAAATTGTCCTTAATGCTGGACTGAAAATTGAATTAAAACTATAATAATCAATGACTTATTTGGCTTTTCAAATATCACGTTGACAAGCCTGAAAAACCGTTATAGAGTGACTGCTTTTTATGGTTGAGTGGCTAAACTCCTGTATCACTTTGTGTTAATATTTTAGTATGAACCGGATCAAAGAAGATTTGATTTGCGAGATTATACGGTTATCCCAGACTAATCTGCTTGATAAGAAATGCGCAAATATGAGTTGCGATACTCAGGAGCAGGTTGCTGTGGATTGGATTCGTAAGAATGCCGCAGATTATAGAGAAGGTTATCACTCCAGATTAGAATCTTATTCTGCATCCAAGCTGGGTAAGATTTTAAAAGACCTTACTGGTACGGGAAAAGATTTGAATGATATTTTAGAAGAACCGGTTCATAGAGGCTAAGTATGTCAGAAGCTTTATCTCCCGCTGAAAAAGCAAAACTTGCAGCCGCCAAAAAAAAAGAAGCTGCAAAAAAAGCTGCCCCCGAATCAAAACCCTATGTTGATAATGGTGATGGGACTGTCACAGACCCCAACACAGGTTATATGTGGAAAAAAACGGACGCCTGGCTTGATGTGAAAAAGTTCTATACCTGGCCAGATCACCGTCAATATGTAGATTGGGTAAATTCGAACAAAGATAAATTTGGTGGTCATGATAATTGGCGTATACCAACTAAGGCGGAGGCTTTGACACTTTTTGATAAGACGGGTACGAAATCCCTGGTTGATAAAAACGGGACAAGCTATCCCATAGATTCTATTTTTGCCCCTGGCGGTGCATCCAATACATGGATATCTGAGTGTTCTGATGAAAAGATTATCCGTATGGATTTAAAGATAGGAGTTGATACACCATACCCCTCGGCGGATGTTTGGTCGTCAATGCGGTTGATTCGTAAAGAGGGGGAAGCACCACCAGCCAAAGCTGGAGGTGGTAAACCTGCTCCGGCTGCGGAAAAGGCAAAACCAGCAGAGGCTCCGGTGGAAGAAGCCAAGGCGGCGCCTGTTGCTGCTCCTGCGGCAGCACCCAAAGCTTCAGGAGGAACTCCAAAACCAATCCCGAGAAAAGACTTCTCCTCAGAAGAAAGAGCCGCAATGCTTAAAAGGGCTAAAGCCCATGCGGCAGAAGTGAGAGCCCGCAAGGGGTAAACTTCATTGATTGCGTATCCACTGCTTTACCACATAACTGACAACCTTTGGGTTCTTTTTTAGTAGTTCCGTAGCAACTCCTTTCATATCTTCATCACTTGGTATATCTGGTTCGGAATTTGCTGAGTTGGTTGTTGGGGTAATTTTTTTTGGGGTAGGTAACTTTTTCTTCGTCTTTCTTTTTTTCTTTTTGGTGGGTTTAGTTTTATTTATTCGTAAAATCAGCCAGATTATGGATGCCAGAAGCAAGGCGAAACCTATCATGAATAAGGTGAACGACATATTTATTCATCCTCAATATTGAATTTGATGATGAGGTCTCCACGTTTTTTGCCCCAGTTTATTGCTGAGCCTTCACCAGGTATACGCAGCTCTTCCCCAACCAGTGTTTCTTCTTCCACTTGAATTGTTGTCTTGGCATTCAACGTTTCGACTTCCAGCGGTCCTCCTTCTTCAGCCAGCTTGGAAGAGATGGTCACTTCATGGATAATATCGTTTTTAATCCGTTTGAACTTTGGGTGAGGTTGAATGCAGACCTTTAAAAAGAGGTCTCCAGGAGGCCCTCCGTTTCGGCCTTCTCCACCTTCTTTAATGAAGGACAGTGTATATTGGTCGGAAACGCCAGGCGGAATTTTTACGTCCAGGTTGACAGGGCGGACGACCAGTTGTTTTCCCTGGCACTCCGGGCATTCGTCACTTCCCTGGGTACCGGTTCCCTCACATCCTTCACAACGCACATATTTTTCGTATGAATAAGGAATCGTTCCCCCCAGAGCCGCAACAGGTAGAGGAACATCGACCATGAACTGAAGGTCGAATCCAGATGTGGGCATATCCGGATCAATTGGCTCTGGTTCCTGGGCGAACGGTTCTTCATACCCTTGTTGTCGGTCATCTTGCCCAAAACCACCGGGAGGCTGAGTCCAGTCCGATTGGCTTTTTGGGCGACGAGGGGCTTTCTTTTTATAGGAGCGCTCCCGATCATAAGCCTTCCTTTTTTTTGTATCGATAAGTACTTCGTAGGCTTCTGAGATGATTTTAAATTTATCTTCAGCCTCTTTGCTTCCCGAATTGGTGTCGGGATGGTATTTTTTTGCCAGTTCCCGGTACCGCTTCTTGATATCTGATTTGGAGGTTTTCTGGGTGATGCCCAGAATCTTGTAATAATTTCGGGTTGTGGGTTGAGGCATGGTTGGTGATATTAAAGAATTTCTGTGCCAGGATGTTTGTGTACCTTCATTCTATCTTTTTGAACTCGTCAGTTCAATCAACTTGACTTGGTATGCCATTCTTATAATTTAAGACTATAGTGAAAAAAGGATTCATCCTTAATATAGTTTTGGGAAGTATATAGCTTTTGGGCGGATTGATTTGAAGTCTGCGTGGCCAAATCTATTCGATGAGCTCCTGTTGCTGTAGCATGTTTCCTTGCGGCTTCCATGAGCTGTTGAGCTACTTTTTGACGCCTGAATTCATGGCTGACGAATAAATCGTTTAAAACCCAAATGTGCTTCATTGCTGTTGAAGAAAAACTGGGATAAAGCTGGGTGAACCCAACAATATTCGAGCCTTCATGAGCGACAAAGATTACAGAATCTTTTTTATTTAATCGATCAGTTATAAATGATACTGCTCTTTTGATATCTGTTTTTTGCCCATAAAAAACCCTGTATTGGTCAAACAGGTTTGCCAGTTCCGGAACATTTTTGAGTTTAGCATGAGTAATAATCAAGTTTGCCTCCGTCCGGAATGAACTGTATTACAAACAATAATAATATTAGATTGATAATGGGATATCACCGGGATATAAGGTTGTTGAATATATTATCGCGGTCTTGACGGCTTTTAAATGGATAAAATTTTTCTTTTAAGGTGAATAAAAATATTTCAGCATTGGTTAATCCACTATGTTGGGTGCGAATTTTAATTTTTTCAGAGCTTTTTTTCTCTACTTGTATAATATTTTCAGGCTTAAAAGTTTCATTGCGAAATACACCTTTAAAGATCAGTTGATTGCCGTCAATGCATAGTTTTCCTGCATCAGTATAGACAGGTTTCAGCCCAAAACCATTGTTTTCTTGAAAGCCTTGGCATATGACAAAATGAAAATTGTTGAATGCATCTTCAGGTTTGAGTTTATATATAAACAGCCGATATAAGTTATGGGTGAAGTCAAACCATCGTAATGAAATTGTTGAGCAAAACAAAAAATTGAAAATAAAAAGATAAAAGCTGTCAAAAATGAAATAATAGACCGCAAAGGCCAGGGCAATACCCAGAGAAATGCTGCAGATGAAATTTATGAGAAAAAATGTTGCACCCAGGAGCAGGTTCCTCTTCCCTTCAACTGGCTGGGTTTTAAAAGTTTCGTATTTTTTATAAAGGTTCCAGGTTGTGAACAACCCTAAACTGGCAGCCAATACAGGTAATGGAAATACAAAAAGAAGTAGAATAAATAATACTGAAGCTAATTCAATCATAAATGGATTTTATACCATAATATGAACCTTAAATCGATTAATAAGGGAATCATGTATTTGCCATCTCTTTAAAGGTGGTATTAGCATTTTCAATGCAAGTGTTTTTTTGAGTTTCGTTTAGAATCTGAAGTTGTATAATTGGGAAGATGAAATACCCTTTAATTTTAAAATCTTATAATTTGTATCACCTTCTGGGGCTGAAAAATTATGCCAGTAGCGAGGAGATTAAAAAACGCTACTGGCAATTGGCTCGAAAATATCATCCTGACCGAGCTCACCCAACCGATGCAGAAAACCAATACTTTGTTCTTTCCACTGCGGCGTATAATTTTTTACGGGATGATCAAAAACGACTTTCCTATGAAAAACTCTTAAGAAGCAAGGAAGCGTCTAAAATTCGTTTTGAAAGCTCTGAGCTCGTCTGCCAACGGCAGAAAACCCATAAACGGTTTTATTCTGCCCGCATGGCGGTTGATCACGATTTCAATCGGTTTATAGATGAGTGTCGGCATAACTTTGCTAAATTCCTTAAACATGGAAAGAAACTTAAGCCTCGACCTAAGGTTGTTTCCAAAGAGAATATGGAAGAGGCTGCATTCGAGGGTTATGTGGAAGAAGGGCTTAGTGGTTTTCAGGATTTTATTAAATCAGTTCCCAAGATCAAGACACACAGACTTTAATTCCACTTTTCCTGCCTGATGCTGTTTCTTGATAGCTCCGTATGTCACTTTTAAAAGTTTCTGAATCCAGCACAAAAACTTTTTTTATGAGAATTCTTGGGTACTCTTTCATAATATTTCTCCTTTTTGTGCCAGAAGTTATAGCCCAAGTGAGGTTAGAGGTTATTCCCCTAAGAAATAGAATGGTTGAAGAAGTGATTCCCATCATCCGCCCAATGCTAAAACGTAATGAGTCTGTCACAGGAATGAATCAGCAGCTCATTGTCCGTGCTACTCCACGAAAACTAAGGGAGATTAAGGGGCTTCTGGAACAAATCGATGGTCGCCTGAAAAATTTGCGTATTACTGTGAAGCAGGGATTACGTTCTCAGTTGAATAGAAAGGAAAGAGAAGTGAGTGGTGAAGTTCCAATTGGTGATTCTGGTCGGATAATTATCAATCCGGAAATAAAAGGCGGGGTGATTATAGAAAACAGATCTGCTAAAGGGGCTGTGCGCGGAAGAATTTCTGACCGAGAATCTTTTCTTGATGAAATGAACACACAGGTTGTAACCACGCTTGAAGGGAACGCGGCAACAATTTACATTGGTCAGCAAGTACCATTTAATATAACTGAAAGCTTCAGGTCGGGAAATACTGTCACTAATTTTAATTCTACCCAGTTTAAGGATGTTCGAACTGGATTCAAAGTGTTACCCCATATTCGGGAAGATCAAGTTATTTTGGAAATATCACCAGAACAATCAAGAATTACAAATGGAAGAATAGAAACAACAGGATTGAATACAATTGTAAAAGGAAAAATTGGAGATTGGATAGAGTTAGGAGGATTGAGTCAGGGGCAAGATGGACAGGAATTACAAATTGCTGGTAGAAATACTTCCAGACGGGCAGAAAAAAGGAGCGTATTTATAAAAGTTGAGGAGCAGTGATCTTGATTCTCTAAACAGGTTGATTACACCTGTCACATTAAAAAGTAGAAAATGACTGCGGGAATAGAAGCTCCTGCTAAAGAAGCGACAACACTTTTGAATACAAAGGAATCCTGGGTATTATCAGTGATGGGGTATGGAGCTTTAACCTTTTCCATGGTTGTTTACCTTCCTAAATTGGTTTAGAAAAATCTGCTATTAAAGACCTTTACGGCAAGTTTTATGCCAAACTTTAACCTTCGGATAGAATTGACATAATCCCTTTAAAACTGCCAATTTAGGTGTTTTCTGGGTTTTCGCTATAGGCTCTGTTTCTGGGCGAATATGAATATTCTTTCAGAATGTGTCAATATATTGTCTGCTGCCTGATCATTAACCTGTTGTGATGAAACTTGCCTGGGAAAAAAACATGAAACAAAGGATCGGTGAAATTCTTGAGCCGGAGTCTAAAAGTGACTTTCTAAGTCGCGGTTTTAATATCTTCATTATTTCCCTGATTGTTCTCAATGTCTTTGCGGTTTCTATAGAAACTATACAGGATATTTCTGCAAAATATTCTGGTTCGCTCAAGGCATTTGAGTGGTTTTCCATGGTCGTGTTCACCCTTGAATATATTCTGCGCGTTTGGACTTGTACGCTGAAACGGGAATATAGCAGTCCCTTAATGGGTAGGATTCGATATATGCTTACACCCTCTGCGATCATCGATTTGGTTGTAGTGGTTCCTTTTTACCTTCCCTTCTTTTTTGATCTGGATTTGCGTTTTCTTCGGGTACTCCGTTTATTCCGACTTTTTGCCTTATTCAAAATGGCCAGATACTCAAATTCTTTGCACCTGTTTAAATCGGTACTAAAAGATACAAGGCAAGAGTTGTTTATCGTTCTGGCTGTAACGATGGGCATGCTTGTTTTTGCATCTGGAGTTATTTATTTCATAGAAAACAAAGCTCAACCTGATGCATTTTCAAGCATTCCCGCAGCGATGTGGTGGGCAGTTTCTACTATGACAACAGTAGGTTATGGAGATGTGTACCCTGTTACAACGTTGGGGAAAATTTTTGGAGGCTTTATTTCAATTTTAGGATTGGGAACATTTGGTCTCCCTGTTGGAATCATTGCGTATGGATTCATTGAGGAGTTGCAGAAACCAAAGACCAGACCCATGAAGTGTCCTCATTGTGATAATGAGTTTGATGCACCGATTGAAAGAAGAAGCCGCCGCCGTTAGAGCATTGTGCATTGTGAAAAGAAGTTATTATTTACTGTTCATTTTGTTTCTTTATTGGATGATGCCGACTTCAGCAGAAGGTGCAAATAATAATGACATGGTTTATGTCTCTTCTTTCAGTAACACAGGAAATGAAGTGGAAAACCATGGGTTCTATATCGACCGATATGAAGTGACGCAAAAAGAGTTTTTTAAAGTTATGAATAGTAATCCGTCCTATTTCAAAGGAAAGGATCGTCCTGTTGAAAAGGTAACATGGTATCAGGCGGTCACTTTTTGTGAGAAAGTCGGAAAACGTCTGCCGACAGAACAAGAGTGGGAAATCGCTGTCCGTGCTGGTTCAACTTCTCCCTTCTTCTGGGGAGAGGAGTTGCCTGACCATTATGCCTGGCACAAAGGCAATGCGAATAAGCAAACTCATAACGTGGGGGAGAAGGAAGCGAACTCCTTGGGATTATATGATATGGCTGGAAATGTCTGGGAATGGACAGGGAGTGAACATGAAAATGGAGGAAAGGTGGTTCGAGGTGGATCCTGGCGAAATGGAGTTGGGAGTCTAAAATCTTCTCACAGAATATACAGCCTTCCTATTCATAAGTTTCACTATGTTGGATTCAGGTGTGCGATCTCCCGCTCAAAATCAGGCCATTGAGTATAATTGTGTCAATCTGTCAATCTTTCAGTTTGAAAATTAAGAAGCTGGTGACAGGTCGAGCAGGCTATTCCTGTTGATTGTTTTTGTTGTGCATGGTTAACAGGGAATTTTGTTTTTCTGGCGAGAGATGTTCGAATTCTGCATAAGCATTACGTAACAATTGTTTTGTTGTATCTGGTAATTTTTGGAATTGCCTGAATTGTTTGCGGATCAGATTTTTTTGGTCTGTTGATTTTTGTTTCCATGCTTGAAATTTTTGTTTGAAGGCTTTTTTTTCTTTCACACTCAAAGCGTTCCACTTTTGGGCTCCCTCAGTCAACTGGTTTTGTGTTTTGGGTGAAAGCGTATCCCATTTATCTTGAAGAGAGGCCAGAACTTTTTTTTCTCTCGAATTCAATGCATCCCATTTGGTGCCGTTTTCCTGGCACAATGCCGAGGTTTCTGAAAACCCCAGAACAAATAGAAACAAAACAATACTAATTATCTTCTTTCTGGTTAGCAAAACTTCCTTCCTTCCAATTTTTTAAAAATTCAAGGTTTTCATAAAACTCGAGTGAGTCACTGGATAGCAGGATCTCCAGGTCTTCCGGCTTTTCATCAATTTTTGGTGATAGCTTTGGTTTAACATAGACAAGTAAAATGAAAAGTATTGCGGTTATAAATGCTATGATGGGTAAAGTTGCCCAGTCTGGAAAACCACTTTTCCCTTCCAGGGTGGATTCCATAGCGCGATGCCTTAACTGCATCAACTTTTCGCGGGTGTCAGCATCAAGGTCGTTGATATTTCCTCTTAACTGATGGCGGGTGAAGTTCAGGTATTCTCCCGGGTCTTTTTTATCATTCATAATTCCACCGTGATACTATGGTAAAATTTTCTCGTTATAACCGAAAACAAATACTGAACCTTTATATTAACCGAAAATATAGTTTGAAACGTGTCAAAAATTTCTACGAAAACTGATGGTGAAACAGCAATGTCTTTTTCTCTATTAACGAATGATGATTTGCATTTGTTTAATGAGGGGAATCATTTTCATCTTTATGAAAAGATGGGAGCCCATAGGGTGGAGGTAGGGGGAGTGTCAGGAACTTACTTTTCAGTTTGGGCTCCCAATGCGAAATCCGTCGATGTTGTGGGCGATTTCAATGGATGGCAAAAGGGAAAGCACCAATTACACCCTAAACAACAGTCGGGTATTTGGGAAGGGTTTTTCGCCGGAGTTGAAAAAGGCAATATCTATAAGTATTTCATCCGTTCCCATAATGATGACTACAAGGTAGAAAAGGCTGACCCTTTTGCTAGATTTTGTGAAAAACCTCCTAAGACTGGGAGCATTATCTGGGACTCGGATTACTCATGGAAGGATCATGACTGGATGGAGCAGGGACGCAGGAGACATGATTTTCATAGTAGCCCTGTTTCCATTTACGAAATGCATCTTGGGTCCTGGATGCGCAAAAATAGTAATGAATACCTCACCTATATAGAATTGGCTCCTGTTTTAGCAGAGTATCTCAGGGAAATGCATTTCACTCATGTCGAATTTCTTCCTGTTATGGAGCATCCCTTCTATGCTTCATGGGGGTATCAGTGTACAGGATACTTTGCCCCGACAAGTCGTTATGGGACACCTGAAGAATTCATGTATCTTGTCGATCACCTCCACCAGAATAATATTGGGGTAATCCTTGACTGGGTGCCATCCCATTTTGCAGTCGATGAATTTGGTTTGGGCTTGTTTGATGGGACTCATATTTATGAGCACGCCGATGAGCGGCAGGGGTTCCACCCGGATTGGGGATCGCATATTTTTAATTATGGACGGAATGAAATAGCAAGTTTTCTGATTAGTAACGCCTTTTATTGGATGGATGTGTTTCACATTGACGGCCTGAGGGTTGACGCGGTTGCGTCTATGCTTTACCTGGATTATTCCAGAGAACCCGGAGAGTGGGTTCCTAATGTCCATGGTGGAAGGGAAAATCTTGAGTCCATAGGTTTTTTACGTAAGTTTAATGAGCAGATCTATGGAGAGTTCCCTCATGCCCAAACTATAGCTGAGGAGTCTACAGATTGGCCTATGGTCTCGAAACCGACTTATGTAGGTGGTTTGGGGTTTGGAATGAAGTGGGACATGGGTTGGATGCACGATACTCTGGAATATATGAAAAAAGATCCTGTTCATAGAAAATTTCATCATGATCATTTAACATTTCGTATGTTGTATGCTTATCATGAGAATTTTATTTTACCTTTATCGCATGATGAAGTAGTCCATGGTAAGAGTTCTTTGATTGGTCGTATGCCCGGGGATGACTGGCAAAAGTTCGCCAACTTGAGGCTTTTATTCGGCCATATGTTTGCTCAGCCGGGGAAAAAGCTTTTATTCATGGGGGGTGAGTTCGGGCAGTGGGCTGAATGGAATCATGATAAAAGCCTTGATTGGCATCTCCTGGAATATCCTAATCATAAAGGAATACAGCTTTGGATCAAGTGTCTCAACCAGCTTTATGTCAATGAGTCAGCTCTATTTGAAAACGAGTTTTCTAATGAGGGGTTTGAATGGGTTGACTGTAGCGACTCTCAGCAATGTATTCTTGTTCTGATGCGGAAAGGAATAGATCCTGATGATAAAATTATTATCGCTTTGAACTTTACTCCAGTTCCACGGATAAATTATCGTATTGGCGTTCCTGGCGAAGGAACTTGGGAAGAAATTCTCAATAGCGACGCCAAAGAGTTTGGTGGGGGAGGGGTCTGTAATCCGCAACCTGTTCAAAGTGAGCCCATGAGTTGGCACGGTCGCCATTGTTCAATAAGTGTGGTATTGCCTCCTCTTTCAGCGATCTTTTTGAAATATCGGAAATGATTGTTTTGCATTCTGTGAATTACAAGTAATAAACTCTGATTATATGAATAGGTTCATTTGTATACACGGGCATTTCTATCAACCTCCCAGAGAAAACCCATGGTTGGATGTTGTTCCCTTTCAGGATTCAGCACATCCATTTCATGATTGGAACGAACGTATTAACGCTGAATGTTACGCTCCCAATACACAGGCTCGTATCCTTGATGAGAAAGGTACTGTTATCGACAGAGTTAATAATTACTCAAGAATAAGCTTTGACTTTGGTCCTACATTGTTAAGTTGGATGGAGTCGAAGGCCCCGGGTACGTACCGGATGGTGCTGGAAGCGGATAAAATCAGCCAGCAAATTTTTTCAGGACATGGTTCTGCGATGGCACAATGCTATTCTCATATGATTATGCCTTTGGCAAACACTCGGGATAAATATACTCAGGTTTATTGGGGAATTAGGGACTTTGAATACCGTTTCAAGCGTTTGCCGGGAGGGATGTGGCTTCCTGAAACAGCAGTGGATTTGGAAACACTCCAGATAATGGCCGACCTGGGAATTCGGTTTACGATTTTGGCCCCTCATCAGGCTGGGAAACTCATGGTTTCTGCAAACCAGTCAGGACCGTTGGATATTTATCGTCCTTACAAGATAAAACTGCAGGACGGTAAATTTATCGATGTTTTCTTTTATAACGGAACCCTGTCGCAAAACCTGGCATTTGAGAACCTTTTACAGGATGGAAAAAGGTTCGCTGAAAAATTAATACAGACTGATAAGTGCGAAGAGACTCATTTGCTCAGTGTAGCCACGGATGGAGAAACTTACGGCCATCATCATAAGTTTGGTGACATGGCTCTGGCCTTTGCTCTCCAATACATTGAGAATCAGGATGATGTAGAGTTGACCAATTACGCAGAATATTTGGAAAAATTTCCTGCTGAACAAGAGATTGAAATTAAGGAAAGAACTTCATGGAGTTGCGCCCATGGAGTTGCGCGCTGGGCTTTTCATTGCGGTTGTCAAACTGGTGGACATCCAGAGTGGAACCAGCATTGGAGAGCTCCACTCAGACATGCGCTGGATTGGCTGCGATGCAGAGTCGATGCTATTTTTACTGATAGCAGCAGGGATTTATTTAAAGATCCGTGGGAGACGAAGAATCAATATATTAATACCTTTTTGAACTGGCTTGATAGAGATTCTTTTCTGGATGAGCAATGCCACAGAAGTTTGAATGATACCGAAAAAGCCGTTGCTATCAAACTTCTGGAAATGCAACGCCATTCCATGCTCATGTATACCAGTTGCGGGTGGTTTTTTAACGATATTTCTGGAATTGAGACCGAGCAGATTTTATTATATGCGGGAAAAGCTATTCAATATGCAGAGGAACTTTCTGAAGGTTCATTGGAACCTGATTTTATGAGGTTGCTTGAACTGGCAGCGAGTAATGTGTCTGGTAAGGGAAATGGCGCTCAAATTTATTCTAATATAGTCAAAACAGCCACGATGGACCTTCCAGCCTGAAGCCCAAGGTTAATTATTTAATACTAAGATCATAAAATATATATGTCACAGCAGAATAAGTCTCGATGCAGTGGAATTCTTCTTCATATTACGTCTCTGCCTTCAAAATATGGTGTGGGAGATTTCGGTCCCTCGGCATATGAGTTTGTTGATATGCTCAAACTGTCAGGTCAGGCCATCTGGCAGATACTTCCCATTAACCCTACTTCATTTGGGAACTCACCTTATAGTTGTACCTCTGCCTTTGCGATCAACCCTTTGTTTATCAGCCCAGAACTTATGCTTCGTGATGGATTTCTGGAAGAAGGTGACTTGGAACTTGATCTCGAGTGCTCTCCCCATAGGGTTCAATATTCCCCTGTTTTGGATTTTAAGATTAAACTCTTGACAAAAAGTTATACGCGATTTAGCAGACGTGTTGACAAAAATGAATTTGAAAAGTTTTGCACTGCTCATTCTTATTGGCTGGAAGATTTCAGCCTTTTTTCTGTTCTCAAAAAATATTTTGATGGGCACTCCTGGGGTGAGTGGCCTCAGGGTATCAAGACAAGGAATACAGTTGAAAAATATATCGCAAGATTAGGTGACCTTGTTGAACAGGAAAAATATTTTCAGTTTGTGTTATTTCGACAATGGACTGAGTTGCAAGAATATTGCAAGAAGAGTGGGGTTCGTATATTTGGCGATGTATCCCTTTATGTTAATCATGACAGTGCTGATGTTTGGGCTCATCCCGAGTTTTTTAAGCTTGATCAGAATATGGAGCCTGTAGTTGTTGCTGGCGTTCCTCCTGACTATTTTAGTGAAACTGGGCAACGGTGGGGTAACCCTGTCTTTGACTGGGATACTCTTCGTGAGAATGATTATCTCTGGTGGCTTGAAAGGATGAGACATAGCTTAATCCTGTTTGACCTGGTTCGTATAGATCATTTTAGAGGTTTCCTTGCTGCTTGGGAGATACCTGCCAGTGATATAACTGCAGAAAATGGACGCTGGCAGCAATGTCCGGGTGTTGAGTTTTTTTCAAGGATGCTAAAGGAATTTAAATCCATTCCCGTAATTGCCGAAGACTTGGGTATAATTACCGATGATGTCAAAGAAGCGATGGTTCAGTTTGGATTCCCAGGAATGAAAGTTTTGATTTTTGCTTTTGATGGTGATATGGAACAAAATCCTTATGCCCCAAATAATCATGTGAAAAACTGTTTTCTTTATACAGGAACGCATGATTGTAATACCATACGCGGTTGGTTTGAGGATGAATTGGGGAATGAAGGAAAAATCAATCTGGAAACTGTTCTGGGAAAACAGGTGGATTCTGATATAGTTACTGACGAAGTGATAGCACTTGCGATGAGATCAGTTGCAGATACGGTTATTCTTCCAATGCAGGATGTATTGGGGCTGGCTACTGAAGCCCGCATGAATCGTCCAGGCACTACTGAAAACAATTGGGAGTGGAGATTGCTTCCCGGGCAATGGTCGGTTGATGACGCGAAAAATCTTGCTGATATGACAAGAGCCCATGACAGGTATTAAGGGTTTAGCGTTGAGGGGTAATGGGCACATTCCAAATTTTTTCAGCATATTCTCTTATTGAACGGTCGCTGGAAAATTTCCCCATCTGCGATACATTGACAATGGATTTTTTTGTCCAATTTTCTAAATCTTCATAAGCATGGCCTATTCTATCCTGTATGTCGCAGAAAGATTGGAAGTCTGCCAGAACCATATAAGGATCACCATGATCCAATAGATTCTCAAGAATGGGTTGAAACAGTGCTGGCTGTTGGCCCAAAAAATAGCCTTTTCGAACCATATCGAGTACTTCCCGTAGTTCCTGATTTTGCTCATAAATTTCTCTGGGACGATAACCCGCTTGTTTTTTCTCCATGACTTGCTGGGCATTCAACCCGAATATGAAGATATTTTCTTTACCCACTTCTTCCATGATTTCAATATTTGCCCCATCAAGTGTTCCGACGGTTAAGGCTCCATTGAGCGACAATTTCATGTTGCCTGTCCCTGATGCTTCCATGCCAGCGGTTGAAATTTGCACAGAAAGGTCTGAAGCGGGAATAATCTTTTCCGCAAGGGTCACGGAGTAATTGGGTAGAAATAAGACTTTTAATTTTCCTCGTAGACTTGTGTCACTATTGATGGTGTCAGCAACGCTGTTGATGAACTTAATGATCAACTTTGCCATGGCATAACCAGGGGCGGCTTTTCCTGAAAACATAATGGTTCTGGATATTTTAAAATTCTCCGGGGCTTTGCGTATCCGGTTATAAAGTGCAATGGCATGAAAAACGCTTAAGACCTGTCTTTTATACTCATGAATTCGCTTAACCTGTGTTTCAAAAAGAGAGTGCGGATTTATTTCAATACATAAGGTTTTCTGAATATAATTTGCCAGTTGCTTTTTGTTGTCGGTTTTAATCTTTTGCCAGCGTTCGATTAGTTGTGGATCGTTGATATGATCCTGCAGCTTTTTCAATTCGTTTAAATCCCGGACCCATGGATCCCCTATATATTCTGTAATCAGTTTGGATAGTTCGGGATTACAGCCTTTCAGCCAGCGACGCGGGGTGATTCCGTTGGTCTTATTGTTAAAACGATCGGGAAACATTTCATGAAAGTCAGAAAAAACCTTTTCCTTTAGTATGCTTGAATGTAACTCCGCTACTCCGTTTGTGGAGTGGCTGCCAATGATTGATAAATTTGCCATACGAATATATTTTGTATGATTCTCTTCAATCAGGGACATTCTATTCATCTTGCCCCAGTCACCTGGATATTTTTCCTGAACCTGATCCATAAATCTCTGATTTATCTGAAAAATAATATCTAGATGCCTAGGTAACACCCTGCCGAATAATTCCAATGACCATTTTTCCATAGCCTCTGGGAGTATGGTGTGGTTTGTGAAGGCAAATGTGTTGACCGTTGTTTCCCAAGCCTTGTCCCATGGAAGTTTTTCGGTATCGACCAGAATGCGCATTAGCTCGGCAATCGCCAATGCGGGATGAGTGTCATTCAATTGGATGGCAACTTTGTTGCTGAACTCATCAAAGTTTGTGTGCCGTTTCTTGTATCGCCGGATAATATCGCTCAAAGAAGCAGAAACGAAGAAGTACTCCTGTTTGAATCTCAATTCTTTTCCTAATTGATTATGGTCAGCCGGATACAATACTTTGGAAATGATTTCGCTCTCATGCTTATTTTGCACTGCTTGAAAATAATCGCCGGCCTGGAAATACTCCAGTTCCAACTCCCGGCTGGACCTTGCACTCCATAAACGAAGATTGTTGACGGTGTTATTTTTATATCCCGGAACTGGAATGTCATAAGCCATGGCCATGACATCCTGGGTATCTACCCATTTATGTTCTTTTTCACCTTGTGCATTATGGCTTGTTTCTACACGGCCATAAAACTTTACAGGGAACAGTGACCGTGGACGAGGAATTTCCCACGGATTTCCCACCCGTAACCAGTTATCTGCTGTTTCAACCTGGTAACCCTGGATTATTTTTTGATAAAAAATTCCAAACTCATAGCGAATTCCATATCCATAGCCTGGGATTCCCAAGGTAGCAATGGAGTCTAGAAAACAGGCCGCAAGACGCCCAAGTCCCCCATTCCCAAGACCGGCCTCTACTTCAGATTCTTCCAATTCATGAATAACATGGCCCAACTCTTCCAGAGCCATTTTATATTCATCATATATTCCAAGGTTTATCAGGTTATTGGTCAATAAGCGACCAATTAAAAATTCCATGGAAAGGTAATACACCCTTTTTACATTATTCTCGTAATAAGATTGCTGGGTTTGGAGCCATTTGTTAACCAGGTGATCCCTTACAGATAAAGCCAGGCTGATGAAATGGTCCACTTTTGTTGCCGAATATTTATCGTCAACCAGAGTGTACTTAAGGTGGTGCTTGAACCAGAGTTTGAGAGCTTCGCGAGTGATCTTTCCGGGTTCGTGATGAATTTTGTCAATCATGAAAAGTGAATAGAAAGAATCTGTAGGGATTGAGATTAAACTTTATAGACCGGAGTCATGTCCCAGTCTTACGATAATTGTCAGGAATACTTTTTACCATACTATGCAGAGCCTTGCCAATGACTTTGAGGTGTTGGCTTAGATCTTTATTGACTGGCTTGAATTTTTTGGCGCTCCAGAGCTCGTAATTTTCGCGCCTCTTTTTTATTGATTTTAGTTTTAACTTTTTTCTCAGTTACCGCCTCTCCTTCCCAACCCACTTTTTCAAGGAAATCCTCATATCCTCCATGAAAATATTCGGCCTTTCCTTTATGAAAAATGATCAGATTTTTGGCAAGGGTTTTGAGAATGAGTTCTGAATGTGTAACTATCACTAATGCACCTGCATAATCGTTTAATTCTTCAATCAGGGATTCAATGGATTCCACATCAAGATGATGAGAAGGTTCGTCCAGTAGCAAAAGGTTTGTGGGGTGAGAAATTATTTTTCCTAATAGAACGCGGCTCCTTTCTCCTCCTGATAGCACGCTCACTTTCTTTTTGCTTAAATCTCCATCAAACATCATAGCGCCACAAATACTGTGAGCGGCCTGCAGGGAAAGGTTTGGATTGGAGCGCAGTATTTCGTCCAGCACCCTGTTTTTAGGTTCGAGCCGATCAATATTGGTCTGTCCGAAATGCCCCAGACAGGTTGAGGGGTGCCGGTTAATGGAGCCTGAAGTGGGTATCAACTCTTCTGCTAGACAATTTAATAAAGTCGACTTTCCTTTTCCGTTGGCTCCAATGATTCCAATGCGGTCCCTTCGACCAATCGAAAAACTGAGTTCTGAGAATATATTGTTTTCAGGGTCGCCATCGTAAGAGAAAGATAAATCTTTAATATCCATGATTTTCTTTCCCGGGCAGGGGAGATGGTTGAACCTGAAACCAAGGTTTTTCTCAGTTTCCAGTTTTTCCATGGTGCCCATTTTTTCCATCATTTTGAGGCGTGATTGAGCCATGGAGGCTTTGGAAGCTTTAGCACGAAACCGATCTACGAGCAATTGCATTTCCTTGCGCTTGTTCTCAAGGTTTTTACGGGTTTGCTCGTAGGTTTCTTCTTCTTGAATGATCATTTCATAATATTTGATCGTATCTCCCTTGACTTTTCTGGCCTGCTTTCGATGCAACCCCAATGTGTGGGTAGTAACCTTGTCCATAAAGTCACGATCATGTGTAATCAGTATCATTTCTCCAGGCCATTTATTCAGATAGTCCTTGAGCCAGCGAAGCGATAGAATGTCAAGATAGTTTGTAGGCTCATCAAGTAAAAGCATGTTGGGATCAGCTAATAAGGCCTTGCAGAGATTTATCCTTACCTGGAAGCCACCGCTGAAAGTGGCGGGGTCTTTTTGGGAATCCGCTTCGGAAAAGCCCAGTCCGGAAAGAATGATCTCGGCCTTATAATGGTCCCATTGTTTTTCAGCCGGAAGGGCGGCTATGCACTCATCTAGCACTGTAGAATGAGTGAAGTGAATGTGCTGGTCCAATGCACCAACCCTGTATCCTTTAGGAGTTGAAAGGGTTCCCGAGTCCTGTCTTTCTTGGCCCAGGATCATTTTGAAAAGAGTAGACTTTCCTGTTCCATTTTTACCTACCAATCCGACTCGTTCTCCTTTATTGATGAGAAAAGACACATCCTCAAAAAGAATTTGCGGACCGAACGATTTTTGCAGATTGCTGGCTATTATCATTACAGACTTAAAGACAAGTGGATTGACTTAAAAAATGCTTCTCAATAAAGTAATGAGTGAATCAGGAAGGAAAAAGAAAACTGGTCGGGATGTGAAGATTTGAACTTCTAATCCTTACTCCTGAAACATGGAGTTTGAAAAACAGCGATAGACCTGGATACGCTTTCAACCCTAATTACTACCTCTGAACCTCTTTTTATATCCTTCTTACCGTTTCTTGCCACTTCATCATCTTTCAGATAAAATGCTACCTAAACTGCTAACTATACTGTGGTAGGAAGATTAGTATACAAATAATACCATAAATATGGTGCATGATATAAAGTATACCGAGATACATATTCGGATGTGATGTTTTGTAGTGAATGTTCACCAAGGATATTTATAAAATTGAGGAATGTATAGAACATGCCCAAAATAAATCGTAACGCCAGAATCAAAATTGATGATTTAAACATGGTCTCTGCTACCCAGGCTAAGAACAAGTTCGGAGATCTGCTGCACCAGGTTTGTTATGAGAAAAACCCTGTCTTGATTGAAAAAAACGGCCGCCCCATGGCCGTTATTCTTGATATTGACCTTTATCAAGAGTTAAAAAAAAATAAAAGTACAAGCAAAGACTGATTCAGTACCCTCCCTGGAATTAATTTTCTTCCCAATATGGTTGTTTTTTGCCCACATTTTTCAAAAATTTCGTTTAAATCGCTTGAATATACCTGCTAACTTATTGTTAATAAATGGGTTGGAATAAAAATAAATTTTTTTTTAAAAGGGGTTGACAAACCCCGTCTTACGATGTACATTATGTCTAACTTAGCTATTTTAGCTAATTTGGATTGGGGCAAAAATTAAAAGCAATACCGAGTTGGTTTGATAAAGACGGTTTAAAAATAATTTATTTAAAAACATTAACAAAGGAGAGACTCACATGGCTACCATCAATATTAACGATTTGGCCACACCAGAGCAGGAACTTTCAAAAGATGAAATGGATGCAATTACCGGTGGTTACAGATTTCGACAAGTTCGTTATGGCTACCGTACGGTACGAAGGGTTATCAGACGACGGATTCGAGTAAGATATGTTAGATATGGTTATGCTCGCCGTGTTCGCTTTACACGCTGGCGCAGGGGATAAGATATTATCGGTTAAAGCGGCGTGGGGATTTTCCCCACGCCGTTATTTTTTTGTCCTTCGAAAGATTTGGCTCAGCTTAATCCCCACTTCTCCCAAGGGGAATTATTGTTTCCTGTAATTCAAAGGCTTTTTTGAAGTTTTTCATAGCTTCTTTCTCTTTGGACATTTCAAACAATGTATAGCCCAAAAGGCGATACGCCTGGTCTGAGGATGGATCCAATTCAATGGCCTTTTTAAATATTTTTTCTGCCTCCTTGAACCGTTCAAGCCTCAAGAGGGTCTTTCCCAAATGAATTCTGGATTCATTGAAGGCGTTATCGTGATGAATAGCTTGTCGAAATTGTTTTTCTGACGATTGAAGATCTCCCAACATTTGAAGAGTGACACCTAACAGATCATAGGCATCCGCAAATGTTGGGTCGAGTAATATGGTTTTTTCCAAGTGCTTTCTAGCTTTTTCGGGAAGACTTAACTCTAGCAATGCCGCACCTGCTTGAAAGTGGGCATCGGCAAATTGGTCATCAATTTTTAAGGTTTGTTCATACCACTTGAGTGCAGCTCTGGGAAACCCCAGCTCAGTTTGAACCAATCCCAAATGAAATGATGCTGGTGCAAATTTGGGATCTCGCTCCAAAATGGATTTAAAAATTTTTATAGCTTTTACGTAGTTTCCCTGTTCCTGAAAGTCCAAACCCAAATCTAATGCTTCAAATTTCTTCTGCTTTCTATCTAAGTTGTTATTTTTTTCAGATATTGAAGCATCTGTCACGGGAACATTCAATATGGTTAAAAACAATAACCAGAATAAAAAGATTTTAAACAGTTTCATGACTCAGGCTCCATTTAAATTAAAAAAAGCCCCTGATCAAATCAGGGGCTTTAAGTAATATTATGAAAATGGACTAAAGAAAATCAAGCTGTATAGTTGGG
>CAYFNV010000019.1:5000-65609 GCA_964344595.1 uncultured Nitrospina sp. | reverse complement strand
TCTTCTCCTGGAAGGGTCTCTATCTGTAAACGCTTTTCTCTACTTACCCACTTTACTGGCCATGGCACTTTTTGTATTTCTTTCCGCTTCCGCAAGGGCAGGGTTCGTTTCGTCCCACTTTATCTTCGTCCCGCCGGACAGTTGCTGGCTTTTCAAGAGTTTCAGAATTTCCCCGATGCTCAACAACCTTTTGGGGCTTGCTGGCCAACTCTTCCTGTATTTCGGCCTCCTGATTAACCTGAACCTTAAACAAGTATTCTGTGATCTCTTCCTTGATACGTATCATCATGCCACTGAACAGGTCAAATCCTTCCTTCTTATACTCTGTCAAAGGATTTTTCTGGGCATAACCCCGCAAACCAATACCTTCTTTGAGATGGTCCATACCAAGCAGGTGATCCTTCCAAAGTCCATCTAGAACCTGAAGCATAATGACTTTTTCAACATGGCGCATAAACTCCGGGTCAATACCTTCTTCTTTTGCTTCATAGGCCTGAGTCACCGCCTTCATAATTGCATCGTGAAGCTTATCCCTGTTGCAATTCTCAAGTTCCAGCTTGATGCTTTTCTGAAGCAAAAGCTCATGGTCACCTGATTTTTCAATATGAACAGAAAACTGCCTTTCCAGCAATTCATTTAAACTTTCAATATCCCATTCTTCCGGATATACCTTTTCATGGGCAATTTCATCAAGAGCATCATCCACTACCTCATCAGCCATATCCAGGAGGACTTCTTTACCATTTTCTGTATTAATGATTTCACGCCGTAATGCATAAAGAACCTCTCTTTGCCGATTCATGACATCATCGTATTCCAGGAGATGTTTACGAATATCAAAGTTATGAGCTTCAACTTTTTTCTGGGCGTTTGCAACCGCTTTTGAAACCATGGCATGCTCAATAGGCTGCCCATCTTCCATACCCAACCTTGCCATCAAAGGAGAAATTTTATCGGATCCAAAAATACGCAATAAATCATCCTCAAGGCTGAGATAAAAACGTGAAGATCCTTTATCACCCTGTCGCCCAGAACGCCCCCTCAACTGGTTGTCAATGCGTCTGCTTTCATGCCGTTCGGTCCCAAGGATATGAAGCCCTCCCAAGTCAGGAATTCCCTCACCCAGGACAATATCTGTACCTCTTCCTGCCATATTCGTTGCAATGGTCACAGCGCCCGGTTGCCCAGCCTGCGCAATGATTTCCGCCTCTTGTTCATGGTGTTTGGCATTCAAAACACTATGCTTGATACCGGCCTTTTTTAGCTTTTTGCTCAAAATCTCTGATTTTTCAATGGATATAGTACCAACAAGAACGGGCCTCTTAATCGCGTTCAATTCCTTAATTTCTTCTATTGCAGCATTAAACTTTTCCTTTTCTGTCCTGTAAATCACATCCGGACAATCTTCCCGAATCATAGGTTTGTTGGTGGGCACAACGACAACTTCAAGTTTGTAAATCGAGTTGAACTCTTCTGCTTCGGTATCTGCTGTGCCAGTCATTCCCGCCAGTTTTTCATACATTCGAAAATAGTTCTGGAAAGTAATGCTTGCAAGGGTCTGGTTTTCATTCTCAATCTTTACACCCTCTTTCGCTTCCAGAGCCTGGTGCAATCCATCACTATAACGTCGTCCTGCCATCATGCGGCCGGTGAATTCGTCAATGATGACTACTTCACCATCCTTCACCACATAATCAACTTCGTTTTTAAACAACCCATGTGCTTTAACAGCCTGATTTAGACAATGAAGAGTTTCAATATTTGCAGGGTCATAAAGGTTATCAACGTCCAACAACTTTTCCATGAGGACAACCCCCTCATCCGTCAAAGTAGCACTCCTGGCCTTTTCATCAATCAGGTAATGTTGTTCCTTTTTCAATTTGGGAACAAGTTGGTTCACTTTGTAATATTTATCTGTAGATTCCTCCGCTGGACCGGAGATGATCAAAGGAGTCCGGGCTTCATCTATTAAAATGCTGTCCACTTCATCCACAATGGCAAAGTTCAGTTCACGTTGAACCATTTGCTCCTTCGAAAACTTCATATTGTCCCGAAGAAAATCAAATCCAAACTCATTATTGGTGCCGTATAGAACATCGGCAGCATAGGCTGCTTTTCTCTCATCTTCGGGAATATCGTGATAGATCATCCCCACAGATAAACCCAGAAACTTGTAGATTTTTCCCATCCACTGACTATCACGAGTAGCCAGATAGTCATTAACCGTTACAACATGCACACCCTTTCCAGTCAAAGCGTTCAAATAAACTGGCAAGGTCGCCATGAGGGTTTTACCTTCACCGGTTTTCATTTCCGCTATTTTGCCTTCGTGCAAAACCACTCCCCCAATAATCTGCACATCAAAATGCCGCATTTCAAGGGTACGCCAGCTTGCTTCCCGGACTACGGCAAATGCCTCCGGCAAAATCTCATCCAGTGTAGAGCCATTAGCAAGCCTGTCTTTAAACTCAATAGTTTTAGCTTTAAGCTGATCGTCAGAGAGAGCTTTGATCTCGTCTTCCAGTGTGTTCACGGCATCCACATACCCATGAATCCGTTTAATCTCACGGTCGTTACGAGTGCCAACAATTTTTTTGATTAAACCTATTACCATTATGATTCCTGGGTTAAAACTTGAAGACTAAAAGGGAATCCCAGATTCGGGCCACCAAGGCCAAACCCTAACTCAATAAGGAAATACACGGAAAAGTTCGGAATATGGGTGGGAAAATGGTGAATATGAATTAAATAGTCACAGAAGCGACAATCTACTCTTCTAAAATATAGTTTTTGGGACTCACCGGCACACCATTGAGCAACACTTCATAGTGGAGATGTGGACCGGTACTTCTGCCTGTGTTTCCTACCAACGAAACTACCTGCCCTCGCTTGACACGATCTCCAACTTTAACCAGATGTTTAGAGTTATGGCCATAGCGAGTTACAATGCCGTAGCCATGGTCGATTTCAACCAGGTTCCCATAACCATACTCTCTTCCTTCAACCACCACCACACCATCTGCAGTAGCGCGTACGGGAGCACCGTTTCGGGCAGCAATATCCCACCCTTCATGCTTTTCCCTTAAACCTGTGAAGGGAGACTTTCTAAAACCAAACCCAGAAGTTACCCAACCACGAGTAGGCCAGATTGAAGGAGTTGAGGAAAGAAAAGATTTTTGGTTTTTAAAGAAATCATCCAACTCTTGAAAACTAATACTTTGAATTTTTGCCTGTCTTCCTAAATGTTCCAAACCATTAGACAAGCGATCAACCATACCTTCTGCGCCTCGACCCATGGCAGTCGTGAAACTGTTTGTACTTAACCCATAAGGTCCGCCTACCCCCCAGTTTTTCTCAACAGATTTCGGAGAATTTTCTAACGCAGTTATGACTCGAAGCTTTTTCTCAAATCGTTCCAGTCGAGCCATTTCTGTCTCAAAATTTTTGACTTGTTGAGCAAATTTTTCTAACTGAATTTTACGAATTTTTGAGTCCCGGCGAAGCTTGGCCAACTCAACTTCACTGCCCTGCAACTGCAAATATTGCTTACTGAAGTAGAAAGTAGACCCCAAAAACCCTACTAAAGTAACAAAAGAAATCAAAACGCCAAACTTAACAAAACGCTTTGGTAGGCGCATTTTCCTAGGTGCACTTGATGTTCCCGGAAAAACCACTATGGTTACTTCTTCTTTGCTCACGTTATCTCCTTAACAACTGTTAGAAACTCACGCAATCTTTTGAACTATATCGCTTAAACGCCTTATTTGTCAACAGTTAAATGCTCAGCAGGCTTGGTAGAAGTTCCAATAAAAATATAAAATTTTCAACTTCTGTAAACGTTTTTCTAGCTATTTTTAAAAGCTCTAATTTTTGGGGGTTACTTTTTCTCTTGCCTGGATATGTTCCGGGTTTATCGATAGAACTTTTCTAAAAAATTCCTGGCCCTTTTGGACATCCCCATTTTCTTCATGAAGCAGTCCAAGGCTGAACAAAGCTGGAACCTGTCCATCAACATCGTTAATTTGCCGGTAAATATTCAGAATTTTTTCAAAACCTGCAATTGCTTTTACCAGATTTCCCTTATCATAGTCATTAAACGCCTTTTGCCGTATGGTTCGGGCAAGAACTTTTCCATAACCCCAAGCCCCTGAGCCTTCTTTTAAACTGTCTAAATATTCTTCTTCAAACCTGTGTCCTTCACCCATCTCTTCAAAAATTTTTTTCAGGTTGAAAAAAAACATCAACTCCTTTGGATTCGTTTGAATTGCAGCCCTCACTTTCAGCAATGCTTCTGAATAACGTTTGTTATTAACCAGAACAGCCGCCCAGTTATTCCATGCCAAACCATTTTTAGAATCTAATGCTGTAGCCTTCTTAAACAACTCTTCGGCTTTTTGTCCTTCATTCTTAATATAATGGAGAAAGCCCAGCGCATACCAAACCTCGGAAGATTTTTCATTGGACCGACGATATTCATTCAAAAAAGTTTCTGCTTCGTCATGTGCCCCCAAAGCATCCCAAGCCTTAACCATATTCCGAAATATATAACCGGAGTATTCCTCCTTATCTACCAAAGCCAGTTTATAAGCTTCAATCGCCTTTTTGAGTTTTCCCTGAGAAAAGTAAAAGTCCGCCCTGTCTTTTTCTGAAAACTGAAAGCCTTCGCCATGCGGTTTGGCCTCCGTAATGACTGAACCAAGCACTACCAACATAAAAACAGGCAAAATGCAAAACACATGCAGATACACCGCCCAATTGCATTGAGATGAAAGCTTGTGATTAAAAGGCAGGTTCAAAGTCTGAGGGGTCTGCTTCAGGTGGAGCGTCCGAACGGGCACTTCTATCATAGAAACGTGTGTACTGGTTTTCAAAATGCAGGAACGCATCCCCAATGGGACCATTTCTTTGTTTACGTACGAGGATTTCCGTTTTACCCGGATCATCTGATTCCGGATTATATACTACATCGCGATAAATAAACATGACGACATCCGCATCCTGTTCAATGGAACCGGATTCTCGAAGATCTGACAAGAGGGGTCGCTTATCTGTTCTGCTCTCGACAGCACGACTCAATTGGGAAAGTGCCAGTATGGGAGCATTGATCTCTTTGGCAAGAGCCTTCAGTCCCCGCGATATTTCCGAGACTTCCAGTTGTCGACTTTCAGAGTTTCCTCGCCCTTGCATCAACTGCATATAATCAATGATAATCAGACCAAGAGGCTGTTCAGCCGCAAGCCTACGAGCACGTGCACGCACATCCAGAACTGTCAATGCCGGACTGTCATCAATAAACAATTGCGCTTCAGCAAGTTCCCTACCCGCATCGTGAACTTTAGGCCAGTCGGTCTTAGCCAGATAACCAGTACGAACTTTCGAAGAGTCGACCTGCGCCTTGGAACACAAAAGCCTGGTTCCCAGTTGCTCCTTGGACATTTCGAGGCTGAAAAAGGCCGTGGGAATTTTCTTATTCAAAGATACATAACGTGCAATATCCAGTGCAAAACTTGTTTTGCCCATACTGGGCCGAGCCGCCAGTATAATCAGGTCAGACTTTTGGAAACCAGCTGTCATATTGTCCAAATCGGTGAAACCTGAAGGCACACCTGTAACCATTCCCGGTTCCTGGGATAGTTTCTCCAAGTCTGACAATCCCTGTTTAATGATCTCGGGCAACTTAAAAAAACTTGGCTTGGTTCTTTTTTCGGAGATTTCGAAAATGGACTGTTCGGCTTTATCAAGCAGTGTATCGACATCATCACTGTCGCTGTAACCGCTGGAAACAATTTCTGTAGCTGTTTGAATCAAATCCCGAAGGATTTTTTTTTCGCGGAGGATTTTAGCGTGGTGGACCACCGCTGTAGAGGTAGGTACAAAGTCTTCAAGAAGGGTCAGATATTCTATTCCTCCCACTTCTTCCAGTTCATTTCTTTTTTTGAGCTTGTCCGCCAGCGCAAGAACGTCTATCGGCTCATTGCCTTCAAACTGTTCCCGCATGACAGAAAATATTTTTTTATGCGTAGATTTATAGAAGTCCTCAGCACTCAGGATTTCAAGAGCTTTTGCAATTGCGTCTTCTGAATGCAGGCAAGCCCCTAAAACACTTTGCTCCGCCTCCTTGTTATAGGGAGGTAGTTTATTCAGAGACATGTCTGTCAGGGCATCAGCCATAATTTTTCAGGGTATAAGGGTTATTTTTTTGCTTCCCCTTCCCCTTCCTGTTTAGCTTCTTGTTCAACTTCTGGAGCAGGTGCAGCTTCTTGCTCCCCTTCCACAACAAGTTTGATTTCTGCCATCACTTCTGAATGGAGTTTCACTGGGATTTTATATTCCCCAACTTTTTTAATGGGATCAGCAATCTGGATTTTACGTCTGTCAACATCCACCCCTTGGGCCTTGAGCAAATCAGACACCTCCTGAGCCGTGACAGAGCCAAACATCTTGCCAGTGTCTCCAACCTTTTTCTTTACCGAACAAGTCACCTTTGCAATTTCATCAGCAACCGCCTGAGCCGCAGCAATCACCTTTGTCAATCTACCCTGAACCACACGTTTCTGATGGTTAAAAGCCTTGAGGTTATTTGGTGTCGCAAGCAAAGCCTTGTCTTTGGGAATCAAAAAGTTTCTTCCATACCCGTCTTTCACTTCTACCTCATCACCACAAAATCCGAGACCGTCCACATCTTCTTTTAACAACAGCTTCATAAGTTTTCCTTTCCTGAGCATCAGAGGGGTGTCAGTTTATCTCTTCAGCGGTTCTCAACTTCCTGAAATCCGCCCAGATATCAAAGACACCCAACCCAGCCACTAACCCTATCAAAAGAGGTTGCACAAAAATTAATATAAAAAGAACAAACCAAAAGAAAGTCGGCACATTCCTGACTTTCAAGAAATGAATAACAATGCTGAGTCCTTGAGCAAAATATATGCAAAGCATTATCAGAAACACATTCAATCCAGCATCGGATATCACACCTTGCCCCAGGAACAAAGCCGCCCCTGATAATATAAAACCCCAAACCAGGTTTTCAGGACACAGCCACTCAGAGAATACCCTATCCGAAAAGAGACCCGGTCCATAAAGCCGCACCCAAACAATTCTGATTAAAGCATAATTTGCCGCAGCACCCACTAACGACCCTATAAGTAAAAAGGCCGGGTAAGCCGTGGCAAAACCCTCAGCCGCCCGTTCAGCGAATTTCTTCATCTCCTCGACTTCCGCTTTATCCTCTCCCATAGACTTGAATGCTTCCAGTGACTGAGAGAAATGGGCACGAACCTGTTTTTCAAAAAATTCTCTTACTGATGTATCCTGGTCACCAAGTAAAGTAGCCAAAAGAATCATTGATACAATACCCGACACCAATGCACTGCCAACGATGCACCTGTCACCAGGTAACTGGATTCGGATTGACTCGCCAAGAACCAGAGCCATCAATGCATACTCAGCTAAAAACAACATTGCCTGACTAGGCCCAACCAGCACTAGAAGCACCGCAAAAACCAATGCGACCAAGGCAATTCCAACCTGCCTTCCCCTCTGCAAATAAATAAAGACAAGGGGGAACGGAGATAAAACTCCAATCAAAGCCCCTAATGGAGGAAACACCAAAAGGGCAAAAACCAGAATAATAACCAGTATTACAGGCAGATTTTTAGATGGTAACGGCAAGTTTAGTGCTCTACAGCATACGGCAACAAAGCAATGTTTCTAGCTCTTTTAATCGCTCGGGTCAAAATTCTCTGACACTTTGCACAATTTCCTGAAATCCGCGAAGGAACAATCTTGCCTCTTTCAGAAATCAGCGGTTTTAATGCTTTTACATCATAAAAGTCGATATAAACTTTGCTTTGGTCATCGTTGCAAAACCTGCAAATTTTTTGAGAAAATACAGAACTTTTTTTAGTTTCTGACATAACTACCTTCTTTTAGTTGTTTATTAAAATGGAATGTCGTCAGCAGCTGGAGCAGAAGTCGCATCAGGGTCCATATTTACTTTTTCTCCCTGACGAGTTAAAAACTGAACATTATTTGCTACCACTTCAAGCTTACTACGCTTCTGGCCACCATCAGCTTCCCAAGTCTGGTAGTTCAGCCTGCCTTCAAGAAAAACCAGACTTCCCTTATTCAAATATTGCGCGCAGTTTTCACCCTGCTTGGCCCATACAGTGATGTCTACAAAACAGACTTCATCCTTCCATTCTTCTCCCTGTTTGAACTTACGGTTAACCGCCAATCCAAAACTGGCTACTGCAGCACCGCTTGCGGTATAACGCAATTCCGGGTCCCGGGTCAGGTTGCCCATCAGAAGTACCTTGTTAAACGAAGCCATATCTAGTCCTTTAATTACTACACTGGTTAAGAGTCTTCTTTACTCTTGACAGAAGCCGTATCTTCATCCTCAGCCTCTTCCTCAACTTCTGTTTCTTTGCCAAGGGCTCTTTCCAACTCATCATCAGTTAAACGCACAACCATAAATTTGATGATCAAATCGTAAAGCTTATATTTATTTTCCAACTCAACGACTTTGGCGGATTCAAGCGTGTGGTAAAGGTTCAGGTATATCCCGAAACGGTTTTTCTTCACCCGATAGGCGAGTCGTTTTTTGCCCCAATTTTCAATTTTAAGACACGCTCCTCCGTTGCTCTTGATAAACTCGCCTATTTTTTCCAAGGCTTCAGCAACACGTGCTTCGTCAATATCGGGTTTAAGAATCAGGACACTCTGGTAAGATCTCAACAGATACCTCCTCATGGGTTAAAAGTAGCTCCAGCCTATATCTGGAGCGAGGGGTTAATTGATTGGATTCAACTAAACTATTATATTCACTATATTATAATGAATTTATGTGAAACGCGAATTTTTGCATAGTCACCCAATAAAATCAAGGGATTTCCAGATATTCGGAAATCTCATAAAAATGTTAAATTTCCTAAAAAATAAACACACTTTTCGTATTCTCCAATTCGTAACCTGGACAGTTCTGTCTTGTGGAGTTTTTATTTTGTCATCCTGCGATCTGCCACAACGTCCCCCAGAACTTTTTTACAAGTATGATGTCATACAGGTCGGCCAGGGTCCGGCCCACTTATTGACCACAGACTTGAACTTGGATGGTGAACCTGACCTGATATCTGCAAATGCCAAAAACAACACTCTCACCCTGTTATATGGAAAAGGTGATGGCAGTTTCCGTACTGGCCTAACAATAAATACAGGTGCGGAACCTACCATGTCGGCTGTGGGTGATATCAATCAAGATGGAGTTCCCGACATTGTGGTTAACGCAAGGGGACAGGAAATGTTTCTGGTTTTTCTTGGTAAGGGAAACGGTAAGTTTAGACCCCCCCTGCAAACCAAAACCGGCAAGGTTCCCTTAAATATAATTCTGGGGGATTACAATGAAGACGGTATTCTGGATGCCGCCGTTACCCTGACCTTTTCGAAAATGGAAATATATATGGGTACTGGAGACGGTCGCTTCAAAAAAGGAGAGACCTATCTAACAGGTTCCCGCTCTTTTTCAGGAGTGACGGAAGATTTTGATGAAGATGGACATCTGGACATTGCCCTTGCGGCCAGTAGCTCCAGCGCAAGTTCTATCAGGCTGTTTATGGGAAATGGTGATGGAACGTTTCAAAAAGCTGCAAGACTGGCAGAAAAAATGGTGCCTCTGGCTATAATATCCAGCGATATGAATGATGATGGCAAAAATGATCTGGTATTTGCCTCAGGCCAGGGAGACAATATCTATCTACTCACTTCAAATGGAGACGGCAGTTTTGAGGAACCCATGGCTTTTTCCGGCGGAGGTGGCCCTTTTGCATTGACCACTGGCCATTTCAATCCTGACAAGTTGAAAGATGTCGCCGTGGCCAATTCCCGTTCAAGCAGTTTCTCAATGATTATTCGTAACCCCAACGGATCTTTCAAATTCCCCACCCGCGATTATGTGGTCGAAGGAGGCACTCCTCTGGCTATCACCAGCGGTGATTATAATCATAGCGGTATGCAGGATATCGCCGTTTCCAGCAACGCTAAAAACATCATCGAAATTTATATCCAAAGGAGGATCTTCAAATGATGGTGAGGGCGGAGTGATTCCCTTGGCAAAATGCTATGTCGTGAGTTCGCAGGTAAACGTTCTCTCGTCCTAACAAGTCACTGACCATCACCACTACGGTCAGTAGGTTTCTGGATACCAATTTGCTGAAAGATATTGCCCATCACACCCATGAAATTGGCTTGCTCCTGCTCCAGTATCTGGGCGTTCTTTTTATCTTCGTCAAAAATGTTCAAGCGAATTTCCTGCGGTCTTTCGAGCAGTTTGTTGAGTGCTGTAGCTGTTTGTACCGGGGCATGACATGTGTTGTTCTGGCAAAGATAAACTGCAGGTTCGCCGTTTTCTGTAGTTTTGCCCTTCGCAAGCGGTAACAAACCACCCGTCTTTTCGTCTTCTTTCCAGATAACGACTTTATTTGGGCGATAGTCGGTGTGCAAGATCTTCAACATTTCATCGAACGACTGGTGATCACGGGAGCCGGTAAAGACAACCTCTACGGGTGGAAGTCTCAAGGCACTCGCAGCCGACAACAAGCCTGTGAAACCGACCGGGCTTCTCTCCATCAGTGCCTGAAAAGCTTGTAAAGTTTCTTCTGTTTTGCGTATATATGCTTCATCTCCTGTCAATCGTCCCAGTCTTAATAAAGCCTGAGCCGCTATCGCATTGGCAGAAGGCAAGGCTTCATCTGCAGGGTTTTTTAGATTAACAATCAAATCTTCCCCAGATCTGCCGGTGAGAAAGAACCCTCCCTCCTTTTCATCCCAAAACTCTTCAATCATGGCGTTGGCAAGTTCCCTGGCTCGCACAAGCCATTGAGTGTCAAACCCGGCCTCATAGATCGTTATCAAACCCTCAAGGAAATATGCATAATCATCGAGACAACCATTGATTTTGCCCTGACCGTCCTTATATATACGGAGCAGTTTTCCAGACCGCCATTGCTTTGACCAGATAAACTCTGCGCAACGGGTAGCCGAATCCAGATAACTCCGGTCACCCAAAACAGAAGAACCGCAGGCAAGAGCTGTAATCATCAACCCATTCCAGGCGGTGATTATTTTTTCATCGGTGGCAGGTTTTGGTCTTTTCTCACGAGCATTAAAAAGGGTTTCTTTTCCCTTTTTTAAAATATGATCTGCTTCAAAAATTGGGACGCTTTCTGCTTCCGACAACTTTTCAACATTCTCACTAACATGTAATACATTGCGTCCATCTATGTGGCCGCGTGGAACCAGCCCATAAGCACTGGCAAAAACCTTGGCATGTTTGGGGCCCAACAAATTCATGACCTCCTTCAACTCCCAGGTATACCATGTTCCTTCCTTACCTTCTGAATCCGCATCCTGACTGGCATAAAACGCACCTTCATCAGATGTCATTTCACGTAAAAGCCAGGCGAAGGTTTCTATAGCCGTAGTTTTATATATGTCCTGTTTAGTAGCTTGAAACATATCGAGAAAAAGTTTTGCCAGCAAACCATTGTCGTAAAGCATTTTTTCAAAATGCGGCACAAGCCATTTGCGATCTGTAGAATAACGGTGAAAGCCGCCACCCAACTGGTCAAACAATCCTCCTTCCGCCATGGCGGTTAAACTCTTATCGAGAATATTCAGTGATTCACCTGTTTGCGCCCAATGCCTTAGTAAAAGTGTGTAATGCATGGGTTCAGGAAATTTCATGCCTGAACCAAATCCACCAAACTCTTCATCAAATCTGTCTGTAAGAATGTTTACGGCTTCTTGAATCAACTGGTCGTGAGAAACACCTCGGGCCGTGCCTTTTCGGGCCTGCATCTTTTGCAGAATATTTTGTGTCCGGCCTTCCAGCTGACCTTTCTCACCGGCAAATAAATCGTGCGCCTGTTGCAGAACCTGTGCGAATCCAGGGCGGTTATATTTCGCAAAGGGAGGAAAATAGGTGCCTCCAAAATAGGGTTTTTGGTCTGGTGTGAGAAATAGGCTGAGTGGCCATCCACCATGGCCCGTCAATTCCACCAGTGCTTTCATATACACGGCGTCAACATCCGGTTTCTCTTCCCGGTCCACCTTGATATTGATAAACTTCTCATTCATGATTTTTGCGATTTCTTCATTTTCAAACGACTCATGAGCCATAACATGGCACCAATGGCAGGCAGAGTACCCTATGCTCAGGAAAATGGGTTTACTTTCTGACTTGGCCTTTTGCAAGGCTTCCTGCCCCCAGGGAAACCATTCAACGGGATTACTGACATGCTGAAGTAAATAGGGACTTGTTTCGTTTTCTAAACGATTGGGCACAATAAAACACCTTAATAAAAGTTTAAACTTTGATTTTTCCTAGAATACAAGAAAAGCTGACAGGAAGAAACGGGAAAACAGGTAAAATAAGGAGAGAGAAAAGGCTATTCTTTTAACAACCCATGCCGGTACTGATGGTAAAAGTCGCGAACACTTTCATATTCGTCCAGAGCACTTTCTTCCAACTGTTTTTTATCATCCACAATGAATGAGACAGCGTTGATATTTTCTTCTAAAGTAATACCCGCACTAACTTCAAAACCTGGTGCAAAGAAAAAGGTTGGGCTCAAGAAACCATCCGCTGCCCTTCCCACAATGTTCCGGGCCGTAGAAGGCCCAAAAAACGGAAGAACAACATAAGGACCTGTTGGAATACCATAGGAACCAAGAGCCTGGTCAAAATCTTCATTAACATCTTCGATCTTATATTCTTCGCCAGCTACATCCGCGATCCCGCCAATTCCAAATGTCGTATTGATCAAAGTTCGCGCAAGAACCCGTCCAGATTTTTCAAAATCCAACTGGAGCAGACTGCTGAAAAGTTTGACGGGAGCCATGGCATTGGAAAAAAGGTTTTTTATTCCAACACGCAGATTCTCATGCACTACATTCCTGTAACCTCTGGCTACAGGCTCCAGTATATTGTCATATAGAGATTCATTAACACCAAACATCCAGCGGTTATAGCCTTCAAGCGGATCGGTTAAAATTGGAAGGTCCTTCGTATCTCCGGCAAAAGGGTCTTCAAGGTCTTCATAATCTTCCACATGTTGAGAAGATCTTGTAGTACCTTGAGCTGTTTCGACAGACGAAGAATCTTCCAATGAAGATGCGTCATCTGTGATACGAGGAACACTCTTTTCAAGCTTGATAGTTACTTCAGAAGTCTGAGCGATTACATCATCAGTAATATCGCTGACAAAATTTGGCGTCTTTGTATCAGACGATGAAATTTCTGCCCAAGAAAAAGAAGAGAACAAAATTAATGAGAAGAAAGCAACAAAAATTGCAATCTTCTTGAATCTTGTAAAATTCATAATCTTCATATCTTGCTAGGCCTTGGATATATGTAAATTTCTATATAAAAACTGCTAAAAAAAATGAAGCCTACAACCACTTTAAAAAGCAATTGTAGATTAAACGTCAACCCGTCAAAATTCAACCCGTATTTTCAGTGTTTGCAATTTTGACACAAATACATTTTTGGGCAGTAAACTGCATTAACCGTGCCAATTTCCAATTAGTCGTATAAAAACCTAAAATATTTCAAAATTAATGGGTAGGCTCAGGAAAAACCTTCGAAAGTTGGTCAATGGAACTCTTTTGCAGTGAAACATTGTCAGCACGGGCTTTGTGGACCACTTCCCAGGCACGCTTATAGTTTTTCTGCTTATAAAGAACTTCAATCAAAACTCCATAAGCCTGGCTGTTAAACCTGTTTAGCGCCAGGCTCTCATCCAGTTTAGAAACAGCCTCATCCAATTTTTGTAAAGCACTCAAGGAAGCCCCCCAATAAGCATAAGCATTACTGTGTTCGGGGTTGATTTCCAACACTGTCCTGTAATGTCCTATGGCTTCCTCGAATTTTTTATCCATTGCCAAGGTAAGTCCCCAATACAAATGGGCTTTTTCATCTGTAGGGTCCTTTTTAGAGGCATGGACAAAACGTTCAATGGCTTCAGCTCTCTTGTCCATCTTGACTAGGGAAATTCCCCACCAAGTATGGATTTGGGCATTATCCGGGTTTCTCTCTCCAGCTTTTCGAGCCACCTCCACGGCTTCCTGGTGTTTGCCAAGAGCATTCAGTTCACGAACTAACTTGACAGGATCTATTTGTACCGTTTTCTCTTCGATTTCCTTTTGTTTTTCAGCCGCAACCTTAGATTCAGCTTCAGTTTGTACACGAGCTTCCTCAACTTTGTCTTTGGCAGCAAGTGATATAAAGCCGACAACTATAACGACAATACAAAAGTACCACAGAGCTTTAATTTTCCCGGGCATTGGACCTTCAATTCAAGTTATTGGGATTTTTTCCGGCAGGGTTATAGACGGAACACCGAGTATACCAGTTTTCTGCTTAAAGTTTATTTAATATTTTTTCCGCACCCGGTTTAAGATTTTCATAGCCCGGTCGCAAAGGAACCAGCTTTAAAAATGTCTGCAAATGCTTTTTGGCAAGTCCCGGGTTCCAGGATTGATACTGGACTCCCAGATAATAATGAGCTGGAGGAAAAGTCGGATCCCATTTTAAAGATTTTTTAAGCTCATCAATGGCTTTTTGTGTGTCCTTTTTGAAAGCATACGCCAAGCCAAGATACAAGTTAACCTCCTGATCCCCTCCGTACCACTTTAACGTATCCCGTAAAACTTCAATAGCCATGTCAGGTTTTCCAGAAAACACATAAAGTCGGGCAAGCCCTATAGAACCAAAAACATAGTACGGATTGATATCAAGAGTTTTCCGGTAAGAAGACTCAGCCTTGTCCATTAACTTAAGTTCAAGAAAGATATTCGCCATATTGTAATGTGTCATCACATGATCAGGGTCTAAATCCAATATTTTCCGGTAGCTTTGCAAAGCCCCATTGATATCACCAACATTAAATTCTCCCATGGCTTTATCTAAAAGCCTCTCTAAAGAAGCCTTATTCTTAATATCTGCAATCTGGCTTTCAGATCTTTCCAACTTCACAAGTCTTGTCATCACTTTTTCACGAACATCTTCATCAGCAAATTTCACAAAATCCGGAACCAACTTAATAAAAGGTGTTAATTGCCTGACTAAAACTGCACGCTCATCTTTATAAACATATTGGGGGGCGTTAAACTCCAGCAAGGAATTGTCATCTGTATGCAAAGGAGCCGAGGCACTGAATTCCAGTAGTTTTTCCCGCGACATGATCATCAAGCTCAGCAGATCAGGGACATTGTTGACACCTATCCGGTGCAAATCACGCCCCACTACTTCGTTTGCCAAATAATCGCGGGCTTTTTCATAAGACAAGTTATATTCCTTTTCAGACCCTATCAGCAGGTAATCATCTCCCGCTATAGATTCCCACATAGTCACAAAAGGAAACTCATTACTAAAGGACCGTATGATAGACTTGAAACTTGCTGGAGACATATTTGTGTGAACCCAAATACATGCCACTCCACCCGGGTTTAAACGCTTCTTCAACAGTTTAAAAAAGTTGACTGTAAATAAAGCCCCAACCCCTGAAATCCATGGGTTGGAAGGTTCTGACACAATAACGTCATAAGTATCGTCTGTCAGTGCTATATGGTTGCGACCATCTTCAAGTTTCAGGGTCAATCTCTTGTCATCCAGGGCATGGTGATTGAAAGGATCAAAAAAACGGGACCCCTCAATAACAGCAGGGGAGATTTCGACAAGCTTGACTTTTTTAACAGGGAACTGCTCTACCGCACCCAAAGTAATTCCACTACCCTGCCCAATCACCAAAGCAGATTTGGGATCTGGATGAAACAGCATAGGCAGATAACCTGAGAGCAATTGAGTTCTCATATCCAATGCTAAAGAAGCATCGGTCTTCCCATTAACACGCAGGAAAATATTTCCAGATACAGAAAGCTCTGTCGTGACCGTGGTGTGCATTCCTTCTTTAAAAAAAAGGATTTTGTTTTTCTTTTGTTCCGCTTCTTTAAGGTCCGCTATACGGTATGGCATGAAAGAACCACTTGAAATTACAGACTTGTCCCAGGGACCAATTGATTTTGCTGTCAGTATAGAAAACATCAACACCACAGGCAGAGCATAAATCTTCATGCTAAAACTAATCTTTGAACCCAGAGCAAGAATAGCTGTTCCCATCAGAATATTAAGAAACACACCACTTAACAGTGTGGTCTGAAGACCCGCTTCAGGTATCAAGATGAAACCAGCAAAAAAAGAGCCAGCGATGGCTCCGATTGTATTACTGGCATAAGCCCTTCCCACATTGTGTCCCAGGGTTTCCAGTTTCCGCACCATCAATTTAATGACAAGCGGAAACTGCGCACCCATAAAAAAAGTTGGCACAAAAATTAAGGCAAAAATAATAAGGAAGTTTGCCAGTTGAACAGACTCAAACTGCAAGCCCCAGTTTTCATAAATCCAGCGATTGGCAAAAGGAATATGAGCAAACAAAGGAATGATTGAAAGGGCAAAAATCCCAATTACTATTTGGGTGATCCCATACACTTTCATGACATCACTAAATCTGGACAGAAGGCGAGAAAACCCAGCCGTTCCCAAAGCCAGCCCAAGTATGAAAACAGTCAATATCAGGCTAAAGGCATAGACAGAAGAACCCAGCAAAAGTGATAAAATACGGTTCCAGGCAACTTGATATACGAGAGCCACCATTCCCGAAAGTCCAAAACTCAAGAGGATCAACTTTTCCCTTTTATCCAGAGGTAATAAAACGCTCTCTGTTTCAATATGTTTCTTATCTATTAAAGGAGGCCTGAAGAGTAAGAAAATTACGGCAGATATCGCAATGTTCAACATGGCCGCCATCCAGATAGTAGATTGGACCCCAAACAGCTTCATAAATATAAAGGCCGATCCCCAAGCTCCAATTACCGCTCCAAATGTGTTTATGGAGTATAAGGTTCCTACATCTGTTCCTATAAGTTTTTCATCTTGTGAAACAAATTTACTAAGAACTGGCAATGTCGCGCCCATGAAAGTTGCGGGAATGATTAGAATCGCAACACAAATCAGAAATCGGGCTAGACTGGCCTGGGTATAAGAATCTCCAAGGTTAAGATAAACCCATTTGAATATCGGGAATGCCTGATCAATCAGGCTGGGAATGAAAAGACAATACAAACCGATTCCCGCTTCCAGAAAAGCATACGCCGCAAGCGGATTGAATTTTCTATCAATCACTTTACCGCCAGCATAACTGCCCAGTGCCAGCCCACCCATGAATGCTGTCAAGACAGTGGAAACCGAATAATGGGTGTTGCCCATCACAAGAGTGAGCAAACGGGTCCACACAACTTCATAGATCAGGCCAGTTGCGCCAGAAACAAAAAAAAACAGGAAAATCCAGATTCGGGAAGGAAAACCTCTGTTGGCCAACGTAACGCTGGGCTCATTGGTTGATTGCAATATCTTTTACTCCGCAGGTAACTTGCAAAGTCCCGTTAGCCAGCCAAAAGCTATACCTGCCTAGCAAGTTATGTACTTTGCTTTCCACACTAGAGAGTTATTCAGGATTTTTGGAACGACCACAACGAAAACCCAAAATGCCATCCTTTCTTCCAGGTGAAGCGGCAAAACGTTTTGAAGTACGGATATCCACACTTCTCGCATCCCAAGATCCACCACGGAATACGCGATTCTTTTTGTTTTCAGGACCAGTAGGATTCATCATTGGTGCGTTTTTATAATAAAACTGGTCATAGAAATCATTGACCCATTCAGAAACATTGCCTGCCATATCATAGACACCATAAACGCTTCGTCCCATTGGATATTTTCCAACAGGTGACATGTATGCATAACCATCACCTGTTCCAGCAAAGTTGGCTCGATCAGGAAGAATCTTATTCCCCCATGGATACTTTAGCCCATGAGTGCCCCGCGCTGCTTTTTCCCATTCTGCTTCTGTCAAAAGCCTCTTACCTGCCCAAGTACAGTAGTTGGTCGCATCATGCCAGGAAACCCCAACAACAGCATTGGTAGGAATCTTCATGACTTCACTGTCCCCTTGAAAAAACGGAACCGAAGGTTCTGCATAGTTGGCCGCCTTGCGAAATTTGTTATAGGCCTCCACACTCACCTCAAATTTATCCACATAAAACGCATCGAGATAAATTTCCTGCATGGGTTTCTCGTCAAACCCTCCTGAGTCTGACCCACGTGAGAAAATACCTTCAGGAACCAGTACCATCTCCCTCCCATCATCCCCCACAAGAGTTTCATAAATGCTGAAATCCCGGTTATCAGCAACTTCCACCTCATTGGCTTTTTTTGATATTTGTTGTACTCTCTCATCGTGGTCAATGGATTTTTTTATCTCCCAGACTATGACCAGCAAAAAAAGAATAGTGATTGCAAAACAAGCTATAATCGCAACCATTAGATTCTTATCACGCATATTTTTTAATCCCGTGGATATAAAGCAAAAAAAATTTCATCAAAGGGACGATTATAGTTTTTAAACACTGATTAAAGCAATGTTATTTTCCCTATCTCATTCAAAGCGAGAATATTGAAATAGCTCGTTGAACCAAAAGCACCTTTGACTACGAAGTGAAAACAGAGTGATATGTCAGCGGAGGAATTCTGCCAGCTTATCAGGATTTTTTCCCAACAACAGGGTTGTTACAGCAATGAACTTACTGGAAGTAAAAGATGCGGCGTTATCTTTCATGAAACCCGCAAAAGCAGAAGTATTAAGATGGTACCGAGGACAGTTTTCCGTCGACCTGAAAGCAGATCAGAGTCCTGTCACTATCGCAGACCGCAAAGCCGAAGAGATCCTGCGCAAAAAAATTTCTAAATATTTTCCTGACCACGGAATCATTGGTGAAGAATTTGGCAACCAAAATGAAGATGCAGAATGGGTTTGGACCATTGACCCGGTAGATGGTACACGATCGTTTGTGAGAGGACTTCCACTTTTCGCTTCCATGATAGCCCTTCTACATAAGGGGCAGCCTGTGCTAGGTATCATCGAGCTACCAGCCCTGGGCGAAACAGCGTGGGCCGTAAAAGGAAAAGGAGCCTTTGGAAATGGTAAACGCCTTAAGGTTTCATCCCACACCAACCTGAAGGGAGCTTTCATTGCGGTTGCGGACCACTACTGCTTTCGTAGTGAAAAGTGTACCTTTCTTTACAATAGCCTGAACCAGAAAGCAGGAATTGTGAGAACCTATCCTGATGCATTCGGTCATTTAATGGCTGTGCGAGGTGTCGTAGATGTGATGGTAGATCCTCTAGCAAAAATATGGGACTACGCTCCATGTAAAATACTGGTTCAGGAAGCCGGTGGCCGATTCGCGAATTTCTCTGGAAATAAAGCATGCATCAAAGAGGGTACAGCAGTGGTAGGAAACCCCAAAATAGTCCAGCAGGTTAGAAAAATTTTTTCAGAGCGCCAGCACAGAAAATGAATCAGCACTCCCTTAATAAGGAGATAATATTTTGTCCACAAACTTGAGCCATTGATCTCGGAGGACAGATAGAGCGGCTAAATCGGCTGGCGACCAGAAAAACCAGCATCCAGACTGTGCCAAAAGCGAATTTCTTTTTCTGGCATTCTCCAGCATAGGTAAACTTCCCGTCCTTCTCTGATAGATGGAAAATCTATCAACCCTTCACGTATCCCTTTTATCTCACATCCGATCGATTCAATTTCCTGGATCAAATGGTTATACTTCAAAACAACATTAAGGTAATCAGCGCCTTCAGAACTCCCACCATTCCACTTGGCCTTTTCCCGTGCATTGCGAATATCAGGAAAATCACGATTCATTGAATTCGACAACTTTTGGATTTCCGGAACCCAGCCCAATAGTTGAGGAACAATGGCATTTGCTTCTTCTAAAGTAAAAAGTTTTTTTGAAGTCATTAATGAGTATTTTTTTAACTGTTAAACATTTATTGAAATACTTTTTTCATTATACGAATTTCAAATCATTAATCCAACTTCGCGTAACATTAAAAGACTATTCCCGAGCCACAGTTATCAATTGCACAAACAAAAGGTGGATCTCTAATGCTCCCAGACATTGCAAAACAATCACACCAGTAAAAAACTCTTTTTAATTCAATTGGTTACCTGCCGATCAACCAGATACTAAGAATTCTCTTTTCAGTAATTTTATTGAGATTTCAGGAAGTACCGATTTTTTATTGACAAACGGCCCGTAAGGTTATAGATTCTGACATCTATAAGACATATAGTCCTATTTTATAGATAGGCAATTAAGACTATATGTGTAGGATAAAAGGAAATTTGTTTATCAGTTGGCACTTCAAAAGTAAGAGGCCAATTCATTTTGTTTGAGTAGTTTAGTTTAATTGTTTTATTTCCAATCAACAGTTGGGGAGGCACGTATGAAAAAGGCAATTGTTTTTGTAGCAGTAAGCGCATTCGTAGGATTCATGGCAATGGGTTCCATTGTTGCTGCCGATGATGTAATTCCAGGACAGTATGTACAGCATGATTCCAGCGTTATGGGCGTTGGGCAAACAATGATGGAAATGGGAGCAAGAGACCGGGCTTTGACTAACGCGGTTAACTTGGCCTCTGGTGCAGGAAGATCTCGCAGCGGCAATACTCCCACCAATACCGACTTTCAATTTGGCTCCTCGCAGAGTGAGCAAAGCTGGAAAGCAGCTAAAACGGTTGAAGATGCAGGTGTTGTTGTAGGGCTGGTACCTGGTGACTGCCGTGGTGACAACTCTAGTGACGCCTACCGCAAGCAGATGAACCAGAGCCGCGATGGCTACATGAAAGAAAACCTGGTTTCTCAATCTGATTGCGAAAACTATCATCCTACAATCAAGTAAATTATAAACATCTCTTTTAATTAAGAGGATCAAGCCGGTAGGGCGAATGCCTTACCGGCTTTTTTTTGCATTTTAATTGCTTATTCGATTAAAATTTGGGCTCATCACCTCTCTGGTTTACCTCTATGCCCAATAAAAACAGATGTTCTCCAATTAAACTAGTCTGCTTCACTGTTTTTCTTTTGAATATCTTATTCAATCCGTCTCCCCCTTGTTTATGGGCTCTGGAAAAGGTCTCCCTCAAAACCCAACCAGATTCTGGAGTTATTGTTCCAAATCCGATGGAGATCGCAAAGCTTCCGCCCAGAAAAACCTATCAAGTCAACCATGAGGCCTTCACGCTACAGTTTTTCTTCAACGAAAAAGACATCTTTGCCATCATCCTCAAAAGAGATAATAATCGCTCCATCCATTTTCGCTGGTGCTTTTTCAGAACCTGCGAGGAAAGCAAGCATGATTATAAAAAGGTAATTGCTGAAATATCCGGCCCACCCTTTGCCCAGGGATTCTTCTCAATACCCCACCCCTTTTATCTGCCGTACAGCTTTCAGGGAATAGAATTTTCCTCCCCGGAACTACCACTTCACCGTCAGAAATAATTATTAGGAATTAAGACTACAATAAAATAGTCATTTTGCTCAATATACTTGGATGTGTTAACTTGTTCCAATTGCTCATCCAGCAACAGCATCCGAATAAAGATAAGAATAAATAGGATTTTTCTTATAATAAAATAGCTATCCTCCTATATAAAAAAACAGGGTTCACCTTATACCCCGTCAAATAACAAATCGTTAGTATTAGGAAGTTTTTATTCCAATTTCATCCTGTAGGGGAGGAAGTAATGAGAAAAGCAATTTTGTTCGTAGCAGTAAGTGCATTTGTTGGATTCACGGCATTGAGCGCCAGCGCTGATGAGACGGTTCCCGGGCAATACTACCAAAGCAACCATCCTAGCGTAACAGGAGTCACCCAGACCATGATGCAAATGGGAGCAAAAGACAGGGCTTTGACCAATGCGGTCAACCTGGCTTCTGGTGCAGGAAAATCTCGTAGTGATACGGGTAGAATCAATGGTGATTACCAGTTCGGTTCTTCTCAGACCGAGCAGTCATGGAAACAATGGAAGACAGTAGAAGATGCAGGCGTTGTTGTTGGCTTGGTAGCTGGGGACTGTCGTGGAGACAACTCTAGTGACGCTTACCGCAAAGCAATGAACCAGAACCGAGATGGTTATATGAAAGAAAATCTGGTTTCTCAAGCTGACTGTGAAGTGAATCACGCAACCATCAAGTAAAGAATTAAAAGCATCAAACCTCGCCAGAGGTAAAAAAGCCGATAGACTTAAGTCTATCGGCTTTTTTTATTCTCTCCTTTTGACTCGTCCAAACCAGATTCTGATATAATTATAATTACCATAAACTTTTTAATGAGGTTGACCATGTCACGATTCATAGACAATGGAAACGATACCATCACCGATAACCAAACCGGACTGACCTGGCTTAAAAAGGACTCCAGACAGTTAACGGGTAAATGGATTCACCTGGAAAAAGCCATGAAATTTGCTGAAGAAAAAAATGCTGAAAGTTTTGGGGGATTTAGTGATTGGCGAGTCCCGAAAATGGAGGATATTAAAACCATTTTCGATAAAAGTTTCAGCCAAAGGGACTTTGGAAATAATGAAATTCATATCCCAAAAGAATTCGAACCGAAATGTGCCGATTGTACCTGGACAGACACAGTCAATGGTGACAGGGCTATGATGTTCAGTCTGGTAAAGGGCCGTTCAAGTTGGATAAATAAGTTCGGAGAAGGTCCCTTTGCCGTAAGGCTGGTTCGTGGTACCAGCAAAGAATCTTGAATTATCCTTTGGAGCTGGTAAAGGTACTGGCAAATAACCAGACAGCTGTTATTACCAGAAGCACTGAAAAAATGCGTTTATAATTCTGGTCGGAAAGGTGCTGCAACAAATGAGGCCCGATCTGGGCACCGGCTATACCTCCCAAAGCCATAATCAGTCCGGTTTTTATATCAATGTTTCCCAACCTGTAATGTGCCAGAACCGAAGATATCGCTACCATCAAAATATAAATAAAAGAAGTACCCACTGCCAGCTTGGCTTCTCTTCCCAAAAAAATCAGAAGGGGTACAACAAGAAACCCTCCTCCCAACCCCGAACCTGAAGAAAGTATACCTACAATAAGCCCAAACAATGCCAGTATGATCAAATCTCTCCTCCTCTCTCTACCCATTTTTCTTCCAGATAATCTACAACTCCAGCACCAATTGAGTCTCCCCAGACGTTAACAGTAGTCCGACACCTGTCTAGAAACCAGTCAATTGAAAGAAGCATGCCTATCCCCTCCAAAGGAAGTCCTACTGACTGGAGTACCATCACCATAGTGACCAACCCAGCTTCAGGAATTCCTGCCGCTCCTATACCAGCCAAAGTTGCTGTGACAAATATAATCATTTGGTCTCCAAAACCCAATTGAACTCCTAACATTTGCGCAATGAACATAGCCGCCACCGATTCATAAAGTGCTGTGCCGTTCATATTCACTGTAGCGGCAAGAGGCAAAACAAAAAGGGCTGATTTCCGGGAAACCTGATTATAATCTTCCGCGCACTCAATGGTGACCGGCAAGGTTGCAGAACTGCTTGCCGTTGAAAAAGCTGTTGTCAGTGCTTCGGTTACATTTTTAAAATAAATAAACGGATTTCTTCGTGTAGTCACATAGAGAATTATCGGCAATATTAAAAGACCGTGAATTAAAAGCGCAATAACAACTGTTCCGGCATATTTCCCGACTTTAGCCAGCTCAACCAGGAACAAGTCTCCCCCCCCTGCGGCACCCAGCTTGGATGCAATCAACGCAAAAACACCAAGTGGAGCAACGTACATAAGCAAATGGACGATTTTCATAACCGCATTATTAACTGTATCAAAAAACTCTATAGCCCTCTTACCCGGTTCACCGAGAGTGGTTAAAACTCCACCGAACACTAGGGAAAACATAATGAGAGGAAGGATTTCCATCTTCACCATAGACTGCACCAGGTTTGGTGAAACAAAAGTTTTTAGAATATCCGTGATGCCGACTTCTTCTTTTCCCGCAACCTTTTCAGGAACATGCTCTATTGTCATTTCAACCGCAACTCCCGGTTCAATAATGTTAACCATAACCAAACCAATAGCCACTGCCATACAGGTTGTTATCATGAAATATATGAGTGCTATCAAACCGGTTTTCCCAACCTTCCTTATATCTCCAAGGCCCGCGATACCAACGATCATCGATGAAATGATTAAAGGAACCACCAGCATTTTCAGTGCATCCAGAAACATCTCACCAATCCATTCCACCGCTAACATTGAGCTTCCGTACATCCATCCAGAAAAAACTCCCAAAAAGATGCCAGCAATCATCGAATATAAAAGCCAGTTATGCTTCATCACTAATCACTCTTTATAAACAAAAGTTCTGTCAAACTTATAAACAAGGTTTATAATACAGGGTAACAACAACTTTGCAAATAACCCTATCGATCTCACTTGGCATCCGATTTTAACCGGAGGATAACAATGGCAGAAACAGTCACGCTCACCTATCAGGGAAAAACCTACGAATTCGAAGTTCAAGAAGGCACCTGTGGAGAAAAAGCCATAGATATAACTACCCTGAGAAATACAACCGGATTGATCACATTTGATCCAGGGTTTATGAGTACAGGCTCCTGCCAAAGCCAGATCACTTTTCTGGATGGCGAGAAAGGGGTACTGCTATACAGAGGTTATCCCATCGAGCAAATTGCTGAAAAAAGTTCTTTTTTAGAAACATCCTATCTTCTCATCTATGGGGAACTCCCTACCCGTGAACAATTTGACGAGTTCAAATATCATGTGGTTCATCATTCCATGGTGCATGAGTCAATTAAGAACCTCTATGATGGATTCCCCAATAATCCTCATCCAATGGCTGTCTGCAGTGCTGTGGTTGGTTCTCTGGCGACATTCTACCAAAATGAGTTGGACGTCAGAAATGAACGGGAGGTAGAAATCGCGATACACAGGCTGATGGCAAAACTTCCTACCATTGCCGCATACAGCTATAAAAAATCCATTGGTCAACCTTTTCAATACCCGGATAACAATCTAAGCTACGCTGCAAATTTTTTAAAAATGATGTTTTCGCTACCCTGCGAACCCTATGAAGTTGATGAGGATGTTGCCAAGGTTCTGGACGTCTTACTGATTCTCCACGCCGATCACGAGCAAAACTGTTCGACAAGCACTGTTCGTCTTGTCGGAAGTTCAATGTGCAACCTGTTTGCATCGGTTTCCTCTGCCATCTACGCCTTATGGGGACCCCTTCATGGTGGAGCTAATCAGGCTGTTATTGAAATGCTGCAAACCATCCATGAAGATGGAGGAAATGTAGATAAATACGTTCAAAAAGCCAAAGACTCAAACGATCCTTTCAGGCTAATGGGGTTTGGACACAGAGTTTATAAAAACTTTGACCCGCGTAGCAGAATAATCAAAAAAATGGCTCATAAAATATTTGATAAAGAAGCAAGCCATGAACCACTTCTTGAAATAGCGCTCAAGCTGGAAGAAATTGCTATCAAAGACAGTTATTTCGTTGAGAAAAAGCTTTATCCTAATGTTGATTTTTATTCCGGCTTGATTTACAAAGCTCTGAATATTCCTATCAATATGTTCCCTGTTATGTTCGCGATGGGCCGTCTACCAGGCTGGATAGCCCAATGGAAAGAACTCCAGGAAGATAAACAGTTCAGAATTGGCCGTCCAAGACAAGTGTATATGGGTTCTCCCGCGAGAGATTATGTTCCGATGCAGAAAAGAGAATAGTTAAAAAGGGAATGCCTTAGGCCGGCTCAATGGTACACGTAAAGGGGAACTCTTCCATAGCCGCTGCAGTATGAACCTGTTCTACTTTGAATTCTGCCTGTTCCAAAGGCAAAGTGGCTACATGGCCAGCACCTTGAAGATGGATTTCATACATCAGTTTTTCTGCAGTCGAATAGTCTTTACTGAACAGGTTGATCAGAATCCGGATGACAAACTCCATGGTCGTTACATTATCATCCCACATTATAATTTTGTATAACGGGAGATAGGACTGACGGGTTTTCCCATCAGATTCTTCAACAACTCCTGGAGATAAAGGTGATGTTTCTACTGACATAGCGAAAAAATTGACAAATTACAAAGATTAGGTAAAACACTCAGTAATTTATAATATTAAAATAATATTTTGAAAAAAACAATTTTTTTCATTTTCCAGCCTGAACTTATGAGATTTGGCAACCTTAAGCTTCTCGTTTTACTCATATCTGTCTTTTTCTTGCCTGGGGTTTCCACTCAAACCCTGGAGTCAAAGGTAGAAAAATCAACATTTTTGGGGGAGTACAATAACTTCCTCCCATCAGGAGAAATAACCCGTTTTGTGGGAGAAACCCTGTACTACGATATCAGCTTCCTCTGGTTTGAAAATGCTGCCTCTGCCAAAGTGAGTTTTTTTGAAGAAAATGGCCAATATTTTTCAGTTCTTGAGGCCAGCACAAAAGGATTTGTCGGTTTTTTCACCGCCTACCGCAAACATTATTACAAGACCGAGTTCGAAGTGATCGATAATGGCAAAAGACTCCGGCCTAAAACTTTCTTACGCAAGGTAACGATTGCAAGCAATGAAGAAATCACCCGGCATAAATTTAATTATTCCCTTCGATTGCACACATGGGAAAATTACGCGAATGATGAAAAAATCGAAAGCGGACAAAATGAGCTCCCCTTTGAGGGTGCATTTCACGATATCCTCACCGCTTTTTACAACATTCGAAACAGCGCATACGGAAAACTTGACAAAGGAAAGAAGTTCATCATCAAAACTATTCCTGAAAAGGGACACAGTGAGATTTCTGTTCACATCTTGCAGGAAACGGATCAGGAGCGGATCAGAGCCGAAGAGAAACGTGACAAACGCGACGACCTGCTGCTCGATGTCATCGTACCAAAAGAAATTTTCAAAACCAAAACCGGCAAAATAACGTTCTGGTCCTCAAAACACTTTATCCCGATTGAAACCACTATCAAAGATTATATTTTACTGGGCGACTTGCATGCGCGTTTCACCAGCAGGGAAATTCACTAGCCAGTATTACGATACCACTCCTTTGAAAGAAAACATTGGCCTCACGCCTGGTGGTTAAACATCAAAAGCAGGAACGGGCGGGTCTTGCCAGATATTTACTTCCGTCGTCTCATCTAAAGTAACCCCACCAAACTGGACTGTATAAGGTTTTTCATTTTCACAGTTATACTCAACGGTGATTTTTTCAATATCCCATTTCCCTGACTGTGGACCAACCAAAGTTAAGCTATGCGCAAAACTGTTAACCTCAAAGTCACCCTCAAAGTTTTTTCCCGACTCAGCTGAACCTTTAACATTTTCAAACTCCAGTTTGTGATTATTGAAGTTGAAAAATACCGGTCCATTCATTCCCTGAGAACCGGTTTCCACATTTACTTTAAAAGTGTTGATTCTTGGCATATTTTCCTCAAGAAAAGAACGGGTTTAAACCCGCTGCGTGGTCAGTTTCATCGAATATCGCACCTACCTTGGGCACAGCTTTTCTGAACGAAGTATGAATCCCCTGCTTGAGTGTCAAATCTGCAGCACTGCACCCCTGACAACCACCACCCATTTGTATAGTGACAGAATTACCTTTAACAGATAACAGGGTAATATTGCCGCCATGCCCTGCCACTCCTGGGTTCACCTCTGTATCAATAACCTTTTGAATGCCTTCTCGGATATCATCCTCAGCAGGTAGTTCCTCAATAATTTTTTCAGAAATAAGACCTTTGTTTTCCTGCAAAACCTCACGGATCACCTGCCCTACTTCTTTTGCCAATGAATGCCAGTCAACGAGAGTTTTATCTTTGCGGGTGATTGTTACAGAGCATTCACACACCAATACGGTCTCTATATCTTCCAGAGAAAAGAGGCGCTCTGCAAGTGGTGAGTCTGCCGCGCTTTCAAAATCCGGGAAATACCAGGAGTATCCTGCCATCAAGGAGCGATTAACAGTAAAAAGACATTGATCTCCTGTTGGTGAAGGTTGCGCCTTGATCAAGATCTCATCGGAGTTTTCAGGAAATAGCTCTTCTGATATAACCGGTGCCTGTATAACTCTTCGAACATCTGGAAAACTCGGCTGCTTTTCAGGCTCGGGTTGAGGGACGGTCTCTTCCGTCACAGAACCAGTTTCTTCTGCCGGCTCAGGGGATTCTTTTGCTGAGAGATCTGTTGTCATTGGTGTCTCGGTTTCCTGTTTCATGCCCGTAAAAAAACGCTTGATAAAATTCAATGGAGTTTTCTCCTGCCCAATTCGGTTGTCTAACTGAAAAATAACATCCTACCTTTTTATAATAGATGCGAGAATTCTCAAAAAGTCGCAAATCACTCAAGATAATTATCACAGAAGTACCAGATTGGACCTATACCTGTATATTGTTTATGTTTTCACCATAAATTTTCGAATTTTATGATGCAGTCATAACTGAAAAGCATCTTCCAGCAATTCAATTTTCCAGGAATTTGAAGATTCGGCAGTCAGGGCTACCACATCAAACCGAACAGGCTTATTAACAATCCTCTTCTGGGCAAGAAAGCCTTGGGCAGTTTGAATAATCTTTTTTTGTTTAGCCGGAGTCAATGCAGTAAACGGATGACCAAATTCATGATTCGAGCGAGCCTTGACCTCAATAAAAATAATCACTCCGTTTTGCTCAGCAATGATGTCGATCTCTCCCAATTTTGATCGAAAGTTTTTTTCGAGAATTCGGTAACTTTTCTTCTTCAAAAAATCTATCGCGGCAGACTCGCCTTCTTGACCAAGCTGCAATCGCTCTTTTGTCAAATCAACGCACCTCCAAAGGGTCACTACCACATTCCAACCATCCGCTGGCTGGTTAATGTGCCGCGTTCCAGTTTTTCCCCCACCCTATATCCACAAGCAACGGAACTTTAAGAGGAACTACTTCTTCCATTTCCTTTTTAACCAGCTCCTTCATTGCCTTTTCTTCTTCTTCCGGGCATTCAAAAACCAGTTCATCATGCACTTGCAAAATCATTCTGGATTTTAATTTTTTCTTCCTGATTTTTGTTTCCAGTTGAATCATTGCCAGCTTGATCAGGTCAGCCGCACTTCCCTGAACCGGAGAATTAATCGCTATTCTTTCTGCTGCCTCACGCACCTGCCTGTTCTGACTTTTAAGATCGGGCAAATATCGTTTCCGATTCATAAGCGTTTCAGTATAACCAACCTCCCTGGCTTGAGCTATGGTCTCCTCCATATAGACTTTAACTCTTTTATACAAAGTAAAATACTGGTCGATAAATTTTTTTGCGTCCTTGGGAAAGATCTTCAACTGTCGCGACAGTCCAAATGCACTCAAACCATAAACGATGCCAAAGTTTACCGCCTTGGCCATTCTTCTTGCTTCCTCATCAAGACGAGCCGGAGTGGTCCCGAATATTTCACATGCAGTACGTGTGTGTATGTCTTCTCCCATCTGAAAAGCATCCATCAAAGCCTCATCTTCAGAAAGGTGGGCCAGAACCCTAAGCTCCACCTGTGAGTAGTCGGCTGAAAGTAAATGATTCTCACCTTCGGCAATGAAGGCTTTTCTTATTTCACGCCCCATTTCAGTACGAATCGGAATATTCTGAAGGTTCGGGTTGCTACTGCTCAACCTTCCCGTTGCCGCCACGGTCTGATTGAAAGAAGTGTGCACTCTTCCTGTTTTGCTATAGATATCCTCCTGCAATGCATCTATATAAGTGGATTTTAATTTCCCCAATTGTCTGTACATCAATATCATCTCAGGAAGATCGTGCTCTTCAGCCAGTTGCTCCAGCACTGAGACATCGGTGGAATATCCACTCTTGGTTTTCTTTATTACCGGCAGTCCGAGTTTTTCAAACAATATTACCGAGAGCTGTTTTGGAGAATTGATATTAAATTGCTCCCCGGCCAGAGAATATATTTGTTCTTCACGATCTCCCATCATATTTTGAATCTTTTGAGAAAGTTTTTGCAGATGTTTCTGGTCAAGTTTCACACCATGGATTTCCATATCTGCCAAAACTTCTATGAGCGGCAACTCTAATTCCAGAAAAAGCTTCAGGTCATTGTCTTTTAGAAGAGGAGAAAGTTTTTCATATAACCGCCAGGTAATATCTGCATCTTCCGCTGCATATTCAGTGGCACGTTCAACCTCCACTTCATCAAACCCTATTTCTTTGGACGCTGTCCCCACCACATCTTTATATTTAATCGTAGTATGCCCAAGGTAGTCTTTGGCCAGATCGTCCATATTGTGCCTTCTGCCTGATGGATTCAAAATATAAGAAGCCAGCATTGTGTCGAAGATCACTCCTTTAAGGTCGATTCCTTCATTTCGCAAAACAATCAAATCATATTTTATATTCTGGCCAACTTTTCCAACACTCTGGTCTTCAAGCAATGGTTTGAGTTTTTTTAAAACCCAATCAAAATCTAACTGAGCGGGAACTCCAAGGTAACTGTGGGCCAACGGAATATAACAGGCTTTCGCTTCTTCACAGGATAATGATATGCCAATGATCCTGGCTCTGACTGGGTGCAAACTGGTAGTTTCAAGGTCTAACGCAAAAGCGTTAGATTTCTTCAGTTTCTCAACCCACTTTTCTAAATCGGATTTTATAAAAAGGGTTTCATAACTACTCTCAATATCAGGAGAAGCCACATCAGAATCTTCGCCCAGTTCCCCAAGCAAAGAAGAAAACTCAAACTCAGAAAATAGTTTTTTCAACTTCGCATTATCTGGAGCTTGACACTTGAGGTCCTTCAGTTCGGTTTCAAGCTCCATATCAGTATTGATAGTCACCAGTTGGCGGCTGAGCAATGCCATCTCTTTATCGTTAACCAGTTTTTCTTTAAGCTTTGCCTTGTCCACTTCATCAATCCGGCCATACAGTTCATGGATTGATCCAAATTTACGGATAAGTTCTGAAGCAGTTTTAGGGCCTACTCCTTTAACTCCCGGAATATGATCACTGGAGTCACCCATCAACCCCATCACTTCAATCACCTTGTCTGGAGTTACGCCAAATTTTTCTTTTACATCTTCCACACCAAACCATTTGCCCTTCATGGTGTCTAACATGCGAATACCAGGACTGATTAACTGCATCATATCTTTATCACCACTGACGATGACAACCTTAAAACCCTCTTCCGCAGCCCTCTTAGCGAGGGTTCCAATGATATCGTCTGCCTCGTAACCGGGAACTTTAACCCCATGAATGTTATAGGCATGCACCAGAGGTTCAAAGTAAGGGAATTGTTTTGCCAGGTCCTCAGGAGGTGCTTCTCTATTAGCTTTATAGTCCGCATAAATATTGTGGCGAAAAGTCTTTTCCTTGCTGTCGAAAGCCACAGCCAAGTAATCTGGTTTTTCATCTTTCACCACTTTCTGCAACATATTGATGAAACCATACAAGGCATTGGTAGGGAAACCGGTGGAAGTAGATAAAAATTGTCGAATACCGAAATAGGCCCTGAAAATGTAAGAAGAACCGTCTATCAGATATAAGGACTTGGCTTTGCTCATAAGATCCTCTTAAGTGTGGAAATGCTGATCAAGTATAAAGACGTGGCTTTACCGTGTCTAATTAATTGTGTTATCATTAGTATTTCAACTGCTTATGAACTAATTGAATTAAAAGGCTTAAGTTGGAGTTGCCAGCAAAAATGCGTGCCCTCAAGGATTCTACAGAAAATCTGGATGCTCAAACCCGGTCAATCATTAACACAGCCCGCAAGGTTCTAGAAATTGAGAGCCATGCTATAGCCGAGTTGGGAAGCCGAATTGATTCCCAATTCATCGAAGTCGTTCATCATTTGAACAAATGCAAACACCTTGTTGTAACGGGAGTAGGCAAGTCCGGTCTTATCGGGAAAAAAATTTCATCCACATTTTCAAGTATAGGCCTCCCCTCTATTTTTCTACACGCGGCTGAGGCTTGCCACGGAGATCTGGGCATGATTTCTGATGGTGATATGGTGATAGCCATTTCCAACAGCGGCGAAACCGAAGAAGTTGTTAAACTACTCCCGATATTCAATCGTATTCATTGCACCTTGGTCGGGATGACTGGCAACATACGCTCCAGCCTGGCCAAAAGAAGCGACTTTGTACTTGATGTCAGTGTCAAAGAAGAAGCCTGCGCTAAAGATCTGGTTCCCACAGCCAGCACAACTGCAACCCTTGCTATGGGCGATGCTCTTGCCATGGCATTTATGGAACTACGTGGAGTTCAGGAAGAAGATTTCGCGCTCAACCATCCCGGTGGCAGTCTTGGAAGGAAACTTCTCACTTTAGTCGGTGACCTCATGCACTCTGGAGAAGATATTCCCCGGATCAATGAAAACGCAGATATCTATCAGGTGCTGAAAGAAATCTCCGATAAAAGATTAGGTATGACACTGGTAGTAGGAAATCCGGATCAACTTCTTGGCATCATAACCGATGGTGATATCCGGCGCCTGATAGAAAAACAAAAAGATATATCTCAAACATGTGCAATGGATATGATGGCTGGAAACCCAAAAACCATCTCAAAAGACACTTTGGCGGCAAAAGCAGTTAGAATTATGCAAGATCATTCTATCACTTCACTGGTAGTAACCAATGATGATCAAGAAATAGAAGGAGTCATTCATATGCATGATGTCCTCAAGGCAGGTGTCGTTTAACCCTTACCCGAACCGTTCTCACTTTAAATTATGACTGCTGATGAAATAAGAAAAAAATTCCTGCAATATTTTGAGGAGCGAGGGCATATTGTTGTATCCAGCTACCCTCTGGTTCCCCAAAATGATCCGACTCTCATGTTCACCAATGCCGGAATGGTACAGTTTAAAGATGTTTTTCTGGGAGAAGAGAAAAGGGACTATAACCGCGCTGTATCTGTACAAAAGTGCGTTCGTGCCGGGGGAAAACATAATGATCTGGAAATGGTCGGACGCACATCCCGACATCACACCTTCTTTGAAATGCTTGGCAATTTTTCTTTTGGCGATTATTTTAAAAAAGAAGCCATTCTTTTTGGCTGGGAATTTCTCACAGACGTCATAGGCCTGCCCCGAGACCGTTTATATATTTCCGTCTTCGAAGAAGATGACGAAGCTTTCAACCTGTGGGTCGATGAAGTAAAAATGCCGCGAGAGCGCATCTACAGGATGGGCGAAAAGGACAACTTCTGGGCTATGGGTCCCACAGGACCTTGTGGCCCCTGTTCAGAAATATTCATCGACCAGGGTAAGGACGTTGGATGCAGGCAAGCTTCCTGCGAGGTTGGCTGCGATTGTGATCGGTTCCTGGAAATCTGGAACCTGGTGTTCATGCAATATGACCGCGATGAATCGGGCAAGCTCACACCCCTTCCAGGTCCCTGTATAGACACCGGAATGGGACTGGAAAGGCTGGCCGCAGTAGTTCAAGGTCGCACCAACAACTACGACACAGATCTCATGATGTCAATCATCAAAGAGGCCGCGAAAGTCACCGGCAAGGAATATGGCAAACACGATGAAGTTGACATCTCCCTGCGAGTGTTAACGGACCATGCACGAGCCTCGGCATTTCTGATCAGTGATGGAGTGATCCCCTCCAACGAAGGGCGGGGTTATGTCTTGCGCAAAATCATGCGACGAGCCCTTCGTCACGGAAAACTACTGGATCAGAAGGGTCCGTTTTTTCACCGCATCACCAGTAAGGTGGTTGACGACTTTAAAGCATCTTATCCCGAGTTGAACAGCAATAAAGACTTTATTCAAAAAGTTGTCATCAATGAAGAAGAAAGTTTCGGCAACACGCTGCACTATGGAACTCAACGTCTGGAAGAGATTCTTGAAAAGGTGCGCAACGAAAAGCTCACCGCCATACCTGGAGAGGAAATTTTCAAACTCTATGACACCTATGGGTTCCCCACTGACCTTGTAGAAGAAACAGCCAAAGATGAAGGACTGGAGCTCGACATGGAAGGTTATACAAGAGCCATGAATGAGCAGAAAACAAAAGCCATGGCTTCATGGAAAGGGTCAGGGGAAAAAGAAGTCGCACCCTTTTACAAAGAGTTTCTGCAATCTTCTTCAATGACTGTTTTTGAAGGTTACGAAAACACTAAAAGTTCAGGAAAAGTTCTGGCTGTATTAAAAGACCAGACATCCGTTGAATCAGCCAGATCTGGAGATGAAATAGAGTTTCTTACCGACAAGACGCCTTTCTATGGGGAGTCTGGTGGGCAGGTAGGCGATACCGGTCAGGCCTCAAATGAAAATGTACAACTGGAAATCATTGATGCGACCAAACCCTTACCCGGTTTAATCGTTCATAAAGCAAAAGTTGTGCGTGGCACTCTACAAAAAGGGGACGACCTGATTCTTGAAGTTGATAAACAGACTAGAGGAGACACTGCGCTCAACCATTCGGCAACCCATCTTTTACACGCAGCTCTCAAGGAAGTCCTGGGTGAACATATTAAACAGGCAGGTTCGCTGGTCGCTCCCGACAGGTTACGTTTTGATTACACACATTTTTCTCCCCTGACAGATAAAGAAAAAGTCCGTATCGAATCCCGTGTTAATGAAAAAATCCGCAGCAATATTCAGGTTTCAACTCAGGAAATGGATATCGATACCGCCATTAAAGAAGGGGCTATGGCCCTGTTTGGAGAAAAATATGGTGACACCGTCCGTGTTGTCGATGTACCCGGGTTCAGCAAAGAACTATGCGGAGGAACTCATGTAACGGCAACCGGTGATATCGGGTTATTCCGAATCACCTCGGAGGGAGGGATCGCTTCTGGTGTACGTCGTATAGAAGCTGTAACCGGCGAGACGGCTTACGAAACAATACGGTCCGAACAGGAATCTCTTGCCGCAATTCGTGGGCTTTTGAAAGCACCCACCAACGAAGAAGTCATAAAACTGAAAAAACTGCTGGAAAAAAACCGGCAACTGGAAAAAGAAATCACCTCGCTCAAAGAAAAAATGGTCAGTGGCAAGGAGTCTTCCGGACTGGATGAAGTGCAAAAAGTGGGCGACGTCCCGGTTGTCATCAAAAAGCTGGAGGGTATGGACGCAAAAACCCTGCGCACCTTTATCGATAATGCCAAAAACCAGTTAAAATCCGGTATCGTTGTCGTGGGATCTGTAACCGGTGGAAAAGTTTCCATGGCCGCAGGCGTCACCAAAGACCTGACCAATAAATACCATGCGGGAAACATCATCAAAAACATAGCCGTGATCGTAGGAGGAAGCGGTGGAGGAAGGCCCGATATGGCACAGGCGGGAGGCTCGCAGGTCGATAAGCTTGATGAAGCACTGAAGAAAGCAGAAGAGCTGATCCGCACCGCCTGACCAAAGTAATATAGAAATAGGCTGGGGAATCCTGTATGATTTTCTGATCATTCAAAAAACAAATCAGATTGAATCTACTGAAAAGGATCAAGTATGAGTGAAATACTGGGTACCACGGGCTCCACTTCCCCGATCAATCCCATCAGAAAAAAAGAACTGGACGACAATTGGAAAACCGTCGCGGCAAAAGCAGTCACCGATGAATCCTTCAAAAAAGCTCTGGCCGCCGAGCCTATTAAAGTCCTGGAAGAACATGGGTTGAAAGTGGCCCCTGATATAAAAGTCATTTTTGACGAAACCAACAAGGAATACACCATCAATGTTCCCGCAGGGGCATCAGAAGAATTAACAGCAGAAGCCCAGTGGTGGACCTGGCGTTTAAAGATGATTAAAGAGTTCTCTCAGGAACTAAGCCGTCAGGTAGGGAACGTAGCCGGCTTCGACGGCGGCTACTGATCAAAAAAAGCCATGCGTCCATAGCCCAGTAAAAGTAAAAAAAACCTGCTATGGGTTGACTGAATAGTTTGCGTTACTACTATTATCTAAACCTCCATTAAATTGTGGGCCTTTGATGGAAGGCCTGAATAGTATTATCCTGGTCGCCCAGGATGAGGCCAGCACGCCCGTTAACTTCATACCGTCCTTCGCCCACTTTCGCACAAAATCCCACAGCTCATTTTGGATTATCTTTGGGAACAGAATGATTTTATGGAAAACAAGAAATAGTTAAGAGCAGACTTTCCCTGCACTTTTATCCCTTTATTTGCCATAATTTATTTATCTCCACTAAAGAGCATTTTCATTTCATAAAAAAACAGCTATAATACGTCAATGCCGTATACTGCCCTTTTCTGACTTGTTATGGAATTTATCGAAGCACCTCTTTTTTCTAAACTGATTCATGATTATTTGAATGATGAAGAATATTCGGCCCTGCAGTGGTCATTGACTTTGCATCCTGAGTCGGGAAAAATTATTCCCAAAAGTGGCGGGATCAGAAAACTTCGATGGCCTGGAAAGGGAAAAGGAAAAAAAGGAGGGCTACGAATTGTCTATTATTGGAAAAACCAAAAAGGTGAGATTTGGTTTTTAACCGTTTACGCTAAAGGAGAGGCAGAAAATATTTCTCCTTCAACCCTTAGTATCATACGTAAGGAGATAGAATCATGAAAAAACGTGATGTTGGACAAGAAATCTTACAGAGTCTAAAAGATATAAAAAAAGGAAAGGGAAAACGCTTCAAGTCTAAACTCCCGCCAAATGTTAAAACTATCCGGGGGAAAATGGGCCTGAGCCAATCTGCCTTTGCAGGTTTTCTTGGGGTGAGTGTCAGAACCTTGCAGGAATGGGAGCAAGGCAGAAGAAAACCCAGTGGACCGGCAACGGTGCTCCTGCGAGTTGCTAACAATCATCCTGAAGTGCTCATACAAAAATAAGAAAGGAATACACCATCAACGTTCCTGCAGACGCCTCGGAAGAATTAACAGCTGAAGCGCAGTGGTGGACCTGGCGTTTAAAGATGATCAAAGAGTTTTCCCAGGAACTAAGCCTCCAGGTAGGGAACGTAGCGGGCTTCGACGGCGGGTACTAATCAATTAAATCAGGTATATGCGGATAGAATGACGGTTTCCAATACAGCAGGCTATTCCGCAAAACAAACAGCCCACCCCGAAAAACGGGATGGGCTTTGTTGTTACTTTTCCCAAATACCGTTTAATCTTCAACCAGTATGGAACTATTTATTCACACAAATCATTCGGACACGCCAATAGCTTGAACAATTGGTGGTTCGATATGCATCCACCTTCCACCCATGGTCTGAGGGAGCATCCCCTAAAATCACTGTAGCGGGCCCATCATTATGAAAGAAACCACCTCCCAGTGGGACTTTGCCAGCCGAGCAGGTGGCCTGACCATGTTCAAGAGCTCCAATATTACAACTGAAGAAATGGGCTGTCCCTTCTTCCAGCATATAACCAGGAAGCGCTGAGTTATCTACGCAAATCGCCTGTGCGTTCCATCCGATACCTTCAGCTCCAGAAAGTCTTGATGCCCTGACGCGCCAGGTGTTATCAAAGAAAGGGTTATTGATTGAAAATTTGGTATCTGCCCAACCCTGGGCAAAGCCACCCCCAATAACTTTTTTACTGCCACAGGAGACTTGAGGAAAAGCTTCTACTGGACTATTTTCAATGAAGTTTACAGGTTGATTTTTCACTTCATATCCTGGAAGTGCATCTCCATTGACACAAACAGCAAAAAGGTCCACCTTTCCACCACTCAAATCGGCTCTTGCAAGTGCAACTCTCCACCCAGTCCCATCTGTATCTGATGCGAGGTTCACGTAAGTTTGCAAATTCTCATCACCAGTAATATTTTTTTTATGCACTTCATAACCACCTCCCACCGCCTTTTTACCTGTGGGACAATTAATAATTTGATCAAAATTTCCTCCACCAGTAGTTGGAAATTCAATCTGCATATTCACCACTTCATAACCCAATGAGTCTGTTGGGACAACTGCATAATCAAACGTAGTAAGCCCTAAACTATTAAAGATTTTCACTGGATAGGTGGCACCAGGTACCAGTTGAAAATTTGTGGGAAGAGCTGCACAAATATAATTTGGACCGCTGCTAAGTACAGATAGTACATTTAGTCCCATATGAACTACATTATTGGGATCTCCACTTGGCCAAAGGTTAAACCCTTCAATTCTAATTTCACCCACACCACACGAGCCGTTCTGTTCCGATGGGAAAATACCGGTGATATATACACCATCAAGAAAGTCGTTGGCACCAGATAGACCATCAGCCCCAGCAGGACCTGTGTCCCCTTTAGGTCCGGTATCACCCTTGGCACCGGTATCACCCTTCGCTCCGGTTGCACCGGTGTCACCTTTTGCACCGGTTAAACCCGTATCACCTTTTGGTCCTTGAGGACCTGTGGCACCCGTTGCACCTGTATCCCCTTTCGCTCCGGTTGCACCCGTGTCCCCTTTCGCTCCGGTTGCACCCGTGTCCCCTTTTGCGCCTGTCAAACCTGTATCCCCTTTAGGACCTTGCGGACCTGTAGCACCCTTGGCACCAGTATCCCCTTTCGCTCCGGTTGCGCCGGTGTCCCCTTTTGCGCCTGTTAAACCTGTATCTCCCTTAGGACCTTGTGGGCCTGTAGCACCTGTGGCACCAGTATCCCCTTTCGCTCCGGTTGCGCCCGTGTCACCTTTAGCGCCTGTCAAACCCGTATCCCCTTTAGGACCTTGCGGACCCGTAGCACCCGTTGCTCCAGTATCCCCTTTCGCTCCGGTTGCGCCCGTGTCACCTTTGGCACCAGTTAAACCTGTATCCCCCTTAGGCCCTTGCGGACCCGTGGCACCAACTGCACCTGTATCCCCTTTCGCTCCGGTTGCACCCGTATCACCTTTAGCGCCTGTCAAACCCGTATCCCCTTTAGGACCTTGTGGACCCGTAGCACCCGTGGCGCCGGTATCCCCTTTCGCTCCGGTTGCACCCGTATCACCCTTTGCGCCTGTCAAACCTGTATCCCCCTTAGGACCTTGTGGTCCAGTATCCCCTTTTGGTCCTGGAGTCAGCTCTATATTTGCAAGTTCCAATTCCAGTGCGTCAATCTCTGCCTGGAGTACGGCTATTTTCCGGCGAATCCCTCTATTGTCATCATCGTCATCCTTATCTTTATCTCTATCGCGCTTGCCTTTTTTCTTTATGCCTTTTTTGAGTTTGATCTTGCCATCCTGCTTTTTCTGCGCAAAAGCTAAATTGGAAATCGTTGGATCAGCGATCAACACATTAGTTGTGAGACCAGAAATGAAAAATAGAACTGTAAAAAGAGAAATAACTACTGGCAGGCGTTTCATAATCTTTCTCCCCTAAAGATTGAAATCTGGAAATTATAATTTCTGCTGTATGTAAAAAAGTATTTAACCTGTCGGAACAGGATTTAATTCGGAAGCTGGAAATTCAGCCATGCCAATAATACTACTTCATCAAATATTAGAAAGTCCTGAAAGTTTAGACATGGAGGGAAAAGAGCATAATTGATTAAGAAACACTGGGGTTTCCCGCGTGAAAACGGCCCATTCTCAAAATGTAATTAACTTGGAGAAAACAGAAAGCTGTTGTAAGGTAGGGCTTTATTCCGAAATTTGCGCCCGTAGCTCAGCTGGATAGAGTGGCGGTTTCCGGTACCGTAGGTCGGAGGTTCGAATCCTCTCGGGCGTGCCATTAAATAAGCACTTGTCTCTTATTCGAGTCGAGTGCTTTTTTATTGAATACTTATTCAGGGTGTTTGGTCACACGATCAATTCAGTTTTGTTTGGCTCAGGCTATTATCACCCCATTGAACGGAATACACAGATCGATCAAATATTGGAGAAGCTTTATAAAAGGCTTCAAAGGCTCCTGAATCCTCATTAGCCTCCGAGGAAAATTGACCAACGGGGAGGTCAACTAAATCCTTCAACCAAAGTGTTTGATCATCATTTTTTCTAAGTATAAGGAAACCATTATCTTTTTTAAAATTATAATCCCCATAGAGAGTCACTGTGGTTCCCGGAGGACCCGAAAGAGTTATGTCGAGCTTTCCAACAAATACCGAACCACATTTTTCATCACGAATATCTGAGACATCTCTCCCAACTTCAATTTGTATGGGTGGGAGACAGGTAAAATTTTGTCGAGCTATGTTCCAATCCATGACAAATTTTCGTATTACCAATTCGTCCATTGCGGAGGCATGAACTGGAAAACAGATTAGAAAGCTGCAAGTAACCAGGAAAGATTTAATTTTCATTGGGTAGCCCATAAGTTTTCATAACTATAGTATGGGTTATCGAAACCTGTTTTCCAAGAAGCAGATTGGATAATTACGCTTCCCTGGTTTTTATAAGTTTTGGAAATAGCTCAAAACAACTCAGAATTCGGACCTTGCCATTTGCACGAAATGCACAAAGATCCGCGTCTGGGGGAGAGTAATAACTACTGCTAACTGAATTGGGTTTTCAGTGTTTCGGGATGGTTTAAGACCTGCATTTCTTTTTGAGCACGTATACGGAAAGCCTCCTTGCTTTTTTCTTCAAGATCAGGCCCGCCTGGCGACTGGAATGTCAATGGGTTGATCGACCTGCCATTTTTACGAAGATGAAAACAAAGGTGTGGGCCTGTTGCGGCTCCGGTGGCCCCTACATAGCCGATCACCTGACCTTGGTGAACTTTCTTTCCCCGAGACAGGTTTTTAGCATATCTTGACAAGTGAGAATAAGAGCTTACATAGCCATTAGCATGCTTCAATTTAATATGCTTCCCCGAACGAGCGCTCCGGGACAAATTAATCACCTCGCCATCACTGATGGCATAAATAGGTGTTCCTATTGGAGCCGCATAGTCGACAGCCCGGTGCGCCATATGTTTTTTATAGATTGGGTGAAACCGTCTGTGGGTAAACCGGGATGTGATCCGCGTATATTTTAATGGGCTTTTCAGGAATTGTTTTTTTAAGGGTCGTCCATCAGCAGCGTAGTAGCCGCCATGCTCTCCTTCAGGTTTAAAATAGATTGCGGACAGATTTCTGCCACGGTTTAAAAACGTAACAGCCCTTATTTTTCCAAAACCTGAAAACTCCTGCTTGAGAAACATTTTTTCTACAAGAATTTTAAATGAGTCTCCAACTCGCAGGTCTTTAAAAAAGTTGATCTGCCATGCAAAAATTTCCTCGAGTTCGGTTGCAACCTTATAGCTTCCTCCCGCTTCCAACACTGCAGTGATCAGGTTTTCCTTAATGACGCCTTCCAGAACTCCCAGTTGAATTTCATAATCCGGTTCAACCATGCGAGAGACAAACCCGGTCTCGTTTCTTTCGATGAGCAATTCATGGTTCTTATCTGTTTGATAGGTGAAGCCAGCCAGCCTGTTATCAGCAGTCAGTTTAATGGAGTAAGGCTGGCCGGTGCGAAGGCGGCTCAGGTTATAGGTTGGGCGTGATTGCTCTACCAACTCAAACACAGTCTTTAAGGGTATGCCATGGTCTCTCATTAAGAGGGACAAGCTTTGATTACGTGCAATATCTCCTTTGACCCAACGGTAGACTTCCTTTTCAGGCACCTGTTTAGTTTCAATTTCAGCTTTTGATATTTCTGGTAATTTTATTTCTTGTGCAGGACGTTCAATTTTTTTAACCTGGGATTTAGCGATTTTAACAGGCTCTTTTTGAAAGTGATGTGTAGCCCCAATTCCAAAAAAACTGATCAAGCCAACTACGGCAAACCATGCCCATCGCCGACCGTTTATGCTTTCAGGTTTGTTGGAACTATATGAACCTTCTTGAAGTGGATCAGCCATGCAACCATTTCTCCGCAGTAAGAATTATGTCTGTCAAAGGGAACCGGGCGGCGGGGAACAATAAACCTCACTTGCCCATTGGTAAACCGGACCGCATTATACATTATTTTTCAATTACATAAAGAAAATAATCCATGTAAAACTCTCTATTAAGAGCAGTCAGTTTATGGGCCGGATCAATAAAGAAAATGATCAATCAAACTAATTTTTACTAGAGCCCATAAATAGATATGATAGTAATCAAACCAGGGATCACTAACCAGAGTTGTAAGATTGCAAAGTCCTTAAAATATAACCAATGACACACGCATTAATATTTGGATTTCTAATTGGATTGAAACATGCATTGGAAGCCGATCACGTTGCTGCGGTCGCTTCTTTGGCATCAAAGACAACGTCCGTTAAAGAAGGTCTTGCGTTTGGAGCAACCTGGGGACTTGGACACACGATCACTTTATTCCTGTTTGGTTCTGCAGTTTTGATTCTAGACACAGTGATATCTGAACAGTTGGCTCTTATATTAGAGTTTTTTGTAGGATGCATGTTGGTATTTATGGGCGGAGCAGTTATAAGAGAAATCATTAAAAAAGATGTCCATCTCCACATGCATAACCATCCAGATGGAATCACGCACCTTCATTTCCACTCTCACAAAGGAGATAACATAGAACATCAATCCAGTCTTCATCAGCATACCCACAAGTTTTCCTTTAAGGCGTTATTGGTAGGAATGATGCACGGTATGGCAGGCTCATCAGCTTTAATACTACTAACCCTTGAATCCGTTTCATCGATTGAAGCAAGACTAGTTTACTTATTGCTATTTGGTTTCGGGTCTATATTTGGAATGGCTCTTCTATCTTTCGTAATTATTCTTCCACTACGATGCGCTGAAAATTCCCAAATCTATCAAGGTTTGAAGATATTCATCGGATTGGCCACACTATTTCTTGGCATGCAAATCATTTATGGAACAAGTATCGCCAACGGCTTTCTCATATAAAAAAATATTTAAATGGCAGCCATACAATTTACATCCTATTTCCATAAAAGCTTTAGCTGATCAAGGTTGTTAATCAATTGTAAAGATTTTTTAAATTAAAAACGATAAGGTTATATAAGTCAAAGGTAAGAGGATGTAAGAGATGAAAATTCAAGACGCCCTTTTTGGCAAAAACAGACAAAATTCCTGGACATTCAAGAAAAAAAAAGATCAAAAGTCTTTCAAGGAGCAATTAGAAGAAAGCCTCCAGCAAAAAAAGTCTGAACTACAAAAACAGGCCAAAAAACAAATTCTGGATATTCTGATTTAATTCAAAACCCCTCCCAAGTTAACCCTATCAGGCTCATTTTGTGCAATAAATCTCAAGATTAAAAAAAATAATGTTATAATCGGCTTCAGTTAAAGCTTACATGAAACCACATATTGATGTTAGAAAGGGGGAGTTAATGAGAAAAAGAATGCAATTTGTTTTACTTGTTTTTGCAATTACATTTCTAACCTCTTGTGGCTCTCATGGAATGGTTCATCTAAAACCCAGCCCTGGAGCTGAAAAAATCTACACCGTCAACGACTCTGGAACCGTAGAAATTCTGGGACAAGACATGAAGCTAGAACCCACACATTGGCTTTATGTTGAGTGTGAACATTGGAGCGGATGCTTTATGCGCTGCCAAGGGAAAAAATCGTCCTGCAAAAGAGTTGCTATAGATTCCAAGCTTGATGTGGACTATATTTTACCCAGACATTAGTCGTAACGTTAGTTGGAAATAAATAGGTATTTATACTTAACCTATTTTTATATTATTATTTTGAGTGGGTTGCGTGGTGGGTTTAACAGGGAAGCCCATGGCGCCATGACGGATGCCCTGAAGAGGAGGTGATCCGATGCTATCTGACAGTAGTTCGGGAGCTTCCGGAGTAACTTGTTAACCCCAAGTTAACGTAAGCTCCTGTGCTTCAATAGCGCCCCGCTTTTATGGCGGGGCGTTTTTTATTCTATCTAAATGGTTAATTCAAACCATTTTTCATAATAAGCAAGTAGGTCTTTAACTGAAAGAATACCCACCACTGCCTCTCCATTCCGAACAATAAGGTAACGGAGTTTTTTCTCCCGCATTATGGCAATTGCTTGAGACATGAGTTCGCTTTGATCAATATAATCAACATTCGAATTCATAATACTGCTTACAGTTGTACTGTTTGGGTCCTTTCCAAAAGCAACTAACTCGCGGGTAATTTCCTGCTCCGATAGCAAACCAACGTATTCAGAACCTTTTCTTACTAATAACGAACCAATACCAAAGTCACTTAAGATTTTTGCAGCATCTTTAACTGAGACTTCAGCATCAATATCCTTTACAGTTGCTACCATATATGAGCTCACAGGATCCATGGCAGATCTCTCCTACAATTTCTCAAATGTTCATATATAAGAAGTTACAAAAATTTGCATTGATAATCAACGCATTAGTATTTACATTTCTTAACCCCTTTAAATATGATACTTTTAGCACCGGATTATAATCAAACCCAAGATAACGAATAATGGACGTAGAACAAATCATAGCAGAAGAAAATAAATATATTTTTCAAGTGATTGTGGTCTTATTCGTAGCTTTGGTTGCGAATTTGTTTCAAAAAAAAGCTTTCAAATCCCTTGCAGAAAAAGCAAAACGCACCTCTAACAAATGGGATGACGCTTTTCTGATATCCATCCCTAACCCGTTGAGCATCATTATATGGGTCACGAGCATTGCCTTTGCCGGCGAAATTATCCAAAAAGCCAAGGAAGTAGTTATTCTAGAAGCCCTTGCCCCTTTGAGAGATGCAATTATCATCGCTGCTCTTGCGTGGTTTTTGGTTCTTTCCATCCGCAAGATAGAAACAAGTTACCTGGCATCCGGAAAAGATATTGATCCAACAACACTGGATGCCATATCAAAGCTGGCCCGTATATCTGTCGTCATTGCAGCTGTTTTGATGATACTACAAACTCTCGGATTTAGTATTTCCGGTGTCCTGGCTTTTGGAGGTGTCGGCGGTATAGCAATCGGGTTCGCGGCCAAAGACCTGCTATCAAATTTCTTTGGAGGACTCTTCATATATATGGACAGGCCTTTCGCAGTAGGAGACTGGATACGCTCTCCTGATCGTGAGTTGGAAGGTGTTGTTGAAAAAATAGGCTGGAGAGTCACTGTAATACGGACTTTCGACAAGCGTCCCTTGTATGTCCCCAATTCAGTTTTTTCTCAAGTCGCGGTGGAGAATCCCTCGCGCATGCAGAACCGCAGGATTAAAGAAACTATCGGAATTCGTTATGATGACGCAAATAAAATGGAAGCGATCACAAACAAAGTTGAGAATATGTTAAAAGACCATCCTGAAATCGATACGACCAAGACATTGATAGTCAACTTCAATAGCTTTGCCCCTTCTTCACTTGATTTCTTCATATACACTTTCACCCAAACAACAAATTGGGAAAAATATCACAGCATCAAACAAGATGTACTTTTGAAGATTCTAAGAATTATTGAAGATAATGGTGCTGAAGTAGCTTTTCCCACATCAACCATTCATTTGCGCCAGAATGAACCCATAAAAAACCCTGAGAACAAAAGCTGATTTTTATGAATTCACGATATTCCTTTTACAAAACCCCATGGAATATTTTCTTAACCGTAATATTTCCATTGTTGACCATCAGTTGTACCAATCTGGGGCCAACAACTTTAAAGAGTGAAAGAAGCAACTACAATCTGGCCGTTCAAAAAACCAATGATGAGCAACTTTTACTTAATCTGGTCCGGCTAAAGTACCGCGATACTCCTTTTTTCATGGAGGTTAGCAGTGTGGCATCTCAATTCACCTTATCAAGTAATGCGAACGCCAGTGCTACTTTGAAAAGTGGCGTAAAAGGGTTATTTGGATTGGGTGGAAGTGTAGCTATGTCGGAAAAACCAACCGTAACTTATTCTCCTTTGCAGGGAGATCAATTTATCCAACGAGTTCTATCTCCTCTTCCCTTACAAACTATCACTCTTCTATTTCATTCAGGGTGGAGTGTTGAAAGAATTTTCAGGTTATGCTTTCAACGTATGAATCACCTTAAAAATGCTCCAGGTGCATCCGGACCAACTCCCAGCCTTTCTCCCCACTATATTGAGTTTGCCTCTGCCGTAAAACATTTGAGGTCGTTGCAGGTTCAAGACGCCCTGAACCTTTCTTACCAGGAAGAACATGGTATTCCCCAGCTAATACTTCATATTAATGAAGAATATAGAAACAGTGAAGAAGCCAGAAAATTTGCCCTATCCGCCAACGTTGAGCCCGGTAAAAACAGATATGTGTTGGCATTTTCCCCCGCTTTTAATAAAACCGATCAGATACGGGTAGTAACCCGTTCTCTTCTCGGGATCATGTTTTATATTTCTCAGGCAGTGGAAGTACCACAAGAGGATATATTAGAAGGCAAAGTCACTCTGACAAAAACAAAAGATGGAAACATTTTTGACTGGAGAAAAGTAACTGGCGATCTGTTGAGAGTTCGCTCCAGTTCCGAGAACCCTCAAGCAGGTTCCAAATCGATTTTTTATCGCGGAAGCTGGTTTTATATTGATGATTCTGACCTATCATCCAAGTCTACATTTTCACTGCTAGCTCAGATTTTTTCATTACAGGCAGGAAAGATTCAGGACAACACACCGCTCCTCACACTTCCTATAGGTCAATAAAACATAAGCTATCTCTGCCCAATTAATATTTTAGATCATGTTAAAGATTTGGTCCTTTTACTCAAGGAATTTCTCTTGCTGACTAACCTGTCCAGAAATAATTTTCCATCCAAGTGGTCAATTTCATGCTGAACGGCACGAGCTTCGTAACCCGACATTTGATATTCCCGCTCATCACCATTTTCGTTAAAAGCTTTTAAAGTAATAGATTTTGCCCTTTCCACTTTACCAGTATAGTCTGGGACTGAGAGACATCCCTCCCTGCCTAAACTGTTACCCTCAGAAAATGTTATCTCCGGATTTATCAGAATCAAAAACCCATGACTGGTATGTTGTGGCTTGTGAGAGATATCTATCAACACAATCCTTTCAAACCGGCCCACCTGCGGAGCTGCTATCCCCACACACCCTGGATAAGAACGAAAAGTTTGCTCCAAGTCATGGATAAATTTCTTCAAACTATCAGAAAACTCTTTCACAGGACTGGAGACCAGTTTTAGCCTTTCATCAGGGTAAACCAGAATATTAAGGAGAGCCATAATTACCCCAACATAGTATCAATGGGGGTCATACGAGCTACGACATCATTTTCCTGGGCCAACAGTTGCAAAGCTTTCTCAATATCATCATACCCCCTACCAGCAACACCCTCGATATGCATGATATATACGGGACTCTGAGGATTGCCTCCTACGTCCGACTCAAGATTAAGTATATTGAATCCGGCCTTATATAAAATATCGGTTGCATGAGCAACAATACCAGCTTGATCTGCACCATGAATGCTTATACGCACATCAGGTTCGATATGTTGGTGCAATGCTGCCTCAATCTCGTCAATATGGAAAAGTAATTCCAGTTTATCGCAAACAGATTTAAGCTTTTCCTGTATCACATTTTTCTCTTCAGGGATACAAACCATAAGCATGATGGTAAAATTACCACCTAGACGAGCCATGGATGTTTCACCAAGATTTCCTTTCATCTCAAACAACACTTGGGTAACTTCAGCAACAATCCCCGGGCGGTCTTTACCCACCAATGTCAGCATAAACCATTTTTTCATCTTTTATCTTCCTGAGTGATTAAGCTTCTCGACTAAGCCATTGTTGAAACAACTCCAAAGCTTCATTAAAACGGCTTGCAGCAAATCGTTGATCAGCTTTTAGTCCGTTATCCTTTGAGATCACTATAAACTTTTCTGTAATGCTTTCATTTTGCAAAAAAATTGAAGCGCCGTTTCCCATCACACAGCCCGTTCCACGAAAAAGTTCCTCGTGAATAGCTTTAGAGTTATTTGAAACGGGCAAACCATCTTTATTTATCAATTCATCCATATAAAAAAACCTAATCTGAAACAAATTAAAACAATATACCTAAGTTCACTGATAAACAACTCAATCTTACTTAAATCCTTTTCATTGGCATAGCGAAACACCATTTATTTGAATGATTTACTGGATATTTATTTACTTTTGAGTTAAGGTAAAACCGTGCAGTCCATTGAGTTTTTTGACTTTATTAATTTTCAACCATCTCAAATCTGAGTTTAAAATATTGCTATGCGAAAAATCAGGGTGCTAGTTGTTGACGATGCAGTAGTTGTCAGAAAAATAGTTACTGATACTTTAAGCAGCGATCCAAATATTGAGGTCGCCTCTACAGCCGCAAACGGGAAAATAGCTTTACAAAAAATTCCCCAAATCAATCCCGATATATTGACGCTAGATATTGAAATGCCAGAAATGGATGGGCTCCAAACTCTAGCTGAAGCCAGAAAGCTTTACCCTACTTTGCCCATCATCATGTTCAGCACACTTACTGAACGTGGAGGTGAAAAAACATTAGAGGCATTAGCCCTTGGTGCTACGGATTATGTCACCAAACCTGCAAACGTTGGAAGTGTTTCCGTTGCAATGCAACGGATAAGGGACGAGCTGATCCCCAAGATCAAAATGTTTTGCGGTAAACAAGCAGGGGTGGAAGTACCGTCCACATTGGCCCCTACTCTCCCCGCAAAAAAAACTGTCATACCTTCAAAGCCATCCTTGGCAAGAAAATCCTTAAGTCAGAAAATAGAAGTTATAGCTATTGGAGTATCGACAGGAGGTCCCAATGCCCTGGCAGAACTCATTCCCACTCTTCCCGGAGACCTGCCTGTACCCATTGTCATGGTCCAGCATATGCCACCTTTCTTCACAAAGCTCCTTGCCGAAAGGCTGACAGCAAAGTCCCCTATTAATATTCAGGAAGGAAGGGCAGGAGAAAAAATCAAGCCTGGACAAGCCTGGATAGCACCGGGAGATTATCACATGGTCCTTGAAAACAGAGCGGATGGAGTTTATTTAAAGACAAACCAGGAACCTCAGGAAAATTCCTGCCGTCCAGCAGTAGACCCACTATTTCGGTCCGTTGCAGAAATATATGGACCTAAAGCCTTGTCAGTAATTTTAACAGGAATGGGGCAAGATGGCCTGATTGGGTGCGAGCACATTAAAGAAGCGGGGGGACAAGTCATTGTCCAGGACGAACAAACCAGCGTAGTATGGGGTATGCCCGGCTTTGTAGCCCGAGCCGGACTGGCCGATGAAATCCTCCCCCTTAACCAAATAGGTCAGAAAATTATTTCAACATTAAAAGTTGGGCGGGCCTGGTAACTAAACCTAAGAGGCCAAAGCCGATGAATCCACATTTACAGCTTTCTCAGAATCCAAAATCAACAACAACTTATCAGTGAGTTTGTAGACGCCCATTACCAATTTTCGCACCTCGCGAGGAATGGTTTCAGGTGGCCTTTCATAAACTTCTTCAGAGACTTCCAGCACATCCGCAATTTCATCAACCAAAAGGCTCACCACACCGTCTTTTGTTCTCACTACCACATTCATAGGCAACTTCCCTTCAGGAAGAGGCACCATGCCCAATCGTTGTCTCAAATCGATAGCTGTAATAATTTGCCCGCGTAAATTAATCAATCCACGTACTACAGGAGGAGCCAAAGGCACTTTGGTCATTTCCTGATAACGAAAAACTTCCTGAACCTGTTCAACTTCCACCCCAAACATATGGCCATCAAGAAAAAAGGTGCAAAATTGTTTTTGCTCTACCATTTCAGACCTCCTCGGCTAAAGCAACTGCTTTGGTTTCTATCAGGAAACTTGGATCGGCTGCGCTTACAACATTTTCCACATCAAGAAGGTCCGTCACCCGGTCCTGCACAACAATGGTTCCCAGTACTCCCGGCCTATTTGCCCCGCGCTTAACCGTGATCGCTTCTTCAACAATATCAATGATGCGTTCCACTACCAGCCCGACACTTCTGTCATTTTTAGTGAATACAATAGCCTGCATCATTTCTTTTCCTGAGTTATCTACATCACCATTTTTGAGAACCGCTTTGAGATAAATCAGCGGCATAATTTCACCCCTGTATTGCACCACATCCTGCTCACCTGATCGTTCTACATCTGCACATCTGAATTCTTCAAGGCGAGCGACTTCAGACAGCGGTATCGCTATGCGATCATTCTCTTCCAAACCAAATATAAGCAAGGTTTGGCGGTCACCCTCAATGCCCAGCGATGCTGCACTCTTTGCAATTGATTTTTCCTGATGCTCAGAAATAACACGAGCTTTTTGGGCAAGTCCCATAACATCTAAAATTAGAGCCAGCTTTCCATCTCCCATAATAGTTGCCCCTGAAAAAGCAGAAATTCCTTTGAGTTGTTTACCCAAAGGTTTGACCACAATTTCTTCGGTATCACTGATACCTTCAACAACAAGGCCAAACTGCCGGTCATCTGCATGCAGAACAACAATATTAACAGCATCATTCTTATCTTCTTTGGCCACCTTCAACTCCTCATTTAAAGAAACCAGAGGTAGCAAGTTTCCTCGCAAGCGATATACGGGAGCACCCTGGATCAGCTCAACAGAAGTTTTGGCCTCTTCCCCATCAAGTCGTACCAACTCAAGCAAGTTAACCTGGGGAATGGCATAACGCTCTCCCGCAGTGGTGACTATCAAAGCTGGTATGATTGCAAGAGTCAGTGGAATTTTAACACGCAAGGTGGTACCTTCTCCCGGGGCACTTTGGATATCTACCGATCCTCCAATTTTTTCAATATTGGTTCGGACAACATCCATTCCCACCCCTCTACCGGAAACATTGGTCACTTTTGCTGCGGTAGAAAAACCGGGGGCAAAAATGAGATTAACCAGTTCACGGTCACCCATCCTGTCCGCCTGCTCTTGTGTGATAACATTTTTTTCAAGAGCTTTAGCTTTAATTTTTTCAGGATCAATGCCACCACCATCGTCAATAATCTCAATATTAACTTGTCCACCTTCGTGGAAAGCTCTCAACAATAAAGTCCCTTCTTCATCTTTTCCATTTGCAACACGTGTCTCAGGACTTTCAATACCGTGGTCACATGAGTTTCTAACAATATGAGTTAGAGGATCTTTGATCGCTTCTATCAGAGTCTTATCCAACTCAGTATCTTTCCCTTCCATCTCAAGGCGTATTTTCTTGCCAACTGCCATGGAAAGGTCCCGAACAACACGAGGGAATTTGCCCCAGATATTCCCGATAGGTTGCATTCTGGTTTTCATAACACCTTCCTGCAACTCTGTAGTAACCAGGTTCAAATGCTGGCTGGTCGCAATAAACGTTGAGTCACTCTGTGCAGGAGCATATTGCAATATCTGATTTCTTGCCAGAACCAGTTCACCAACAAGGTTCATAAGTCGATCGAGAATATCCACATCAACTCGAATGCTGGTGTCAGCCACTCCGCGAGTTTCTTTACGCCTGTCAGGTGTGGTCCTTTTATCTCCATTCTTAGCCACATATGCTGCCTGTTCTTCAGGCGTGGATACCCTGCGATCCTTTTTCTCACTGGAAACAACTTCCTTCTCAACCGTTTCCTCTGCAGCTTTTACGGGTGCAGACTCTGCTGGAGCTGGAGCAGAAGTAGCAATTTCCGCAGAACCTTCGTCGGTCTGCAGTTTGCCAAGTGTATTGACCAAACCTGTATAATCTACCTGGCCTTCATTACGGTCACTCTCAAGACAATCCAGCATTTGCCGGATAGCATCAACCATTGCCAATAAGCCACTGGTTCTTGGAGGATCTAACGCCAGCTCACCATCTCGAAGCTTACCTAAGAGGTTTTCACCAACGTGGGCGACTCTTTCGAGCTTATTCAACCCAATAAAACCACAAGTTCCTTTAATAGTATGTATTGTTCTAAAAATACTTGAGAGGATTTCTGTATTTCCGGGGTCCTGCTCCAATTCAATAAGGTCTTTATCCAAGCGATCCAAGTTTTCATAACTCTCAACCAAAAACTCATTAACGATGGGTTCCATGTCTTCATCAATTTCGGCAGAAGGCTTTATAGGCTCTTCATGGGTCGCATCCACCGTTTCTGGTTTTGTTTCTGCTTGAGGTTGCTTAACTTCCTCTTTCATTTCCTCTTTTGCAACAACAGGTTCAGCAGATGTCTCGGCCTCACCTTCATCTGTTTGCAAACGGGTTAAAGTTTCAACCAGACCAGAATAATCAACCGAACCTTCATTATTTTCACTTTCAATACAAGAAAGCATTTGCCGTATTGCATCCACCATTGCCAAAAGGGCACTGGTTCTGGCAGGGTTTAATTTCAATTCACCATCGCGTAATTTCCCTAGCAGGTTTTCTCCAATATGGGCCACTGACTCCAGTTTTGTGAAACCTATGAATCCACAAGTGCCTTTTATTGTATGAATTGTTCGAAAAATACTTGAGAGGATACTTGTGTCACCAGGACTCTGTTCTAAATCAATGAGGTCTTGGTCTAATTGATCCAGGTTTTCATAGCTTTCGACCAAAAATTCATTAACGATTTCGCTCATTCCATCTTCCTGAGCTGAATCTTCATCTTGTGTCAAGTCTGGAGCTACCGGTTCATCTTTATTTGAGTCATTCATAATACGACCTCACTTAGACAGACATATAATTTAAAAAAAATTTTCTAAGCTAATATGTTCCCTTTGACCAGAGCTTTCAAGTCTTGCCAATACAAATCCTTCAAAATAACAAATCAACTAAGGAAAAAGATCAGGTCCCAGGTTTTCGGCCAACTAAATCACCAGATTTCGCACCAGCTACTTTAAGCGTAAAATCACCCTCTGCCATTGAGAAGTGAAGCTTCTCTAGTGGCAAGCCTCTGGGTAACAAGGGTTCCACATCATGTCCGCGCATGATTGTTGGCAAGGACATGGTTACTTTAAAATCTTCCTGAGACATTCTTGCTACGATATCCCCAGCTAAAACATTTGCCAATTCACCAACCACATCACCCATATCAGGGCTTTCATAATCTATATCAAAACCACAAAATTTAGAAGCCATGGCGATTGCCGAATCCTTGGGAAGGCCCAACATAATGATATAATTAACATCTCCCATAAAAGATATGATTCCAACCACTCCATCTCCCATGGATTTGCCATCTTCTTCTTTTTCAAGCTTTGGCTCAGTCCCAAAAATTGTATTGAATATTGAAAATATCGAATCCCTGCTAACATCTGTCAACACGCTCGGCATCTTCCCATCGCTAAAATTGACTGTTGCCATGCAATATTCCTTTTTTTATAGGGGCCGGCCCCATTTCATTTAGTTAGAAACAAGTTTTGAAAATAAATTTGTTACCTTGGAGGCCACTTAATTAACCTCCACTAATTGATCAGATATATACAAAATTAAAACTTGATGGCTTTAATTTTTTCTTCCAGTTGAACCGCATTAAACGGTTTAACGATGTACTGGTTCACACCTGATTGTACAGCTTCCATAATTTTTTCTTTATCTGCTTCGGAAGTCACCATAATAAAAGCAGTACCTTTTATTGAATCATCTGCGCGAACAGCTTTTAAAAACTCCAAACCCGTCATATTGGGCATATTCCAATCTGACACAATGAGATCAAATCCGCCTTCACCGGCTTTTTTTAGGCCAGCAGCACCATCTTCAGCCTCAACAAGGTCAGCGAAGCCCAACTCCTTCAAGTTTTTCTTAATAATTTGCCTCATTACCGCAGAATCATCTACCACCAGTACCTTCTTTCCTTCATACCCCATGTCGATTTTCCCTTTTCGCTAAAAAGTTAAAACTTCATCAATAGATTAACCTTTAAACCCCTTTGAAACTAGTACGGTGTATGAGCTGATTATAAACATATACACCTTAAATGTAAAGTATTTATTAAAATTCTGTTAAGGTTTCTTTAAAACAGGGCTTTTTAGGACCTTGCATCAGAATTTCAACTAAATTTTACATTAATAAGCTACCTCAGTCTGCCACTCTTCAACATTTTCATACAAAGTGTCCCTTTCCACAGGCTTTCTCCCAGATTCCTTAATCATTTGGATTATTTGATCCTTGTGAAAAATCTGATCTGTGGCTGCTCCAGCTGCATGAATGATCTTTTCTTCAACAACCGTCCCATCCATATCATCCGCCCCAAAAGACTGTGCAAGCTGAGCGATTTTTGGTGTGATCATGATCCAAAATGCCTTCACATGCGGAAAGTTATCTAACATCAGCCTTGAAACTGCCAAAGCCCTTAAATCCAATTGTCCCGGAGTGGTTTTCAAAAAATTAAGCACTGTGTTTTCGGGGTGAAACGCTAATGGGATAAACGTGACAAACCCTTGCGAATGGTCCTGCAATTCTCGTAGACGAACAAGATGGTCTGATCTTTCTTCTGCAGTTTCCAAATGCCCGTAAAGCATGGTCGCATTACTTTTCAACCCAACATGATGGGCTGTTTCATGGACCTTAAGCCATTCCTCACCGGTTATTTTGTCGCCACAAATTTTTCGCCGCACCCTTTTCGCGAAAATTTCCGCACCTCCTCCAGGAATAGACCCTAAACCTGCTTCTTTTAATACTTCTAATGTTTTGCTTATAGATAGATTGCCAAGGCGGGAAAGATATTCCAGTTCCACTGCTGTATATGCTTGTATATGAACAGAGGGGAAACGCTCTTTCAACCCCTTCAACAAGTCGAGATAATATTCAAACGGATAGTCCGGATGTAGACCACCAACAATATGAAATTCGCTGACATCTCCCCCATTATATTTTTCAGCATCTGAAAAAATCTGTTCCAAAGACTTTTCATAAGCTTGGGGATGGTCAGACTTGACTCCAAATGCGCAAAATTGACAACTAAGAACACATACGTTTGTCGGGTTAATATGACGATTATGAATAAAGTAAGTTTTATTTCCATTTAGCCTTTCCCGAACTATGTTCGCCATATACCCCACACCCAGAAGATCGTGGGTCTTCCATAAGGCGATCCCATCTTCATAAGAAAGGCGAGTTCCAGCCATCACTTTTTCATAAACAGGTTTTAACGAAGAATCTTCAAATTCAAAAAGCATTTATATACCCCAAAAGTCTTAAACTAAGGAAACCCCGTATTATAACCTACCCACCACGATGTCGCAAAAACCCATTTCTCAAGCCTTGCCATAAAAAAACACGAATCCTCTACTGACAAAAATTTCATTCAATGCCTGATTCGGCATATTCGTATTAACTGAGCAAGGTTCATGCCTAAAAGTTGCCAGTATTATAAGCGCATTAGTTTTTAATTATTTAAAGATAATCAGCCTGTTTAATCGGTAGATAAAAGCAAAATGTTTTTTACAACCCACCCTTATTAAGAAAAAAGTTTTTACGTTTGTAATTAAAGAGTTAGAAATTCAGGGTTGAGATTTCACCCCGCTTTGATTGGTGTTGATAGTGCTGATATCTGATCTATTTCAATCTTCAAAAGGTTTTATTCAGGAAGGGAATGGGCTCATGCCTGCAACAATCGTCTTTGTAAAAGGGTTTGCATATCACGACGCCCGTCAACAATTAGCAAAACATAAACTCTGTTCTTTTGAACTCGGTAGATAATACGGTAAAGTTTGAAAAAGATTTCACGGTATTCGCGAACGCCTAGGACCAATAGTTCCTTAGGATATGAACCTCGCTCAGGGGATTCTGACAAACCCGAAAGCTTTTTCTCAATTTTATCAAGTATTCGATCCGCTTTAGCTGGTGTATCATGCAAAGCAATGTAGTCGTAAAGTTCTTCGAGGTCGTGAACCGCCCCTTTAGCCAGTTGGACAGAAAAAGCCATCAGGTATCTTTGTTGCGTTTACGCAAACGCTTGATCACATCGGTGGCAGGCTCAACCTTGCCTTCCTCAATCTGACGGTTGCCAAGCGCCAGAATTTTTAGCAGAGCCATCGTTTCCTGAGTTTGCTCATAACTTTCTATGTCCTGGATAACCACCTTGGCCTCACCATTTTGAGTGATCACCAAAGGCTCATCGCCTAAATTACGCAAAATTTCAGCGGCATTGGCTTTAAGATAACTGATTGGCTTAACTTGACTGGATAATTTCATGTATCACCTCGCATATTCCAAGAAAACCAAATTTAGACCAAATATAGTCATATGTCAAGAGAGGAGGAACCACGGATGGAAACAGATAGGCATAGATAAAATGTAAAAAAAGCTGAAACTCTATAGATTATGCTGCTCAAAAATGATGTTTAATAAGCGTTATTCTTTTTTATCTGTTACCCCTACACCCACACACAGTCAACGATCACGAAGGCCATTAATCCTATGCTGATGATTCCATTTACATTAAAGAAAGCCATATTCACTTTAGATAAATCGTCTGTCTTGACCAGCGAATGCTCATAAACCAGAAGACAGGCAACCAGTACTACCCCAGTCAAATAAACAGGGCCCAGGAGAACCGCCGGTTCCGATAACACCAATAAAAACACTATCATCACAGCATGCGAAGCAAAGGCAATCTTCAAAGCGGTCTCGACTCCAAAACGTTGCGGGATTGAGTGCAATCGATTCAACTTATCAGATTCGACGTCCATGCAAGAATAAAGGATGTCAAATCCGATCAACCAGAAAACCACTGCCGCCCCCAATAATAGTGACATGAATGAAATTTCTTCGCGTATAGCAACCCAGGCTCCTACAGGGGCGATCGAGATGGCAAGTCCCAGCCAGAAATGTGCGAACGCTGTGAAACGTTTAGTCAAGGAATAAAAAAATACAATGGCTAACGCCACTGGAGAAAGATAAAAGGCCAGCGTGTTCAGCATCCAAGCGGCAAATACAAACAAAGCGGAAGACGCAATCAGGAAGAGCCAGTAATTGCCAACACTGACTTTTCCTGAAGGCAGAGCCCGTTCGCGAGTGCGCGGATTCTCAGCATCAAAGCGTGCGTCAACAATCCTGTTGAAAGCCATCGCCGCACTCCTTGCACCCACCATGCAGACCACGATCCACACCAGCTTTTCTGTTTCCGGCAACCCACCTGCAGCCAGAAACGCGCTCATCACCGCAAACGGCAAGGCAAACACCGTATGCTGGATCTTGATATCAGAAAAAATGATGGCTAATTTATCGAACAAAATGTTTCACTCATTAATTGATGTGATTTAATTTTTCTTTTTGGACAAAAAATTTTCTAAAAATTTCATGATACAGTGTCATCAATCATAATCGCAATCTATCCTGGAATGAAAAATTATAGAAGACTTCTTACATTACTTTCGCCATACAAGAAAGCCCTGATCGTGGGCGCGTTTTGTTTGATCGTCGCATCCCTGACAAACCTGGCCGTGCCACTCTATATCAAAAAACTGGTAGATGTCGTCATGGTCGATAAAAACATGGCATTGATGAACAGCCTCACACTTGGCATTGCTGGACTGTTCCTGATCCAGCTCGTTTTTTCGACCGCTCATAATTATTTATTTGACCTGACAGAAAAACGCGCCATCACTGATTTTCGCGTCAAACTGTTCAGGCACCTGCACACACTTTCACTAAGTTTTTTTGTCAAACGTCGCACCGGTGAAATTGTCTCTCGCATGACAAACGACATCACCACAATTGAAAATATAATCACAGACCTCCCCGCAACTCTGCTCCAGCAATCCATCCGCCTTTTTGGAGGCATCATCATTATTACCTACATGAACTGGAAACTGACAGGCCTGATACTGGTACTGGCTCCTGTTCTGGTATTGTTTGCCCGAACCTTTGGACGCAAGCTGAAAAAACTTTCAACCGAAATTCAGGACAAGCTGGCCGTTTCCACAACAATACTTGAAGAAAATATTTCCTGCATCCAAGTGGTGAAATCTTTTGTCCGGGAAAAACTGGAAAACGAACGTTTCGGTAATGCCCTGGAAGACAGTTTTCAGTCAGCGAAAAAGCGCGTTATCATTTCTTCCTTCTTTGGACCCAGCATAGGTTTCATCGCTTTTTCAACTTCGCTCATCCTGCTCTGGTATGGTGGACGCGAAGTGATTCTGGGATCCATCAGTCCCGGTGAACTCATCGCATTCATACTTTACGCCACTATCATAGCCGGACCCATGGGTAGTTTCGCACGGCTCTATGCACGTGTGCAGGAAGGAATTGGAGCCAGCACACGGGTCTTTGAAATTTTGGATATGAAAGGGGAAGTCTGCGACCTGCCTGACTCCAAAACCATGCCACGTATTGAAGGAAAGGTGGAAGTTGATAATATCCATTTCCATTACCGTGACGATCAGGATGTGATAAAGGGCATTAACTTTATTATAGAACCTGGACAAACCGTTGCCCTAGTAGGACCCAGCGGGGCGGGCAAAAGCACACTTGTGCAATTGTTGCACCGGTTTTACGATCCGATTGCAGGACAAATCCGCATCGATGGTATTCCATTGGAATCCGTGCAACTGACAAGCTACTGGAAGCAAATCGGCATCGTACCACAAGAGACCATTTTATTCGGCGGTACCATTCTGGAGAATATTGAATACGCAAAACAAGGCGCCGCTAAAGAGGAAATTATCGAAGCGGCAAAAGCGGCCAATGCCCATAACTTCATAATGGAAACTCCCGAAGATTATGAAACCATCGTTGGGGAAAAAGGAATCCGTCTTTCAGCAGGGCAAAGGCAGCGCATCGCCATTGCCAGGGCCATTTTGAAAGACCCGCGCATTCTCATACTTGATGAAGCCACATCGGCCCTCGACAACGAATCCGAACTGCTAATCCAGGAAGCACTGGACAGGTTGATGCAAGGCCGAACTTCTTTCATCATCGCTCACAGACTTTCCACGATTCATAACGCTGATCGCATCATAGTGATGGATAAAGGAAAGTTGGTAGAAAGCGGAAACCACGCCCAGCTTATGGATAAAGAAGGTCTGTACCATAAACTTTACACGCTAAAAAGTCTGCAAATGGTTGAGGAATCTAATACAGAGCCATAATAACTATTTAGATTTAACAAATTTTTTCTCAAAAAATGCAAAATATAATTTACACAGACCACCTTAAAACACGACTAAAATGCAGAAGTATCCCGGAAAACTACCCCAAGGAAATTTTCCTATCCCCTGAGCAAAACTTTATAGACAATCTTGAAGGACATTTAATAGCAATTAAAGAACTTGAATATAATGGTAAAATTAGAAACATGATGGTAGCATACGATGAAACAAGCAATCAGATTTCAATTATTACAATTCACCCAATAACTCTGGAAGATATAAACAATCGTAGGCGAACTGGTAGGTGGACAAAAGTATGAACCAGAACTATTTTTACGATAAAAAAACTGACTCGCTATACATCCATTTAAAAGATGGTCCAGAGGAACGTTTTGAAGAAGCCGCCCCTGGAGTACATATAGAATACAATAGGAGCCAAGAAATGATAGGCATTGAAATTCTTAAGGCTTCTCGATTTTTAGAAAGAACAAAAGACCCTCTTCACAAATAACACCTCACTCTAACAACAAAGCTTTAAAATCTGACTTGGTTAATTTTTAAAAAATATCATTATTTTTCAATAATTTATAAATAAAAGATAAAAAGATCTTGATATCTATTTAAGAAACTGATACATTGAACTCATTGAAGATATTCACATTCTTTTAATCACAAATAACAAAGGAAGGCCCAAGATGAATTATTTGAGAACCCCTCATTCAGCCGACATTCAGACCCAAAAAGATATACGCAATCTGGTCGATTCTTTTTATGGCCATGCACGAAGAGATCCACTACTGGGCCCTGTTTTTGAAGAGGCCATCCATAACTGGCAGGAGCATTTGCCAACCATGTATCAGTTTTGGGAAAGACTTTTATTAGGTGCCAGCGACTATAACGGGAACCCGTTCCAGAAACATTTACATCTGGCTTTAGACAAATACCACTTTACCCGATGGCTGGAATTATTTTTCCAGACCATTGACGAAAACTTCTCAGGCGCCAAAGCCGAAGAAGCCAAAAAGCTAGCAAGAAGTATAGCTGACAGTTTTCAGTTGAGAATGGGAATAAACCCTGAAAACCATATCCATGAAATAAATAAATATTCACACAACTAATCACAATTTGGGATTCAAGGATAATCAAATTACAATTGAACAATTTTCTAACTTTATAAGGGGTATCTATGGCAATGGATGGATCAGTCCAAAATGACTACCCGGCTCTAAAAGCACACTATCGTTTCACGAAAGAAGACGAAGCATACCTCAAGGATATGCAACCAAAAATTGCTGAGTTCGCCGATGAGTTTCTCGAAGGATTTTACAAATTCATTTGGAACTTTGGTAAAACCGCCGACTTCCTTAAAAACGAAGAAGTGCTAAATCGCCACCGTGGGAAAATCCGCCAATGGTATATGGACCTGTTCAAAGGCACCTACGACATTTCCTATTTCCTCAAGTTGTACAAGATTGGTGAAACCCATGTAGGACTTGGGCTCCCAACCCACTATGTCAACGCAGCCTTCAATTTTGTCCGTGTATTTACCCTGGGAAAAATTCAAACCCATTGCAAGGGAAGCGAAACATTAACGGAAAGGGTTCAGGCGTTTGAAAAAATACTCGACATCAATCTCGATGCATTAACCAGTTCCTATCGTCAGGAAGAAATGAGCAAATACCTTTCTCTCTCTTCAACTGAAAAAACGTTGTTAAGCTGGCTGAAAAAAACCAGTTCCTATTTTAATTACCTGCTTGCAGGTGCCCTGGTGATGGTGGCGTTTTTTGC
>CAYFNV010000018.1:0-67354 GCA_964344595.1 uncultured Nitrospina sp. | reverse complement strand
CTCAAGTCCCGATTTAAAAACATTGCTAAAAATGACCCCTTATGCAAAGGTCTCTTTATTGGGGGCCGGATTCGACCTCTCCGTCTTTAGTATGATAAAATAAAAATATTAAAATTATGAGTTTTCAATTCAGTTTTTTCTATCCAGTTATAAGAAATCCGGGTTTTAAAAAATAGCTTGGAAAAGCGTATTTTATTTTTTTACAGATAACTCATTCAATATTAGAGGTTGAATATGGCTGTCCTGAAAGTTGCAAAATTGGGCAATCCTGTTTTAAGACAGGTAGCCAAGCAAGTGGATTTAAAAGAGTTGACAGACCAGCAAGGTGGGTTGCAGCAATTTATAGACGATATGATCGAGACCATGCGCGAGGAGGGAGGAGTAGGCCTTGCTGCTCCGCAGGTGAACCGCTCCCTTCAAATTGTGGTTCTGGAATATGACAATAACGATAGGTATCCTGGAGAATCTTCTATTCCTGTGACAGTTTTGGTCAATCCGGTGTTGTCTGATTACAGTGAAGAGCAGGCTTTGGGTTGGGAAAGTTGCTTGAGTCTCATTGATTTCAGGGGATTAGTCCCCAGGTCAACATCGGTAACGCTCCAGGCCTACGATAGGAATGGGAATAAGGTAGAGAAACGGGCGTCGGGTTTTGAAGCGGTGGTTTTACAACATGAAATAGACCACCTGAACGGAAAGGTTTTTTTGGATCGAATGGAAGACCTTACTCAATTGTCATATCAGGAAGAATTTGAAGAATTCTGGCTTAAAAAAGACCCTGTTATGTAGAAGGAGAGAAGGAATTGGATAACTCTTTGGAAGAAGAGATATTGCATCTTTATCAGGAGCCTGGTATTGGTGCTTCTTATACAAATACCTATGGAGAGGAAAATATCCAGAGACTTGTTGGAAAGTATCGCAGTCTCAAAGATGAGGGAATGGAAGAGATGTTGGAAATGGTCATCCGTTTTTCTCAGTCCAGTGATTTGGCGACCTGTTTCGTTTCTGTGGGTGTACTGCATGCTTTGGGAAAGAATGAAGATGTCGAGAAGGCCTACGAATGGGCCGAGACTCAGGAGGATAAAGCCAGAATCATCAGTCACTTTGATATTGGCAAATCAGTAGCAGACTACTTCATTTCTGCTTGAGGTTTTCCATCCCCTGTAATAGGTGTTGGGTTAAATCCACTGGGATCCACAGGGCATACGGAGCCAATACATTCTCCCTGTTTTAACTTGTTTTGTAGAAAAATCAGGAACCCCGACCATAAAACTCCAGGTATCATGATGAGTCCGGCCATCCATAAGGCTATCTGGTTGACTTCCAGGTGCAATTTGTCAACGGTGTAGCCCACTCCCCAATTGCTAAAGCCCATAACCAGTGTCAACAATGCCAGTTCAAAGCTGAAAACCCTGCCAAGATAGTTGTCTGGTACTGATAGGTGGATCAAAGCTGAACTGAAAACCCATATTATGGAACCAAACAAAGTGGCAAAGGCTACGCCCAGAGAAAGCATCCAGAGGTTGTGGGAATAGGCAATAAAAATATATGAAGAAGCTTTCATGAAAAACGCACCAGCGATGGCCCATTGTAAAACCGAAGAGCTTTCCCCAAAGATTCTCTTAATGAGGACAGGCCCCAGGGCTGCTCCTAAACCACGTGCGGAATAGAGGATGCCAATCCCTAATGAAAGAGAACCTGATAGTACCTGGCTTGCCATTAATGGAATCAATGTCATGATGCCTCCTGCTACAGCCAGGCCGGCTTTCAATAAAGATAATACCAGGACCATTGGTTCAGCCCATAGGTAACGCAAAGAATCAATAAACTCTTGAAAGCCAGTTTGTTTGAGGGGATCTTTTTTGGGCGAACTTTCTTCAGGAGGAATTTTTGAAATGAACCAGGCCGAAAGCAAAAATGTGCTTGCGTCCAGCATAAAGGCTGTTCGTATGTCAAATAAATGGACGACCACTCCTCCCAAAGCAGCACCAAAAGCCAGCATGACCGACCAGGTTGAACCACTCAAAGCATTTGCGGTGACCAGGTCTTTTTTGGGCACGAGTGAGGGAATAATTGCGCTCCGGGCGGGCTCAAAAAATCCTGCCAATGAAATCTCTACAATGACCAAAGCATAAACAAGCCATAAAGCGTCTTGATCCTCCACCAGTAGAAACCCCAGCACTACCAGGCAACGTAACAGGTCGCTGGTAATCATTACTGTCTTGCGACTAATCCGGTCAACGACCACCCCGGCAATGGGACTGACAAATACAATAGGAAGAAGCTTTGCCATCATTGCTCCTGCCATAGCCATACCAGAGTTGCTGAGTTTAAGAATTAAGGCGTAAATGGCTATACTGTTTAGCCAATCGCCTAATTCAGACACTACCTGTCCATACCACAAGTTGCGGAAAGAAGGATTTTGGCGTAACAGGCATAAATAACCGACTGTATTTTTGCTTTTCATGCTAATTCCCGCACAAAGAACAAGATAGTTGATGCGGAGCCCATACTAATGACCCATGTCTTAATCTGCAACTGGAATTCGTTTATCCGGTCTGGTATCTTTAAAGCTATTAAAAATAAGATTCTTTATGAAGGTGCAACATGGATGTAGAACCAATCTTAGAGGAAATAGATGATAATACGGAGAAATGGATTCGAAGAATCTCTCTCTGCGTTTCTCTTATTCTGACCACTGTTTTGGTGATTTGGTATTACCAGGAAAATCCACCGGACTCACCGGAAGTGATCAAGATGAGAATGTTTTTTAAGGCAAATAACAGGGCTGTTGGTAAGTTTTTAAACCTGGACAGAAATGAACAAATTGCGTTTGCCTTTAAAAACAAACATCCTTTTTATAATCGCTATATCAAGTCCTCAACTGTAGAGCAGGAAAAGATTCGTTCTCTTTTCCATATATCAACGGACTACACACCTAATCAGTATTGGTTCAACCTGTTTTTCATGTGGGTAATGTGTTTCACCACTTTCTGGTTTATTGGTTTAATGGCTGAGGCATGCATTGTGATTATGAGACGCAACTCAGAAGCACGAATCAAAAAATATAAACTGGAAAAAGAAAACGAAGAACGGTTAGCCTCAACTGAAAAAGAATCTGGAGAAAAATAAGTTTGGCATGCTTATGTTTCAAGTCTAATGAGGGTTAAACCAAGCTCTAAAATATCGTATTAAGTAGAAAGTCAAAGTTTATGGATGCCAATCAAATCCGGTTTGCTGTATTTGTACTGATTTTTTTATTGATGCTGGGTCTTGAGTCGGTCATTCAAAGACATCCCACCGTTGACTCCAAAAAGAGAAGACTTAAAATCAATTTAGCCCTAACGGGTATTGATATTTTACTTGTGCGTATTTTTCTGGGAGCCGCGGCATTGGGTGCATCCCAGTTTACTGAAGAAAAAGGATGGGGATTATTTAACTATCTGGAATTGCCTTTTGAGCTGGAAACGGTGATTTGCATAATTATTCTGGATTTGATGATTTATATCCAGCATGTGGTAGTACATATGATCCCTTTATTCTGGCGCTTTCACATCGTTCACCATTCCGACCTCGACCTGGATGTTTCATCAGGACTTCGCTTTCATCCCATCGAAATATTGGTGTCCATGCTTTATAAAATTGGTTTGGTTTTTGCCTTGGGTCCTTCACCGCTTGCGGTTTTGATATTTGAGGCTATCCTGAATGGTATGGCGCAGTTTTCCCACTCAAATATAACCTTACCCCAGGGGCTTGACCGATTGCTACGATTTGTGATTGTAACGCCTGACATGCACCGCATTCACCATTCGGTGGAGAAAAATGAAACAAACTCCAACTTTGGCTTTAACCTGTCTATCTGGGATCGGTTCCTGGGGACCTATCTGCAGGATGCACAGAAACCGCAGCCCCGGATTATTATTGGGGTTAACGCGTTTCGCACCAGCGAGGAAGTTTCTTTAAAAAACTTATTGATGATGCCTTTTCGGGATATTCCAGAAAGTTATTCGCTTTTCCCTAAAAAAAATAAGGATAGATTATGACTGTGAGATTGACAAAAATTATTGCAACCCTGGGTCCAGCCAGTGGCAGTAAAGCAGTTATTAGAAGTTTGGTGGCTAAAGGGGTGAATATATTCAGGCTTAACCTTTCCCATGGAGAACATGAAACTGTTCGACAATGGATACATTGGATTCGAGAAGTGGAAAATGAGCGCCACACTTATACGGGTATTCTCCTGGATCTTCAGGGACCCAAAATCCGTGTCGGAAAATTTGATAAAGGTTCAGTAAAATTAAAACGCGGTCAGAGAGTTGTTTTCACCACAGAAAAAAAATTGGGAGATTCTTCCCACATACATGTTCAATATTCGCGTTTTCATAAGGAAGTTGGTGTTGGAAATCGTATTTATCTTGATGATGGAAAATTAAGTGGAGTGGTGAAAGCTGTTTCAGGCCAGCGTGTAGAAGTTGAAATTATGGTCGGCGGAACCTTGTCTGACAATAAAGGTTTAAACCTGCCTGATGCCCTCCTTAGTGCAGATCCGATTACGCCAAAAGACAAGTCCGATCTGAAGTTTGGTCTTCAGGAAGGTGTGGATATGGTTGCATTGTCTTTCACAGGTTCGGCAAAAGATGTAAGACGGTTGCGCTCACTGATTAAGAAAGAAGGGGGAAAAGGGGTAGAAGTCATTGCAAAGATTGAACGCAAACAAGCGGTGAAAAACCTGGAAGAAATTGTTGTGGCCGCAGACGGAATCATGGTAGCCCGTGGAGACTTGGGGATAGAGATTCCTCTTACTGAAGTTCCTGTGGTCCAACAGAAAATTTTACGGCAAGGCTCAAAACATTCCAAACCCGTGATTGTGGCAACGCAGATGCTGGAATCAATGATTGAAAACCCGCGCCCAACGCGTGCAGAAGTTTCAGATGTGGCCGGTGCGGTTATGGATTGTGCCGATGCGATTATGCTTTCTGGAGAAACCGCGGTTGGCAAACATGCTGTTGCCGCGGTGGAGGTGATGGTTGAGGCGGCGTTAACCACTGAGTCTTACTTGGCCGGCACCCGATCCATAGAGCCGTGGAGCCGTTTTTTCCAGGGAGACCCCGGGATCAATGAAGGTATCACATACTCTGCTAACAGGATGGTAGAGTTGTTACACGCCAAGGCTATGGTGGTGTTCACTGTAACCGGGGGAACGGCTAAAATGGTGGCTTGTCCCAAGCCGATGGTCCCGATATTTGCGTTCACTTCAAGTGAGCAAAGGGCGCGTCTTCTAAATCTGGTTCGTGGTGCAGTCCCTTTTGTGGTTGAAGAGGATAGACATTTGCTACTTCATATAGATCAAATGATCACTATGCTGAAAAATAAAAGACTGGTGAAAAAAGGGGATAGAGTGGTGATCACCACAGGAATTCCTGTAGGTATTCCAAACTGGACGAATGTGATTCGTGTGGAAGAAGTAGGATGAGCGGAAAAGTTGGTAACACCAACCATAATTTTTCCTGAAAAAATATGTCTCCACGATATTATTTAATCACCGCAATACTGGTTGCAGTGCTTACCTTGACGATCAGTTGGTGGAAGCAAAAACAAACGGGGCGCGAAATTTTTTATGTTATGGTCAAAGTCATTGCAGCTTTGGCGATAATTGTTGGTGGAGTCCTGGGAATAGCCCAACTCCTCGCTTTTTTTGGTATAGCCCAATCCGGATTCTTTTTATGAGTACTCAAACTTCAGATTTCTCAGGCTTCATGCTCTTTATTCTGGCGCTTTCGTTTTTAACCATCTCTTATTTTATGGGTATGATGATTCATGCTGCACTGATGTACGAAGACAAGCGAAACATAAGAAAAGACAGCCCCATCGGGTGGGTATTGAGTATGGTCGCTGGAACAGGTATTACAGGATGGATGTTCTACTATGGGTACTACATGAATTTTTTAAGGTAATCAACTTTCTTAAAGTGACAGAAGATCAACAAGCCTTTGGCAGTCATTTTTATATCCCAAGATTTCCTCACTTTCCTCTTCAGTCAAATCATCCGTCAGGTTTTCCTCAATCAATTCGATTGCGTCATTCAATCCTCCCGCAACTATATCCAGTTCGGTTTCGCTTAATGCATAAATGGACCCGCTTTGCTTGAGCTTGTCAAATACCCTGGAATATTTGGCTTTAAAATCTATTAGCCCATTCTTTTTTTCAGGGGATATATCCTGCTTGAGTTCAGTGTTCATGTCCGAGATCGAATCATTCAGGGCCATTTTAATGGTTTCAATATCTTTATCTGTTACAGATGCGAGAGATTTCATGCTTTTCTTTATCCAAAGTTAAGGTTGTCCATTGGTTCGATCTCTTAAACGGATTTTGGCCAAAATGGAGTTGGTGATGTTTTACCACAAGTTTGGCTTGTGCCGCATGAAAAATTCAAGAGAGAGGTAGATTTATGAAAGGATCACCTAAAAAAACATGACCGGCTTATGCGGGGGAGAACCCCGTACAAGCCGGAGGGTGTTTTTTGCAGTCTGGATACTCAAGATTCAACTTTGATCTCGATTTTCTTCGGTTTTACCTGCTCCTTTTTGGGTAACGTGACCTTCAGGATTCCCTGATCCATTTTGGCCTCGACCTTCTCCGTGTCAACCTGTTCGCTGAGCCTGAAGCTCCGTGTAAAGTTTTGTTTGCTGAATTCGCGGATGCGGTAATCATTCTTATCGCTTTGCGAACTATTTTCCTGATGCCCTTTCAGAGTCAGTATGCCGTCATGAAATTCTACTGAAACGTCTTTCTCGGTCATGCCAGGGGTTTCTGCTTCCAGATAAAACGCTTCGTCTTTTTCAATCACATTGACTCTGGGCATAATGGCTGAATGATCTCCCGTTACTCTTGGAAATCCAAAAAAACGGTCGGTATCGAAAAACCTGTCTAAAACATGGTCTGGGTTAAAAGTTACGAGATTCATGATTTACTCCTTCTGTGAGAGGTTGATGATATATTAATCATTTCTCTCGGCCGAGAGGATATTCCTTATCCTGCCCTATAAATAAAATCGGGATTGGCAGTTGTCAAGCTGGCGGGGAAAATAGGAAGTGGGGAAATGGCCTGTTTAGTTTGATTGAACAATCAACGGCCGAACAAGGCAATCCCAAAGGATACTGCCGTATAGATTACGCAAAAGACGCAGGCGAAATAGGGCCTTTTATAAATGTTGGAGAACTTCTTCATAAGGCTATTATTTTACAATAAAACCTGAAAAATTTACTTTCTTTTTATTAGTTGCCTTCCACGCCGAGACCTTGAAAGAGGCTCCGGTTTTTTTGAGATATAATAAGATCCTACATTGCACGGTTAACGGAGATTTATATGGCGTTAGACATTCAACAGGCAGTTAAAGAATGGGTTGCTTCGCCTCCACATGTCTATATCAAGCTGAAGAAAACGCTTGATGACCCAAGGAGTTCTTTTAAGGAATTTTCCTCAATAATCGTGAATGACCCCGCCCTATCCGCGCGTTTGTTAAAAATTGTCAACAGCCCTTTTTATGGACTGCAGAATAAGGTCGAAACGATCACTCATGCTTTGGGAATTATCGGCACAGAACAGTTGATGGAGCTGGTTCTGGCAACATCTGTAACGGAACAATTTCCCGATATTCCCCGGCATCTGGTGAATATGGATCTTTTCTGGAAACACTCGATTGCTTGTGGAGTTGCGGCGAAGGTTATTGCTGCATGGCATGGTGAAAGCCATTTAGAAAGCTATTATCTGGCGGGGATGCTTCATGATATTGGCAGTCTTGTGATTTATAAAAAGTTCCCAGAGGCGGCAGGGCAAATTTTAGAACGGTGCAGAGAAAATAAAGAATATTTGTTTGATGTCGAACGGGAAGTTTTTGGTGCCAGTCATGCCAAGGTCGGGGGAGAACTGCTGAAAGGCTGGGGTCTGCCACTATTGCTATACGAACCAGTGTATTTTCACCATAGGCCAGGAAAAGCGAAGGACCATCCCTTGGTTTCCAAGATAATCCATACAGCCGACTGCATGGTTGATGAAATGCAACTTGGGAGTAGTGGGGAGGCAGTTCCCAATCCGATAAGGCCAAAAATTCTTAAGGAATTGGGTTTGAGTGAGTCCCCGATTAAAAAATTTGAGAAGGATATTAAAGATCAATTTAACACAGCCCTTTCGGTCTTTCTTTAAGCTAGAGGTTTTAAGAAAGTCTCATCCCATTAACAGAAGGAATAAAAAGATTTCTAACAGGGATAAAAACCCATATCGTAAATGGACGTTATTGTTCCTATTTGGCATTTTAGCCATAGCTTGCTCAAGTGAAGAAACCAGCCCGCTTCACAGATACGCCAGCCAAGGGGATATAGAAGAAGTAAAACGATTGCTTTCCAGTGGTGTAGATATAAATGAGAAGAATAAAGGAGAATATACTCCCTTGCATTTGGCTGCTATTAAAGGGCACAAAGAAATAGTTAAGATTCTTATCATAAATGGTGCGGACCTAAATGCGGAATCCAAATATGGCGATACTCCTTTGCATTTTGCTTCGGCAAATGGTGATATTGAAATTGTGAATATTTTAATTTCAGCAAGAGCTAAAATAAATGCAAAGAACGATTTCAGAAATACCCCATTGCACAGAGCCGTAAACGGTGGTCATGAAGTGGTGGTGAAAATTCTTCTAAAAAGAGGTGCAAAAATTAATTTGAGAACCAAGTTTGATGACACTCCCCTAAGCGTAGCAATTAAGACTGGTAATAAAAAAATGATCCAGCTTCTTAAACGCGAAGGTGGCAAAAAATAGGTAATGTTTTATAAGATCGAGTTGCTGGCAGCAGCAGATATTAAAGGGGGTATGGAAATATGTTTTTTCGGTAAAAGTAGCGAAAGTAGTAGCCTCTCAAAATTCCCACAAGAAGACCTATCCTTAATTATGCTTCCCACTAAATCCCGTCTAATTCCGGTATATCCCATTTCCCCAGAATATTCAGCAATTGTTACCCTGCAAACGCTACCCAAAAGCAAAGGACTTACGGATAATCCCGTAAGTCCTTATATTTATTGGTGGGCCCAACAGGATTCGAACCTGTGACCTACCGGTTATGAGCCGGGGGCTCTACCAACTGAGCTATAGGCCCACACAATCAGCTTTCGATAAAACTTCGTAACTTCTTACTTCTGCTTGGGTGCCGCAATTTGCGCAGGGCTTTTGCCTCAATTTGCCGGATACGTTCACGGGTGACTGCAAAATCCTGCCCGACTTCTTCCAGCGTGTGCTCCGAATCCAGTCCGATGCCGAACCGTTTTCGCAAAACGCGTTCTTCTCGTGATGCCAAGGTCGAGAGAACTTTCAGGGTTTGCTCTTTGAGGTTCTTTTTGACCACTGAGTCGATGGGTGAGAGGACTTTTTTGTCTTCGATGAAGTCTCCTAAATGGCTGTTTTCTTCTTCTCCGATGGGTGTCTCAAGGGAAATGGGCTCCTTGGCAATTTTAAGAACTTTGCGGACTTTGTCCACCGGCAGATACATTTTGACGGCTATTTCGTCGGGGGTCGGCTCGCGTCCGAGTTCCTGAACGAGGTGCCTTGATACCCGGATCAGTTTGTTGATGGTTTCTATCATATGTACCGGAATTCGTATCGTCCGAGCCTGGTCGGCAATAGCGCGGGTAATCGCCTGCCGGATCCACCAGGTCGCGTAGGTTGAAAACTTATAGCCCCTCTGGTACTCAAACTTGTCCACTGCTTTCATGAGGCCGATGTTGCCTTCCTGGATCAGGTCAAGAAACTGGAGTCCCCGGCTGGTGTACTTTTTCGCGATACTGACCACGAGCCTGAGGTTTGCTTCTGCCAGTTCCCGTTTAGCGGTTTTATCTTTAACGCGACCACGGGCTATGGACCTTACAGTTGCAAGAAGGCTGTCTTTGCTGGTTAATGTTTCTTTTTCAATTTTTTTTATCTTTCGGCGGCCGCTTTGTACCTGTTTTATGAAGTTGTCATATTGGGTTCGTGTAACAACTTTACCTTTTGGAACCTTTACGCTTTTTTGTTTGGCCCAGTTTTTTGCCAGTTTTTTAACTCCAGCCAGGGAAACACCCAGTTGCCTTTCGATATCCCTTTCCGTTTTTCCTGCTTCCCTATACTCGGCTGCAATCGCATAAATTTTTTCGATAACCCGATCCATTTCATCAGGTGAGAGAGACAATCCTGAAATGATTTTTTCAACATCTTTTTGTTGCTTTTGTAATTGATCGGATGTTTTGGCCTGCATTTTTTCCGACAACTTGCCAGTCTCTAGTTTTTGCTGCAACTTTTCAAACTTGTTAAATTCTGAGTTCAGAGATTTAACTTTCTTAAGGAATTTTTTAGTTTCATCTTTTTCAGACTGCTCTTTGTTCTCCTCTGGTTCCGGGCTCTGGATCAGGTCGAAAATCCGGATTTCGCCTTTTTTAACACGGTCAGCCATGGCAACAATTTCTCGGGTAGTGACTGCGCAACTGGCCACTGCTGCGAGCACTTCATTTTGCCCAGCTTCAATTCTTTTGGCAATTTCCACTTCGCCCTTGCGAGTGAGCAGTGAGATAGTACCCATCTCCCTGAGATACAGTCGGACAGGGTCATCGATGGAAACGGAATCAGATTTGGAAGTTTGAGAATCATCGGCACTTTCTTCCTTAGCACGGTCTTCTTTCTCGGCGGCTACTTTTTCACCCTTGAGAGTGGTATCAACAATGTCTATCTCATTTTCACCAAAAAGGTGCATGAGGTCGTCGATTTGATCCGGGGTCACTACATCAGAGGGCAGGACATCATTGACCTCTTCATAGGTCAAATAACCCTTTTCCTTGCCCAGTGATATCAGCTTGTTGATTTCTGATACATGCGTGAGTTTTTCCATTGTTGCCATCGTTTCTCCTAATTACACGTTTGCGTTTTAAGTATATGTCAATGAGTTAAGGCTGAATTTAATTTGTCCAATTGTTCTTTTAGTTCCTCTGACCGTTTAAACTCTCCCGATTCATAAGCTTTATTTCTTTGCAACCGCAGAATCTTGATTTTTGATTTAAGGTGAACAACTTTAAATCTGCTGATGCAATCCTTAATGGTTCTCATGGGAATGTCAAAATTTTTAAACTCCAGTCCTAATCGGGATAAAACATTCCTGGTCTCGGGGTCTTCAGTCTGGTCTAGCAGTTGGTCAATTTTCAAGTCCTGGTTATCGTCAATTTTTTGCTGACAAATTTTGGCGATGTTTTTCAAGGCCGAATCAGAAAAATCTTCAGGGTCTATTTCCAGAAAAATGGCCTGAGCCGTTTCCTTATCGGAAAGAATCAGCTGAACTAAATGCTTCTCCAGATTTAAAACTGGTCTCGCAGTATCTTCTGGTTCCGCTATTTGGGTCTGATTTTGAGCAAAAGCTTTTTTCAATTCTTTTAGAAAAGCTAGGTCGTCAGTACCTATTTTAGATGCAAGTTTTTCCATCCAAGTGGTTCGTTCCACAGTGTTTTTGATTTTTGCCAAAACAGGAAGAATCTGGTTCGCCATTTTTATTCTGTCTGCAGGAGTCCGGTTTGGTGCCTCCTGAATCAGCGCATCCATATAGGATTCTATGAAAGGTTTTGCGTTGCGTATTTTTTCCAGGAAACTTTCAGTCCCCTGTTCATGGATGAACGAGTCGGGGTCCTGGCCCTCGGGTAGAATAACGATTTTCACATTCAAACCTTGTTCAAGCAATATATCAAACCCCTTTTCAGCAGCAGAACGTCCTGCAGAATCAGAGTCGAAAACCAGCACAGCGGTTTCAGCATGATTTCTCAAAATACTTGCCTGTTTGGGTGTCAGAGCTGTGCCGCAAGTGGCCACAACATGTTCAATACCATGTTGAACCGCACGCATCTGGTCAAAATAGCCCTCAACCAGAATGACCTGATTCTCTTTGCGTATCGCCAGTTTTGCCTGATCCATGCCAAAAAGTGTTTCACTCTTTTGATAGAGAAGGGTTTCGGGAGAATTGAGGTATTTAGGCTGGTTCTCTTTGTCGATAGAACGCCCTCCAAAACCGATTATGTTTGAATGAATGTCTTTGATGGGAAAAATAACCCGACCACGAAAACGGTCATAAACTGAAGAACTATCTTCTTTTTGAGTAACGAGTCCAGACTTAATGAGTTGTTCCTGTGTGACGGAACCTTTTTGCTGGACATGGGTCAACAGTCCTCTCCATGACGGAGCCGCCCAACCAACGCGGTAACGCTCCAGAATTTTTGTATCAAAATGCCGGGAAGTTAAATAATTTCTTGCGCTCAGTCCGGCTTCAGGGTTTTTTAAAAGAGATTGAAAATATCTTGTTGCGGCTTCATTGATTTTTCTTAAAGTGTCCCTCTCCTTTTGTCGGGGGTCGGTCGAAGGGTCTGAATTGTTTCGTGGAAGGGGAATACCCGTTCTTTCGGCCAGAATCTTGATAGCATCGGGAAATGAAATACTCTGGATTTCCATGAGGAATTTGAAAACATTTCCTCCAGTGCCACAACCAAAGCAGTGGTATATACGTTTTTCCGGGCTGACGGAAAAAGATGGTGTTTTTTCAGAGTGGAACGGGCAAAGTCCTTTATAATTTTTGCCAGCTTTTTTGAGCACGACATGATCCGAAATCACCGCAACAATATCAGCGCGATCGCGAATTTCGTCAACGATATGGTCTGGAATTGAAACTTTCAAAATAAAATCTTTATGAAAAACCCGGCCTTACAGGACCTTGTTTAAAATTTTTTTAAAGGGTTGGACAACACTAATTTAAAATTTCACCCGCCATATCTTTGATAACACTGTTATCCGCTTTACCCTTGAACTCAGGAACCAGAATCTTCATGATTTTGCCAAAGTCTTTCATACTTTCAACTCCGGTTTCTGAGATTACTTCTTTAATCCTTTTGCGTAAATCCTCTTCTGAGATTTGTTCGGGCAGATAAGACTGCAAAATTTCCAGTTCCTGATTTTCCTTTTCCATTAAATCCGCACGTTCACCCTGCTTGAAAAGCGCCGATGCTTCTTTTCTTTTTTTTACCTCACGGGTTACCAGTGATAAAATCTCTTCCTCCTCCAGTTCCTTGCGAAGGTTGATTTCCTGGTTTTTGATGGCTGAAATTACACTGCGGATGGTATTGAGCCTGAGCGAATCTTTGGATCTCAGCGCCTCCTTCATATCAGCAAGGAGTTTGTCCTTTAAAGTCATGAATTTATTCCATTAAACAAGGTGGGAATATAGTGACCCACACGGGTTTTGTCAATACTTTGCGGTAAATTAATAATAGGCGAAATGGTGCCCGGTAATCCAATAACCCCTTTTTTATCAAAAAGATATGGCGGTCTTGTGCCGGCGGGTTTTGACAGGGTATTTTGAATAAATCTTTTCCAAGCCCCCTATTGTCTCATATTTTTTTGATTTGAGGGGAAATATATTTTTCTTTTTGAAGCTTGTTGTTCGGTATGCCTTGAGTTCAATAAAGAAGGTGATTTTTTCGTATTTTAGCAAAATCCTCCAATTCTTCCTGCCAGCTTTCTTCAATAGTGATTAAGGAAAAATCAGATTTAAAAATAGATTCCCGCAATTCAGGATTACCATAAAGCAGGTCAATGGCCAGACGGTCGCTGACATACTCATACGGCTCGGTTCTCCACTGCAATTGCTCCGGGTACATTTCAGCAAGGGCGCGAAGCAATGCGATGGTTGTGAACAGGGGTTTGAATTTATCCCTGTCAGTGACATGGAACTGGAGTCCGGCGCAAACTTCCCCGGCATGTTTTTGAAACATGGGTTTGAAGTATTGTGGGCGGAAAAACACACCCGGCAAGAGTTTCAAATCTTTTTCAAGTCGAGCAGCCAGTTTATGCGGGTCAATAAATGGAGCACCGATTTGTTCAAAGGGGAGGGTGGTACCTCGTCCTTCTGAAAGCTGGGTTCCTTCAATCAAACACATTCCTGGATAAACGGTGGCTGTTGACAGGGTTGGCATATTGGGTGAGGGCGGTGTCCAGACCAAACCTGTCTGGTCGAACCACATCTCGCGGTTCCACCCGGTCATGGGTACAACTTTCAGGTCGCAATGAATTTCAAAATATTCATTGAACAGGATGGCCAGCTCTCCTGCAGTCATTCCATGCCGGTTGGGCAGGGGATATTGTCCCACAAAAGAACGCCAGGAATCTCCTACCAGATTGCCCTCAATCGAAATACCGTTTATGGGGTTAGGGCGGTCGCAAACTACCATTCTTACCCCAGCCTTCTGGCAGATGGTCATGCAGTTAGCCATCGTGTAAATAAATGTGTAGTAACGCGAGCCGACATCCTGAATATCGAAAATAAGATTGTCAATTCCATCCAACAATACCGGATCTGGAGTCAGGGAAGTTTCATTTTTTCCATACAGGCTTTTTATGTTAAGGCCTGAAAGAGGATCGATCTCATCGGAGATATGTATCATGTCCTGAGCTGTGCCATACAGGCCATGTTCAGGGGCGAATAAAGTATGCAGGTTGAATGAAGGGTGGGATTTAAAGTGGTAGATAGAATGTTTACCATCGCCAGCCAGGCTGGTGTGGTTGACGATCAGCCCTACCGTATTACCCGTTAAATATTTTTCAGGCTGGGAGAGTAAATAGTCGATACCGGTTCGGGTCATAAGGTGGTAATGGTTGGAAATCAGGAAAACTTGAAGCCTTTGGGAATGACAATGATATGTGACTCCTCATCAACGAAAAAACGTTTTTTATCTTGTTCCAGATCATACCCCATCGTGGTGTCTGGTGGCACTTCAACATCCTTATCGATGATAGCCATATTGATTTTACAGTTTTTGCCAACTTTAACCCTGTCCATCAATAGGGAATTGATAACTGCTGCTCCACTATCAATACTGACTTCACGTCCGATGACGGAGTCCTGAACAATTCCTCCGCTTATAATACTTCCTTCGGCAACGATGCTGTTGACGGCCTGACCACGGCGCCCGTCTTCATTAAAGACGAATTTAGCGGGTGGAGTTCCGTAACTTGCAGTTTTGATCGGCCAGTTTTTGTTATAGAGGTTGAACTCAGGTTTGATGTTCCTTAAGTCCATATTTGCTTCCCAAAATGCTTTTATCGTACCAACATCTCTCCAATATCCAATTTCTTTTCGGGTGATACCAGGAATCCGGTTTCTGCGAAAATCATATGCAAAAACGCGAGACTTATTGAATACCCGTGGAAGGATATCCTTGCCGAAATCGTGAGAAGAGTCTACATCCGCCGCATCATCGTAAAGCATTTCAATTAATACGTCTTTATTGAATAGATAGTTTCCCATTGAAGCAAAGGCTTCATTCGGTTTTCCAGGGATGGGTTTCGGGCGCTTTGGCTTTTCTTTAAACCCTGTGACCCGCTGTTTTTCCTGCACCTGGATCACTCCGAAAGAGGTAGCCTCTTTAAGGGGAACGGGTAGGGCAGAGATCGTAATATCTGCCCGCTTTCTAATATGAAAATCTATCATTTGTTGCAAGTCCATGCGGTAGATATGGTCAGCACCAAAAACTGCAATAAGATCGAAGTCACCATCCTCAATCAAATTTATGTTTTGATAAATTGCATCGGCTGTTCCCCGATACCAACTGTCTCCTGTACGTTTTTGTGCCGGAACAGGAAGAATAAAATGGTCGCGAAGTATTGAACTGAAGCGCCAGCTTTCCTGCAAATGTTCGGCCAGGGACTGTGACTTGAATTGGGTTAGAACGTAAATAGAATATATTCTGGAATTGATAAAATTGCTCAAGGCGAAATCAATCAGTCGATATTTGCCTCCAAAAGGTACAGCGGGTTTTGCGCGTTGCTGGGTAAGTGGGTATAGTCGGCTGCCCTCACCACCGGCAAGAATCATTCCGAGGACTTTTTTTATAGAACCAGCCATGGAGTCTCTTGTTCACTAAGTGCGGGGTCAATTAGTATTTACTTTTTCTGGTGGGCAACAGTGTAATAGGTCTGTTTAGCTGGCGTCCCATTCCCCGCCTGTGTGGCCCGGATGACCTTGATGATATTGCTAAAACAATAGACTGTCAACAGGACAAAAAAACCGGCTCCCCCATAGAGGGGAGCCGGCTTAAGGTTTTTCTTACAATGGAAAGATGAGATTACATCATCCCTGGCATGCCACCCATACCGCCCATTCCTCCCATACCACCCATTCCACCACCGCCACCATGAGCGTGGCCAGCGTGGTCATCTTTTTCTTCGGGTAGATCTGTGATCATTGCTTCAGTGGTCAAAAGCAGACCGGAGATGCTGGCAGCATTTTGCAATGCAGTACGCGCAACTTTTGCAGGATCCATGATTCCAGCTTTAATCATATCAGTGTACTTATGGTTTTTAGCATCGAAACCTTCGTTGCCTTTCAAAGTTTTCACTTTTTCGCAAACCACGGTACCTTCTTCTCCTGCATTGGTAGCGATCTGTCGTAGAGGCTCTTCCAGAGCCCTGCGGATGATTTGTACACCCAGTTTAAAATCGTGGTCACCTTTGATTTTATCCAGAGATGAGAGACAACGCATGAAAGCCACGCCGCCGCCGGGGATGATTCCCTCTTCTACTGCAGCACGAGTAGCATGCAGGGCGTCTTCAACGCGGGCTTTCTTTTCTTTCATTTCCATCTCAGTCGCTGCACCAACCTTGATGATGGCTACGCCACCCACCAGTTTAGCCAAACGTTCCTGGAGTTTTTCACGGTCATAATCTGAACTGGTTTCTTCGATCTGGTTACGGATCTGTTTTACCCGTGCCTGGATATCTGAGGCTTTACCTTTACCATCAACGATCACTGTGTTTTCTTTGTCAATGGTAATGCGCTTGGCACGACCCAGGTCCGCCAGGTCAACACTGTCTAGAGAAACACCGATATCTTCGGTGATCACTTTTCCACCGGTCAGGATAGCTATGTCATTGAGCATGTCTTTTCTGCGATCACCGAATCCAGGTGCCTTGACAGCAGAGACATTCAATGTGCCACGCAGTTTATTGACCACGAGGGTAGCCAGTGCTTCACCTTCAACATCCTCAGCCAGGATAAGAAGGGGCTTGCCGCCTTTAGCAACCTTTTCCAGCAAGGGAAGAAGATCTTTCATATTGGCAATCTTTTTCTCGTGAAGCAGTATGTAGCAATCTTCCAGAACCGCTTCCATACGCTCTGCATCGGTCACGAAATAAGGGGAAAGATAACCACGGTCAAACTGCATTCCCTCAACGATTTCCAGGGAAGTGTCCATGCTTTTGGCTTCTTCAACGGTGATAACACCGTCTTTTCCTACCTTGTCCATAGCTTCGGAAATAATTTGTCCGATGGCTTTATCCTGATTGGCAGAAACAGTTCCAACCTGTGCGATTTCCTTTTTATCCTTGGTGGGTTTAGCTAACTTCTGGATTTCAGGAACAATGATACTAACGGCCTCTTCAATGCCGCGTTTGATGTCCATCGGGTTTGCACCAGCAGTGACGTTTTTCATTCCTTCACGAAAAATAGCTTGGGCCAGAACAGTAGCTGTGGTCGTTCCGTCACCTGCGTTGTCACTGGTCTTGCTGGCTACTTCATTAACCATTTGCGCTCCCATATTTTCAAATGGGTCTTCCAGTTCAATTTCCTTGGCAACCGTAACACCATCTTTTGTGATGGTGGGGGATCCAAACTTTTTATCAATAACTACATTGCGCCCTTTGGGGCCCAGAGTAATTTTTACAGTATTTGCCAGTTGATTAACTCCGGCCAGTATCTTATGTCTGGCATTTTCATCATATGCAATTTGTTTAGCCATAAAAGTAATTCTCCTTATTTCTAAGAGATGTGAATGATTTGTTCGTTATATGAATTGGTATGGAAATTTAGCTTACGATTGCCAATACATCGTCTTCGCGCATCAACAGGAAATCTTCACCATCATATTTGATTTCTGTCCCGCCATACTTGCTGTAAAGGACTTTGTCGCCAACTTTTACTTCCAGCTTGACTGGCTTGCCGTCATCGCCCACTTTGCCTTTGCCAACTGCTTTTACACGCCCTTCGATAGGTTTTTCCTTGGCAGAGTCAGGAATGATGATTCCTCCTTTTCGAACTTCTTTTTCCAGAATGGGTTGAACCAGAATACGGTCATGCAATGGTTGGATTTTCATATGGACTCCTTGAAATAATGTTAAACTCTAATTAAAATAAAAAACTAAATGTACGCAAATCTGCCTAAAAACTATTAACCTATTGAAATTTAATGCCTTGTTCTCTTGGCTAGAAGAGGTTTGGCTAGAGGTATTATTAGCTTGGCACTCTAAAGGTGTGAGTGCTGACAATATATAAAACCTGAATCTTAAAAAGCAAGGTCTACCCTCAAAAAAAGTGAAAAAAATACCAATATTATGAAAAAGACTAATAAAAAAGAGGTTTTACAGATAGAAACGTTTCCGAATCCATTTCCGGAAAGGGATTATATTATTGAAATGGAGTGCCCTGAGTTTACCTGTTTGTGTCCAAAAACTGGGCAACCTGACTTTGCCATCCTTCATATCAGTTATGTGCCTGACAAATTATGCCTGGAATTAAAATCTCTGAAAATTTACCTGGTGTCCTACAGGAATGAAGGCGGGTTTCATGAAAAAGTGACTAATCTCATTTTAGATGACCTTGTAGCGGCATGTCGTCCTAGAAAGATGAAAATTATAGGTGAATTCAATGTTCGTGGAGGAATTCACACTACAGTGACAGTAGAACATTTGGCAAAAAAATCCTCTGCTCGCCGCAGAGGCAGCGTGCGATAATTTATTGAGCCGAGAATATGGTTGCTAACAGTAAAACTCTATTACAATTTACCGGCGGGGGTACTCCGCGAACGGGTGAATGTCATTCTTGTGGTGAATGTTGTAAGACGGTCAATATGACCGTTGTGAGAGACATTACAATTCAGCAGCATGGCAGCCTGAAAGAGCTTGAACTTTATTTGTCCTTCAGGGGAATTCGGGTTGTTGGTTCTGATGAAAAGAGAAATCAGCTATATTATTCTATGGACCTTCCTTGTAGCGAATTGACTCAGGATAACAAGTGCCGTGTTCATGACAGTCCCCAAAAACCTTTTATTTGCCATCGTTTTCCTTCAAGCAAAGAAGATATTGAGGAAATTCCTGAATGTGGCTACAGTTTTCAGCCGGAAAGTCGCTGATGGTTGTGAGCGAAAATCTTCCTAAATTTCACTGTGGGTGGTCGGTAAAACTACGGTGAAACAAGAGCCATGTCCGGGTTCGCTTTGAACCAGAATATTTCCTCCATGGTTTTCTGCGATTTTCTGGCAAATAGCGAGTCCCATTCCAGTTCCTTCGTAGTCATTTTTGCCGTGAAGTCTTTCAAATGGTCGGAAAATACGGTCCTTGTATTTTTCATCGAAGCCAATTCCCTGATCCTTGACAGAAACTTCCCATTGGTTTTGTCCGCTGGGGTGGCTATAAATTTTAACTTTTTGAAGTTTGCCTGGACTGTGGAATTTAATAGCGTTGGACAGGAGATTTTGAAATAGCAGTCGGATCTGATCAAGGTCTCCTTCGATAGTAGGAAGCTGATCTACAAGAATATGTCCATCATTCTTGAGAGGTAATAAACCCAGATCCATGATTATTTCATTAAAAACTTTTTCCAGATTAATTTTTTTAGAAAGTTCAGTCGTAATGGCGGCTTGTGAAAAAACCTGAAGATCTTTAATGAGTTCCTGCAACCTGAATGCAGAATTTTGCATTCGCATCAGGCACTCTTTTGATTCTGGTTCGAGACAGTCAACTTTTTCAGACAACAGCTTTCCAAATTGAGCAATCTTACATGCGGGTCCTCGCAAGTCATGAGAGGCCAGGGATATGAAATCTTTCAGAGCCTGATTACTTTTTTTCAGTTCCTGAACTTTAGATTCAAGTTGGGCTTCTGCATTCAAACGCTCCAATTCGCTTGCGCATCGGGCGGCGAAAATATTAAGGATGGAACTGTAATGGTCATAATGCGGGATATGTTTCTCATCCATAACGGATACTAGTCCGATCAATTGCTTTTCGATATTGAACATGGGAACCCCTAGATATGACATAATGTGATTCTCAACAAGAAATAGATCATCGGGGAATTGTTTTTGCACGTTTGGGAAATAGCATACGCCTCTATTTACCACTTTCTCACATGGAGTCCCTTTCAAGTCATAAACAAAGTTTTCAGCAATTTTATTCCCATCCCAGAAAGCCAGAGTTTTAACTTTTTCTCTTTCAGTTCCGGTAACTTTTCCGATGATGACATAGCGTACTCCAAAAACATAAGCTAGGCTTTGGGACAAGTTGTTGAACAAATCATAGCCGATGACTGAGCATGTGCTCTGACTGATGCAGGATAACTGATGGTTAATTTGATGTAACTTTTCTTCACTATTATGTAGTGATTCCTGTGTCTTCCTGCTTTCTTTAATAATCTTGTTTAATCTTTTCGTAGATTGATTTCTGGAAACGGCATACAAGGCTGTATTGCTAATATGAGAGAGACCTTTGCCAGAAGTATTGGAATTCTTACTATGTTTCAGGCTTGATAAAATTGAGGTCTTCATAGGAAGATTTTGATGTGTTCGAAACTTTGATTTTTTGGAATTCATTTCCGGCTTCGATGTTAGTATGCCGGTTATTAATATTCCCAGTTTATTAGAATACTCTTACAATGTTGGGTAAAGGTTGCCAGATTGCAAGTTATTTTATTGCTATGCGGAACTTGTCATTCCATGTAGCCTGTTATTCATAGTTTGGTCAGGGAGCGATTTGAAGGGGAACTGATTGTAAATAAGTGATTTATTTTTTTTATCATGAGGATGCAGGCTTGAAGATGGGCAGATAAATTCTGCTATAATGCTACTTTTGGATATAGTCATGGGACAACGATTTGTAGAAAATGGAAATAAAACAATAAAAGATGTGCAGACGGGTTTGGTCTGGCAAGAGAGCTATGCTTATGTAGAAACAGGCAATAATATCAGCTGGTATGATGCGCAGGAATATATTGGAAAACTCAATCAGGAAAAACTTGGCGGGTATGAGGACTGGCGTTTGCCAAGTCGGCTTGAAATCCAAAGTCTCTATGAGATTGCCAAACCTTTTCAATCAAGAGGGAAGACTTTTATTCTACATATAGATCCGATTTTTGAATTCAGCTATGGATCTTGTTTTTGGACCAGTAAAACACGATTATCTGCGGCACTTGGCTTTGAGTTTGACATGGGAGACATTCACTGGTATCCCAAAGGAAGCCAAAAAGGAACAGTTAGAGCTGTAAGAAATAATTGGCAGCCTAGATTGATGATTGATCCGAGTTGGGCAGAAAAAACCAAAGACTAATAAATATGGATCACCAACAATTCAAGATAGAAAAAGCAAAGGCTCGTAAGCTTCGCCAATCACAGTGGTGGCAAGAGAAAATCCAGGCAGGTGTTTGTCATTATTGCGGAGGCCGGTTTCCTTCAGAAGAATTGACGATGGACCATATTGTTCCCATTTCCCGGGGAGGAAAGAGCCGGCGGGGCAATCTTGTTCCCTCTTGCAAAAAATGCAATGTGAATAAAAAGTACTACACTCCAGCAGAGATCATTCTTCGTGAAAAGCTAGGTCAGGATATTCAATTTTAACTATTTACTCTTCAACTATTTTAATATATTCCTCGCAGGTTAAATAAAAGACGAGACTAGAATACAAGGACCTGAGTCATTGGCCCCCAAAAATATCTTCCAAATTAATCTATCAAAACTTAAATTAGCCCATGCAGATACTTTTAGATTCTGACTGCCTGATTCAGGCATTGAAAAACATTCCGGATACTGTGCTAAACCTTTGTAGTCAAAAGACTTGCAGGGGCTGGATCGCATCCACTTCTATTCCGGTAATTTTGGAGGAGGCCGGAAAACGTGAAGTTCAATCTCTTTTGCAGGACCTGTCTGTCTTGACCCCTACTGCTCATGATATCAATCTGGCACTGGAGTCTGAAAAACCATTTGCGAAAGTCTTGTTGTCCCGCCTTGTGGATACTTGCGGTTTAGATGCTGTGGTCACGCTTTCTCCTGAAAGCTTTTCCGGTTTAAATGTAGAGGTTCTGACTCCAGAGCAGTTGCAGGAAAAACTGGATACTCCTCCTGAACTCGTTAAAGAAGTACGTTTGCTTGATATTGCTGCGTCATATCACGAGATATTGAATGATGTGGAAAAGGAAATGTCGGAAACGATTCGATCCGGATATTTTATCCTTGGGCCAAAAGTCTTACGTTTGGAAGAGAGAATGGCAGAATATTGTCAGACAAAATATTCTGTAGGGGTTTCTTCCGGCACCGATGCATTATTGATTGCGTTGATGGCATTGGGTGTAGGCCCTGGAGATGAAGTGATCACTACGCCATATACATTTTTTGCGACAGCAGGTTCAATTGTTCGTGCTGGAGCTAAGCCGGTTTTTGTTGATATCAATGATATTACTTTTAATATTAAGCCCGAACATATTGAGCGTTGTATTACTCCTAATACCAAAGCTATCATCCCGGTGCATCTCTATGGACAATGTTCGGATATGGAACCGGTCCTTCAATTGGCAGAGCAAAAGGGTTTGGCTGTAATTGAAGATGCTGCTCAGGCGATTGGTTCTGAATACAAGGGTAAACCGGCAGGTTCGATGGGGGATATGGGGTGTTTTTCGTTTTTCCCTGCGAAAAACCTGGGTGGTTTTGGTGATGGTGGGCTGGTCACCACGAATTCAAAAGAACTTTATGAGAAGCTGAAGATTCACAGGGTGCATGGTTCGGAGCCGAAATATTACCATAAGATGATGGGAGGTAATTTCCGGCTGGATGCTCTTCAGGCAGATGTTGTGTCTGCAAAACTGGGTTATTTGGAGGGCTGGACTGAGAAAAGAAGAAAAAATGCGCAAACCTATAATCAATTATTTAAAAATGCAGCCTTAACCCCGTTTATTCAACTTCCTCCTGAAGTGTTTCCGAGACATGTCTATAATCAATATGTAATTCGAGTGGGAAACCGCAGGGATGAGCTTAGAGCATTTCTTAATGAAAAGCGGATAGGTTGTGAGATATATTATCCCATACCTCTTCATCTTCAAGACTGCTTCAAGTCACTAAACTATAAAGATGGAGATTTTCCTGAATCAGAAAAAGCAGCCAGGGAAACTTTGGCGCTTCCTATATCTCATGAAGTGAACCAAGCCCAGCAGGAATATGTTGTTTCAATGATACAACAGTTCTTTTTGGGGGAGTGAATAGAGAGAACTCAAAACAGCGGCGGCTTTTCTTCCACAACAATTTTTTCGCGTGGGCTATGAATCTGGCTCTCGCAAATCATGATGATATGAAACCCCAGCTTCGTTTTAATAGGTTCAGGAATCTTGAATTTCTCTGCCTTCATAATATTGTCTATCAATTCCTGGTTCATAGTTTGCGAGGCTATTTCCATATCTTTGTAAACCCAGCCCAGTGATCCCCCCAGAGTTTTGCTTATGCAAGCACTATATTTTTTTGAGAGACGAATAAAAAATTTCTCCATTTTTTCCCAGTCATGATAAGCCTTGTCAGGATCGTCCATTTCCTGTTTTGCTAGCTCATCCTGATATTCAACAAGGGTTTCCCAGATCATTTTTGCGGACTCCAGGGATGTCATGCGGATGTTTCGGACCCTGTGCTCCATGGGTTTGTCTGTGGTGAAGGTTTTCTTGGTGGGAACAAAGGCTTTCTTAATTTTTGGTTTGGGTTTTATTGGGCCTTTAGAACTACCTGTTACAGGCTGCCTTTCTTTAGCAGTTTTGTCTCGTTCATAAACTGTTTTCCCAGGTTCTTGTGGTTGTTCGGTATCAGACATGATTATATTTAAATTGGTTACTTCTGTTGTTAATTGTTTATATGTCAGTCTAATTTGAATGACTTCATTTTTCAAGCCATATAGATTCTAGATAGTGCAGGACGGCACCCTCGGCGTTATTTCCTATTATTTCATTGGCTGATTTCTTGACCTCCGGCAGAGCGTTTTCCATTGCTATTGAGTGACCAGCAATTTGAAACATATCCAGATCATTTAAATAATCCCCAAACACAACAATCTGCTCCAAAGGAATATTTCTCTTTTTTGCAAGAATTTTCATCATATTTCCTTTGCTGGCTTCTTGATGGAAGGACTGAAGCCAGTAATAACCTTTCATGGATACATCTTCTGCAAAGTATAGATTGAGGTGGTCAAAATGTTTTTCATCGAGTGATTGATAGACAGGTTCCAGACGTTCATATGTGTCGATCAACAAAAAGCCAGAAACATTTTCCTCTTCATGGAAATTAAAACTTGGAACCTGGCAAAGTCTACCATCTCCCTCAAGACTCTTTACATAAGCCTGGGAACCAGGATTGGTTGCATTGAGGTAATAAAGCTGGTGTTTTTCTCCAAGCGTATAAATGAAAGGGTCAATACCCTGAGGCAATGCGAGTTCCAGCATGCTTTGGACAACTTCTTTATCAATATAGTCGGAGTGCTCTAGAATGCGACCAGTGCTGAACTCGGCTAGATAAACTCCATTAAATAATATGACCGGTAAATTAATGTTCAAACCTTTTAGAATAGGATGGGCAGAATCATAATTTCGAGCAGTGGCAATGGTAAAAAGCAGCCCCATATCAATTAATCGGTTGAGCCGTTTTTTGTAGTCATCAGGAAACGAGCTGTCAGGACATAACAATGTGCCGTCAAGATCGGAAATATATAAGAAGTTTTTTTTCATTTATAAGTGAATGAGTTTTGAAAGAGTAGTGGTCAAATGACTTCAGATTTTATTGGATGGTTTTCTTTAAAACTGAGTCTATTTGTAAGGAAACGCTTTGGGAGTATACTAAAATAACAAATTTATGTTTGCTTTATTTTTGCGAAATGAGGTTTGTATCATGAGACATGGAATTTTTGCTCGACTCCTTCTATCTGTGGCATTGGGAATATTTCTTGCTTTCAATTTTTCCTCTGATAGTAATGCTAATGATTTTTCTGATTGGGATGCGCTGGTCAAAAAACATGTTGCCCCAAAGGTGGTGGACGGTATTTTGATCAATGCAGTTGATTACGCCAGCTTGAAAAACGACCCTGTTTTTTCAAGAGTGGTTTCCAAGCTGAAGACTTACTCTATGGGGAATTTGGAATCCGACCAATCCAAATTGGCTTTCTGGATCAATACTTATAACATTCTTGCTGTGAAAATGATTGTCGATCATTATCCCGTAGAAAGTATAAAAGATATTGGGAATTTTTTTAAACCTGTTTGGGGACGCAAGGCAGGAATTGTGGGGGGGAAAGAACTTACTCTCAACGATATTGAGCACGAAATTTTAAGGAAAATGAAAGAGCCTCGTATTCATGTCGCTATTGTCTGTGCTTCAGTGAGTTGTCCTGATCTTCGTATGGAGGCTTACGCTGCTGAAAAACTGAATGATCAGTTAGACGACCAAATGAGAAAATTTCTGCTATCCCGGGAAAAAGGGATGAAACTAGACGAAAAGGAGAAGAGGGTTTACCTGTCATCAATATTCAAATGGTTTAAAGATGATTTTAAAGGACATGGAGGAGTTTTAAAATATATCAGTAAGTATACTTTGGAAAAGGAAAAAAAGATTTTAGAAAGTAGCAGGATGAAAATTTCTTATCTGGATTATAACTGGAAGGTCAATGGCAGATAAGCTGACTTGAGTTTTATTCCATTTATATAAAAAAGCCAACCTTTAATTTGAAAACGGTTCTCCGCCGGCGGGCTAAAGCCCGCCGGTAATCGAACATTGATTAATCTGCGTGTTTACGGAGAAATGTTGGGATGTCAAAGTTTGCTGTAAGACTTCCAGGGTCCGGGTTTTCTTCCTTAATGGATGTTGCCAGAGATTTTAAGTGTTTGTAGGAAGTTGTGCCAGAGTCTTCATTGGGTAAAGTCTCTCCACCAACCACTTGTTTCAAGGGAGTTCTTTCCTCAACCTTGATTGTTGATTCCTCCTCAAAACCTGTGGCGATAACGGTTACTCTCATTTCTCCTTCCATTTGTTTGTCAATCACTGCTCCGAAAATAATATGGGCATCTTCATGAGCATTCTCCTGGACCATCATGGAAGCTTCGTTAACTTCAAGCAGGGTGAGATCTTCGCCACCGGTGATATTGATCAAAATGCCTTTTGCTCCATCAACGGTTGCTTCATCCAGCAATGGGCTGGAGATCGCTTTCTGGGCAGCTTCGACAGCCCTGGTTTCTCCAGTAGCTGTACCACTTCCCATCAAGGCTTTTCCCATGCTTCCCATAATGCATTTAACATCAGCGAAATCGAGATTGATAAGCCCTGGTATTACTATCAGGTCCGATATGCTGCATACGGCTTGTTTCAAAACATCATCCACCATTGCAAAGGCGCCAGTGAATGAAGTTTGTTTGCCAACATAGCTGAGAAGCTTTTGGTTGGGAATGACGATCAAGGTATCAACCGCATCCTTGAGTTCCAGTATTCCTTCTTCAGCCTGTCTCATTCGCCTTTTCCCTTCAAAGGCAAAAGGCTTTGTGACTACGCCGACAGTCAACGCACCCACTTCTTTTGCGATACGAGAAACGATAGGGGCGGCTCCTGTTCCTGTACCGCCTCCCATTCCGGCAGTGATGAATACCATGTCTGCTCCTTCCAACATCTCACGAATATTGGCTTCGCTTTCTTCAGCAGCATCTCTGCCAATTTCCGGGTTGGAGCCAGCACCCAGGCCGCGGGTCAATTCTCCGCCAATTTGAATTTTCCCCGAGCACTCAGATTTTTCAAGCGTTTGCAAATCTGTGTTGGCGATAATGAACTCCACGCCCCGGATGTTATCCCGAACCATGGAGTTGACAGCATTATTGCCACCACCACCTATACCAACGACCTTGATTGTTGCCGAGTAATCGTTTTCGTTATCAAACTCTATTAAACTCATTGTATCCTCCGGTTTTAAAAAAATTCATCTGCCCAATCTTTCATACGTGTAAAAATTTTATCAAACAGGTTTCTTCCCTGAAGTTCCCGGTTTGCTCCTGATTTAAACCTTTTAGAACCATACTGGATCAACCCTGTGGAAGTCGCGTACATGGGATTGTTCACGACATCCATTAATCCTCCGAGACCGATAGGCGTTCCCACACGAACAGGAGTTTGAAAAACATCCTCAGCCAATTCAGCCATTCCCTGCATGCTTGATGCTCCTCCTGTCAGGACAATGCCTGAAGAAATGATTTCCCTGTAACCTGATTCACTTATCTCATGGTCTAACAGTTCAAACATTTCTCGTGTTCTGGCCTCAATAATTTCACTTAGAATTTGCCTTGGAACGGTTCGTGGCTCACGTCCCCCGACACTGGGGGCCTCAATATTTTCATCTTCCTGAACCAGAGGCGGATAGGCGCATCCATAAGAATGCTTTATTTTTTCCGCTTCATTGTTTGGAGTGCGAAGGCCAATAGCAATGTCGTTTGTCATTTGAGCACCGGCTATAGTCAGTACGGAAGTATGTTTGATGGCACCCTGATAAAAAATTGCCAGATCAGAAGTTCCACCACCAATGTCAATCATTGCAACGCCAAGCTCTCTTTCATCTTGAGATAATACAGACTCGCTGGAAGCTAGCTGTTCAAGGACAATGTCTTGAACTCCCAGGCCAGCCTTGTTAACGCATTTGACAATGTTCTGGGCGGAAGTCACAGCGGCGGTGACAATATGAACTTTGGCTTCAAGTCTCACCCCTGCCATTCCCAACGGAGTTTTAATTCCGTCCTGATTGTCGACAATATATTCCTGGGGAAGGACGTGGATGACTTCTCTGTCCAGAGGGATAGCAATGGCCTTGGCTGCTTCGATAACACGATCAATATCTTTTTGCGTGATTTCTTTTCCTTTAACAGCGATGATTCCATGGCTGTTCATGCTGTTAATGTGGCCTCCGGCTATACCCACAAAAACAGAGTCGATTTCACATCCGGCCATCAATTCGGCTTCTTCAACAGCACTTTTTATAGACTCTACTGTGCTGTCAATGTTAACGACCACTCCCTTACGCAAGCCTCTTGATGGATATTGGCCCAGTCCTATGATATCTATTTTTTCATCATCAACGACTTCACCAATGATGCAGCAGATTTTGGTCGTTCCAATATCCAGTCCGACTATATAATTACTTTTTTTGGCCATGCGTCCAGTTTCCTCCTAGTTGGTTTGTCGATTCATGGATGTTGAGTTGATTGAGGTTCGATCACGGACCACTACCTGATCCTTGAAAGACAGATCAATCTTTTGGATCTTCGTGCTGTCATCCTCTAAAGTATCCAGGACAAGCATGAATTTCTTAAATCCTTCTGTTAACGATTCCATGGACATATGAATTTGAAGATCTCTGTTGTGTGTGAAAAACATGATTCTGGACTGGCCTCTTATTTCGGCTATGTCCAAAGGGTTATTTTTAAAAAAAGAAAGTTTGTTAAAGTAATGCATGGTTTTGAGACTTTGAATGACCTTGTCTCCTGAAAAATTTTCTGGTTTCGCTCCTCTGGTTGATTGGACAATTAGGGGAAGATGTTTATATTCCGGTTTTTCTTCAGAAAGAATCACTCCAAAATTGTCCATCAAATATATCTTTTCAAATTTGATACGGGCATAAGGCACTCGTTCAGTCAATTCGACTTTAATTTCCTGGGGAAATTTTCTCTGTACGGAAGCTGAAAGCACCCAGGGATGCTCCGCCAGCCTTTCAGATGCTCCAGGTAGATCATAGGTGAACAGGTTTTCTCCATGGATTGGGCCCAACCATTCCAAGAGCTGTTCATCCTTCAGTTCTTGTTGACCATTGAAAGTCACATTTGCTATCTCAAACCTTGGGTCTGAAATCATAAACTGATAGCTGGCGTAACATAAATAAACGACAACTCCAGCCAGGAATAGTTTTGAAGCCAGTTCAAAGATTATTCTTGCCCAGGAAAAATCATGGCTCGAAGTTTTCGAAGGTGCCTTCTTTTGCAAGTCACCTCCACGCTTGTGTTTTTTCTTTCTTTCAGCGCGAAGATCCGACCATGCAGCGGAAGGACTCTTTTGTCCAGCTATAGCAAAATCCATGGTTATTCCATGTAATCAAGTTGAGCGGTTTTTAATATTTCAATTACCAAATCATCAAACTCAAGACCCATTTTTTGTGCTGACATCGGTAGAAGACTGGTAGGAGTCAACCCGGGAATGGTATTCATCTCCAACACCTGTGGAGTTCCCTGGTCATCCAGAATAACGTCCACACGAGGGAACCCTCTGCCTCTTAATACCTGAAATACTTTTATTGCTGTACGTCTGCATTTTTCTGCCTCGTCTTCCGTAATATCCGCCGGGCATATGTATTCGGTTTTTCCTGCAGTGTACTTTGCCTCATAATCATAAAACCCTGACTTGGGTCGGATATGAACAATTGGCATGGGCCTCTTTTCATTCATTCCTATTGCCAGTAGCTTGCCGTCAATAAACTTTTCTACAATTACTTCTTCAGAATATGAGAATGCATTTTTTAAAGCCGGTTCCCACTGGTCTTCGGTTTTTACTATGGTTACTCCCAGGCTTGATCCCTGGTTGTTTGGCTTGACGACAACAGGAAGAGTCAGACTACGAGAGTTATCCTGGTTTTTATAGAACACTTCATAGTCGGCTGTTGGAATCCCGTGAAACTTCAGGATCTCCTTGGACTTTAGTTTGTCATAGGCTAGGGCACTTCCCATCACTCCTGCTCCTGTATAAGGAATTTTGAAATACTCAAGCAAGCCTTGAATGCATCCGTCTTCCCCAAATGTCCCGTGCAAAGCCAGAAAGGCCAGATCGATCGGATTTGACTGGAGCGTTTCTCCTATATTGTGGTCAACGTGAACTGGCAAAGCTGTCAATCCTTTCCTGTTAATGGCCTCAAGCACCGAGTTTCCGGTAACGATTGAGACCTCTTTCTCAGGAGAGAGTCCTCCCATGAGTACTCCAATGGTTTTATTATCTAAATTCTTCAACAGTCTTCTTACGTACTCTGTTTAAACAGGTCCGCCCCGGCCCTTGGCCAAAAGGACCGGAGAACAAAGGAAGGAGGGGTGACCTTTGTTTGCGGACCGATTTAATATTATTTTTCCTCCAGGTCATTCGCCTGCGCTAACAATTTCAGTTTGCAATTCAATACCAGTTTTTTCCTTAACTTCTTTTTGGATATTTTCAATCAAACAGGCTACGTCTTTTGCCGTTGCGCCTCCCTTATTTACAATAAAGTTTGCGTGTTTAATCGATACACCTGCATTGCCGACAGTCAGCCCTTTGAGACCTATGGACTCGATCAACCTTCCAGCAGTGTCTCCATCAGGATTTTTGAATACAGATCCTGAGTTGGGGACTGTAAGTGGCTGTGTTTGTGATCTCCTTGAAAGATGTTGATCCATTGCATTTTGGATTTCATTGCGATCTCCTTCTTCAAGCTCCAGCTCTGCCTCAATAATGATTCCGTCGCCATCCGGGAAAATGGTTTTTCTGTATTCGAAGGTCAACTGTTCGCGTTGCAGAGTCTGAATTTTTCCATCCGAAGTTAGCCGGGTTACGCTGCGAAGCACTTGCCCCGTTTCGGTTCTTTCCGCTCCGGCATTCATGACGATGGCTCCTCCCAAAGATCCGGGAATACCTACCAGATGTTCTATACCTTTAAGCGAATAACGAGCTGCATTTTTGGCAAGGTAAGACATCTTTACGCCAGCCCCCGCTTTGATAACTGCCCTGCGATTTCCAGTTTCTTTTCGGAAGAAAAGAGGCCGTTTGATTTCCTTAAAGCAATTTTTTAAAGATATGACCACTCCTCGGATTCCCCTGTCGCCAATAAGCAAATTTGTTCCCTCACCAAGAATGAAAACTGGCTGGGGACCTTTGTGTTTCAAAATTGTTTGAAGGTCGCGAAGATCTTCAGGGAAAATCAACACATCTGCTGGACCGCCAATCTTAATTGAAGTGTATGGTGCTAGAATTTCGTTTTGCAGTACGGTACCTTTTACTTTGTGTAACCACGGAAATGAATGGCTCATAGTTTTACTCTGATGAATTTTGTGACCCAAAACAGTTTTTGGATATTCCATCCTGGTTTTGAGGTTAAAATTTCTCCCCGTTCCAGAATGGGCGATGTGAATCAATCGGCGTTTCCAGGCTTCATTGAGCATAGGTAACAATCCTTCCTATAGAGATCGATCAATCATTGAAATGGGACTCGAGCTTGTGGCTCAACTCCCCAATATTTCCAGCACCGAGAGTCATGACAATGTCTCCAGGTTTCAGAACTTTTTGAAGGTGCGGGATCACGGATTCCATTCCCTCAATATATTTCACGTTCTTGTGTCCAAATTCCTTCACTCCTTCCGCTATTTTCTGTGAGTTGACACCTTCAATTACTTTTTCACCCGCTGAATAAATATCGAGAAGGAGCAGTTGATCAGCATCGTTAAAAGCTGAGAAAAAGTTTTCCATTAAGTGTTCAGTGCGTGAAAAACGGTGCGGTTGAAAAATGACTATCAGCCTTCGATTCGGCCACACTTCCTTAGCCGTTGATAGAGTGGCCTGGATTTCAATTGGGTGGTGGCCATAATCATCGACAATCACCAGAGACTCGGATTGTTTAAGAATTTCAAAGCGCCTCTGTACTCCACTGAAGTTTTTCAGAGATTCAGCGATTGCACGGAATTCCATGTTCAATTCCATTCCGACAGCAACCGCTGCAAGGGTATTGCAAATGTTGTGACGCCCCAAAGCACCGGATATTATTTCTCCCAGCTTTTTGTCATGATGATAAACGGTGAAGGAGGTTTTCAATCCCTCTACTGAAATATTTCGCGCGGTGTAATCAGCCTGAGACTTCAGTCCATACGTGATTGTTCGTTTTTCGATACCGGGAAGTAGAGACTGAAGGTTGACATCGTCAAGACAGAGGATTGCTGCGCCATAGAAAGGAATTTTATTGAGAAACTGCAGGAATGTGGATTTCATATTCTGCAGTGACTGGTAATAGTCCATATGTTCTTCATCCAAAGTCGTTACCACCGCAAGAGTAGGGGAAAGCCTGAGAAAAGAACCATCACTCTCATCTGCTTCAGCAACGAGGTACTCACTCTGACCGAGTTTCGCGTGGCCACCCATATTTTTAATTCGCCCTCCGATTATTACTGTAGGGTCCAAATCACCAGCGGCCAGGACTGTGGAGACCAGTGAGGTAGTTGTGGTTTTTCCATGTGTGCCAGCAATAGCGATTCCATATTTCATCCGCATCAGTTCTGCCAGCATTTCAGCACGAGGTATAACCGGAATAGATTGATCACGGGCGGCAAGTACCTCTACGTTGTCATCACTGATGGCGCTTGATACAACAACAACATGCTTCCCTGTGACATTTTCGGCGCTATGGTTGTGGCAAATGTCAGCACCCAGAGACTTCAGATGATCGGTAACCCGGTTAGAGGAAGGATCAGAACCGCTCACCTCATAGTCCTGGTTGATCAAAACTTCAGCGATTCCGCTCATTCCTGAACCTCCGATCCCAATTAGATGGATCTTTTGTGTTTTTCCTAAAAACATGACAGAACATAATTTCCTTCTGTTTTTCCGGCTCTGCCGGATTTCTTATTTGCGTCATTGAGCAAACCCATACATATTTGCCGGACTTTTTCAGTAGCGTCCCGGTTGCCTAACTGATAGCTGTTATCTTCCATTTCCCGCAACCGGTTTGGATCTTCCATCGCGCGAATAATAGATTGGGCGATTCGCTCACCTGATAACTCATTGTCCAGTACCAATTCACCGGCATTTGCGGCATCCAGTACGCGGGCATTTTTTTCCTGATGATTGTGAGCCGCATGAGGATAAGGAATTAAAACAGATACTTTTCCGCAAGCGGTTACTTCTGCCAGAGTGGTGGCACCAGCTCGACAGATCACTAATGAAGCTTTACGATATTGCTCAGCCACATCATCGATAAATGGTTTTACTTCATAAGAAAGACCGCTTTTCTCATATTTACCTTTCACCATTTCATGATCGTTTTCGCCCGTTTGATGGGTGATATGGATGCTTCCCCGTTTGGAATCCAGAGACTTTAGGGCTTCCACCATTGCAACATTGATGGAGTGAGCTCCCTGACTACCTCCCAGAACCAGTACACGAAAGAGTCCCTGAGGAGCTCTAGGAAACTCTTCCCGAGGTTTACAAAATTCATCTCTAACCATGTTCCCCGTTACTGAAACCTTTTCACGGGGAAAGAATTTCGCGGAATCCTTGAAAGAAACTGCTACCTTGTCCGCTATTTTTCCCAGCCATTTGTTGGTGAGGCCGGGAAAAGAATTTTGTTCGTGTATAAGAATAGGAATCCTTAATAACCATGCAGAGAGGACCAGAGGTCCTGAAGCATAACCGCCTACACCTACGACAAGGTTAGGCCGCTTGTTGATCAGGAAACACATGGACTGGGCTGTACCTATTGGAAGCTTGACCCAGGACACCCAGCGGCTAACGCTCTTTTTGCCTAGTAAACCTGCCGATAGAATGGTTTTCAGCTCAAAGCCTTCGCGTGGTAGAACCCTGGATTCGATACCTTTCTGAGTTCCTACAAATGAAACTTTAATATCCATATCGTGCCTCATGAGTGCTTTCGCTAAAGCAATTCCTGGATATAGGTGGCCTCCAGTACCACCACCGGCTATTACGACCCTTTTTTGCATTAGACCTTCGTTAATGTTTCACCGTCTGTTCAGAAATATTCAGTAGAACACCCACTGAAAGCATGGTGATTAACATGGATGATCCTCCCATACTGATGAAAGGGAGAGTCAACCCCTTGGTAGGAAGAAGCCCAACGGCCACTCCCAGATTTATAAAAGCCTGAAACCCGATCAAAAGAGTCAGGCCAGTTGCCAAATGAGTTCCAAATGGATCTTTGGCGCGATAAGCGGTGACGAAACCCCGCCAGATTAAAATTGAAAATAAGATAACGATTGCCGTCGTTCCTATAAAACCCAACTCTTCTCCGATAACGGAGAAAATAAAATCTGTATGTGCTTCGGGAAGATAAAAAAGTTTTTGATGGCTGGCTCCCAAACCTGCTCCCCAATATCCTCCCCGTCCGAAAGCGTAAAAGGATTGGATAGCTTGAAACCCTGCGTTCGAAGGGTCTTGCCAGGGGTCGAGAAAAGCGATGATTCGCCGAGTGCGGTATTCCGCTCCCATAATTGCCGAGACTATAAAAGGAATCAGCGCCAAAACTGAAAGGAAAAGAAATTTTTTTCTCAGACCGGCGATAAAAAGCATCGTGAAAGTAACCATGCAAATGATCATTGCGGTGCCGAAGTCGGGCTGGAACAGTATTGGAATGAAAAAAAAGCCGAGCACTATCAAATTAGGGAGGTAGCCATAAGCGAAGTTTCTCAATTTGTCGGCTCTTTTCACCAGAGACTTGGCGATGAATAGAACCAGTGCAAACTTTGCCAGCTCTGAAGGTTGAAAAGAAAGACCTCCGAGGGACAACCACCTTCTTGCTCCACCTGCCTCCTTGCTGATGCCAGGGAACATGACTGCAAGCAGAAGAAGAAAAGTCACTATCATGATTAGATAAGTGTGTTGATGCAATTTGTGATAGTCCAGGTTTTTGGTTACGAGAAGAGCCCCTGTCCCAAGAAGACACCATACTGCCTGACGCTTGAGGAAATAGTAGGAGTCGTTGTATTTCTCCATGGCGTATACAGCACTGGAGCTGAAAACCATAACGATACCCACCAGAACCAGAACGGCTACAGTGATACCCAATAATGAATCTGAATGTTTTGCCTGAGATGTTGCCAAAATTCACTATCCTTCAAGGTTTTTAACGATAGTTTTAAAGCGCGTTCCACGATCTGCGTAGCTCTCAAACATGTCGAAGCTGGAACAGGCAGGTGAAAGAAGCACGATGTCTCCATCTTCTGCCTTTGCTTTGGCCATACCCACAGCCTCTTCCAGGCTGTCACTTTCTTCGTATCCAAAGGATCCGTTCAAAATTCCTTTAAACTTGTCCCGGGTTTCTCCAATTAAAATCAGGTGCTTGACCTTTTCCTTCATCAGGTTCTTAAGCGGAGAAAAATCTGTACCTTTGTCTTTTCCTCCAATGATGAGAATAATAGGGCGGTCGAAGGTGTTTAATGATTTGCAAACAGAGCCAACGTTCGTTCCCTTGGAGTCGTTGACAAAGTCAACACCGTTCAGATTGCGGACCCATTCCAGACGATGCTCAAGACTCTTAAAATTTTTCAGAGCCCGTTCAATAGCGTCCCGCGGTATTTTCAAAAGTAAGGCTATCGCGATCGCAGGCAGAACATTCTCAACTTGCCATTGCATTCCTTGTGATAGCGAGTCAAGGGACAATACTTCTATTTCACATTCGTTCAACCGGGCTATGATCTTGTTGTTGCGGACAAAGACACCTTTTTCAAGCTCAACCCGGGTGCTGAAAAAAATACATTCAGCCGGGCAATCTTTCCCCAGGTTACGGGTATTCGGGTCATCCTGGTTCAGTATCAAAAAGTCATCAGAAGTTTGACGGGCAAATATTTTTTTCTTCAGCTCAACATAGCTTTCGAAATTCTTGTGCCGATCCATATGGTCAGGGCTTATATTGAGAATGGTGGAAACAACAGGATGAAGACCTGAAGTGGCTTCCATCTGAAAACTTGAAAGCTCAAGAACTCTGTAGTCGTCTCCACTTTGATCGAGCAAGGAAATAAATGGAGTTCCAAGGTTCCCGCCTGCTTGCACAGTTTTCCCAGCCTGTGTAAAGATTTCGGCGGTCAAGCTGGTGCAAGTGGATTTGCCATTGGTTCCTGTGATGGCAATAATAGGAACCGTATTAAATCTGTTTGCCAGCTCAACCTCGCTAATAATTTCGACTCCTTTTCTTTTCACTTGCTCAAGAAAAGGTGAATGAATATCCACCCCCGGGCTTAATACTACTCCTTCTGTATCAGAAGGGGGTTCAGGATTTTGGAAACGGGTCTTAACATCTGCACATAGCTTTTCCAAAGACTCCGATAATTGCTCGCGGGGTTTCTCATCCGACACTGTGACAAGGGCACCTCGCCTGGAAAGAAAATTGGCTACAGCAATCCCGGTTTTGCCAAGGCCGACAACAGATAATTTTTTATTTTTAAGTTCCATCGTTACCTTAGTTTCAGAGTACTGAGACTAATCATGGCTAACACCACGGCTACTATCCAAAACCTTACAATGACCTTGGGCTCCGACCACCCTAACTCTTCAAAGTGGTGATGAAGAGGAGCCATTTTGAAAAAACGTTTTCCACCTGTGTATTTGAAATAACCGACCTGGATGATTACAGACAGGGCTTCAATCACAAAAATCCCACCTACAAGGATCAAAAGCAGTTCATGCTTAACGATTACTGCTATGGTCCCCAGAACCCCTCCCAAAGATAAGGACCCAACATCTCCCATAAATATTTGAGCAGGATAGGAGTTGTACCAAAGGAAACCCAGGCTTGCTCCGAGGACTGCTGAGCTCGCAACTGCAACCTCTCCCGCGTCTTTAATATGTTGAATGCGCAAATATTCAGAGAAATTAAAGTGACCGGAAATATAAACGATGCCGGTATAAGTGAATGTGGCAACGATAATGGGACCGATAGCCAATCCATCAAGGCCATCGGTTAAATTGACAGCGTTGGAGGTGCCCACAATAATGAAAACAATAAAAAACAGGTAGCCAAATCCAAGGTCAGGCTGAAAACTTTTGAAGAAGGGAACCGACAGGAGCGTTGCATATTCTGCGCGGGAAGGATCGAAATACAGCAAATAAACTCCAATGCCCAAACTCAATAGTGTTTGCAGTAACAGTTTTTCTTTTGCGGTGATACCTTCCCCTTTTCTCAGCTTGAGGAAATCGTCCCACAACCCTATTGCACCAAAGCCAACAGCGGAGAGGACAACAACCCAGATATAGTAATTGCTCAAGTCCGCCCAGAGCAGAGTAGAGCCTATGAAGGTTGCCAGAATAAGCAGCCCTCCCATAGTCGGAGTTCCAGACTTGGAGCTGTGGTGTTGGGGGCCGTCACTACGGATCTTTTCCCGTATCTGAAGTTTTTGTAGAGCTCGTATCATCAGTTTCCCCAAAATCAGGCTCAATGCCAGTGCTGTGATCCCGGCATAAGCCGACCGGAAGGTGATGTATTTAAAGACATTGAATATCGAATAATCCGAACTGAGCGGATAAAAAACGTGATAGAACATTGTTTAATTCTTATTTTCCAAAAATAGTTGTAAAACCTTTTCCATTGCGGAACCTCGTGAACCTTTGAACATCACGCAGTCTCCACTAACCGTTTCCTGAACCAGAAAATCCGATGCTTCCTGATGACTGGTGAATTCTTGAATATGAATTTTTTCTTTCCCCATCAAGCGAGCACTTTTTGCTGACAGACTTGCAAGATTTCCAACTGTGACAAGAATATTTGTTCGGGATTCGGCTATTTCTTCACCCAATTTTTGATGAGCTACTACGGACCGATCTCCTAATTCCAGCATGTCTCCGATTACAAATATCCGCCGCCCCTGAGTTTTAAAATGATCCAGAGTGTTTAAGGCTTCGGTCATGGATCTGGGGTTGGCGTTGTAAGCGTCGTTGATCAGATCAATCTCTTTATGCCGTAATTGTTCGTTACGTTGGGACATGTGCTGAGAATTTTCGAGTCCGTTAGCCATGTCTTCCTCTTGAACCCCTAATGAATAACCGGTAGCCAGTGCGGCCAGCGCGTTATAAATATTGCAGTAGCCAAGATAGGGGAGACGCACCGAAAGAGTTTTGTCAAAAAGATTGACTTTGAATTGAAACCCAAGATTGTCCTTTTTTTCTATTTCGCTGGCTCTTACATCGGCTGGTTGATCTATGCCGAATGTCACGGTCTTGGCACGAAGCGATCTTGCCAGCTCCAAAACAAGCGGGTCATCGGCATTCACAATAGCTGTCCCTTCTTTTGTCAGAGCGTCAAACAACTCACCTTTTGCAGACTGAACATCTTTCAGAGTTTTCAGTTTCACCAGATGCCCCTCTGAAATATTAGTGATCACGCCGATATCAGGCTGTGCGATCTCAGCCAGTTTCTTTATTTCTCCGGCGGCGCTCATCCCTAATTCAAGAACACCCATCTCATGGGAGGGCTCTCTTTCAAGAAGAGTGAGAGGCAGTCCTATATGGTTGTTCAGGTTGCCCTTTGTCTTTAACGTTTTGAATTTGGTTTCCAAAATAGAAGCGATCATTTCTTTGGTGGTTGATTTTCCATTTGTGCCGGTAATGGCAACAACCTTGAAAGGAAACCGTTTTCTCTGGAAACTTGCTAAATCCTGCAAGGCTTTAAGCGTATCCCGAACGTGAATTACAAAAGGCTCTTCTCCATTCAAGTTAGATGTGTTCGGCAACTTTTCAGGACTGGAGAGAATGATGCCTCCGGCTCTTTTTTCGATCACTTCGGATAGAAAGTCATGGCCATCAAACCGGTCTCCTTTTATGCAAACAAACAACTCCCCCTTCGATACCGTGCGGGAATTTATGGAAACTCCTTTAAACGAACCAGAAAGGTTCCCCTGCAAAAGCTGTCCTTCAATGGCATTTAGGCAATCTTGTGTTTGACCTTCCATTAATGAACTCTCTTTCCTAAAGCAGAACGGGCAATCTCCCGGTCATCAAAGTGAATAGTTTGCGTTCCAAGAATCTGATAATCCTCATGACCTTTGCCAGCGATCAGAACCAAATCATTTTTCCCGGCAAGATGGATAGCATGCTCAATAGCCTCTTTGCGATTGATGATTGCGGTGTAATCATCACCTTCGTGAAAGGAAGAAGGGATGCCTCGAAGAATATCTTCAATGATCTGAGAAGGATCTTCTGTTCTTGGGTTGTCAGAAGTGATGATTGAAAAATCTGCTTCATTTAGAGCAGCTTGTCCCATAGCTTTCCTTTTCCCCTTGTCCCTGTCTCCTCCGCAACCGAAAACAACAATTACTTTTCCCTCAGTAAACAATTTTGCCGCTGAAATTGCGTTTGTAAGCGCGTCATCGGTGTGCGCATAATCCACTAGAACAGAAAACCCTTGATTGTTTTCAATGCTTTCAAATCGTCCTGGAACAGGCTGGATGTTTAAAACCACTTCCTGGATTTTTTCCAAAGAAATGCCTTGAGCCATAGCACCTGCTGCCGCAGAGAGAAGGTTGTGGATATTGTGCCGTCCAAGGAGATTGGAACGGATTTCTCCAGTTCCAAACGGGGTTTTCAAGGTGAACTGGCAACCAGATTTTGTTAGCGCAATATTTTCAGCTTTAAAATCCGCATTACTGTCAATTCCTGTAGTAAAGGAATCTGTTTTAAACTCACCAGCAAATTCTCGACCCACAGTGTCATCTATGTTAAAAACTTTTTGTTGAACGCGATTATCGAGAAACAACTTTTTCTTAGCATTTTTATAGCTTTCCATGTCGCCATGAAAGTCCAGGTGATCGCGACTCAGGTTGGTGAAAATTCCAACTCTGAAAAGCATGCCATGAACACGGCTCTGGTGCAGAGCGTGGGACGAAACCTCAAGAAAACAATTTTTGACATTATCTTCGATCATCGCATTCAACATATGATTCAGATCCAGAGATTCAGGCGTGGTTACAGGTGCAGAAAGTTTTTTGTTTCCGTAATGATAATTAATAGTGCCGATGACTCCTGTACGAACTCCTTTTGTGCTGAATAAAGCTTCCAGGATATAAGCCGTGGTGGTTTTTCCATTTGTTCCAGTGATACCTGTTAAAGCTATGCGCTCGGACGGTTGGCGATAAAAATTACCACTGACGATAGAAAGTGCCCTGCGAGAATCTTCAACACACACTGCTGTTACATCACGCGACCCCAGACTGAGTCCATTAAGAGAATCCAGAGAAGATTGAGTAATAAATGACGTTGCTCCTCTTGCAACAGCGTCTTTGATGAATAGCCCGCCATCCCAGTTTTCTCCAGGTATGGCCACAAACAGACTGCCTGCTCCAGATTTTCTGGAGTCGTAGACAACATTTCGGATATTCCTGTCCATGGTTCCCAGAATATTAGTGACGGGCAATCCCAGAATTAAGCTCGAGAGTTTTTGTGTGCTTTGGTTAGTCACGTTAAAGTAACCATTTTCAGGAAACTCCAGCCAATTTGTTGAACTTGTTGATTCCATCAGGCTCGATCAAGAATAAAAACACGTTCTTTGCTTGACGGAACGTTTAAATAACGCAACGCCTTTTTTGCTATTTTCTGAAACACGGGCGCCGACACAACACTTCCCCAATGCAATCCTTTTGGGTTGTCAATCATCACCAGGATCACCAGTCGCGGAGCATCTGCAGGTGCAAAACCAATAAAGGAGGATATGAATTCTGTGCTGGAATATGAGCGGGTCTCCATATTATATTTTTGAGCCGTTCCAGTTTTACCTGCTACATCAAACCCATCCAATGCTGCTTTTTTCCCGGTACCATTTTTCACTACAGACTTAAGAATTTCGATCATTTGAAGGCTGGTTTTTTCGGAGATGACACGGTGAATTGTTCTAGGTCCGAATTCTTCTACAATCTCCTCGTCTTTGATCAGTGCTTTTATGATATGAGGCTCCATAAGGTTCCCGCCATTGGCGATTGCTGCCATGGCAGTAACCATTTGAATAGGGGTGACAGCAATTTCATGACCAAAAGAAATAGAAGCGAGGGATAGATTGCTCCAGTTCTTTTGATCTTTTAGTTGTCCCGCAGATTCACCTGGAAGCGACAGCCCTGATTTCTCCCCAAAGCCAAACTTGCGGATGTATTCATAAAAAGGTTTTTTTCCAACTTGCTGGGCAATTTTGATTGCACCAATATTGCTGGATTTTGCAATGATGTCGCTCATGGTCATCCAGCCGAACTTATGGTCCGAGGCTTCTCCAATGTTCGCTTTGCCAATTTTAAGTTTCCCGTTTTCACAGAAGTAAATGTCATGTGGACGGGCCAACCCTTTATCGAGTGCGGCAGCTGCAACGATAGGTTTGAAAATTGATCCTGGCTCGTAGGAGCCTGCAACAATATTGTTTTTCCATACATGCTGGGGAAAGGCTCTGTAGTTGTTAGGGTTAAACTGAGGCACATTAGCCATTGCATAAATTTCCCCAGTATGAGGGTCCATAACCACAGCCATTCCTGAATCTGCCTTGAAGCGCTCAACTTGTTTCTTTAAGTGGTATTCGGCGGTGAATTGAATGACTTCATCAAGAGTAAGAACAAGGTCAAAACTTTTTCGACTCGAATCGCGCAAATTCTCAGGTGGTTGAATGTTTCTACCTTTTGCATCACGTTCGGTAACTCGTCTTATTGTGGCACCTTTGAGTCGGGATTGATGAGCGTGCTCCACACCAGCAAGACCTTGATTATCCACACCGACAAACCCAAGAACATTTGCCGCCAGCTCGCGTTTTGGGTAAAACCTTTTTTGTTCGGGAAGAAACCCTATGCCTGCCAGTCCTGCTTCTTTTAACTTTGCAATTCCCTCAAGATCACCCTTTCGTTTGATCCAGACAAACTCTCTTTTCGAGGAAATCTTTTTAAGGACCTTGTTCCTGTCCAAGTTTAATGCTGTAGAAAGCTCACGGGCAGCGTTCTTTCGGTTCAATATCTCAGAAGGGTTTGCATAAACTGATTCCACTTCGATATTTTGTGCCAGCTCATTCAAATTTCGATCATAGATCACTCCGCGCCCAAACTGAGTTTCAACTGTTCCCACGTATTGCTTTTCAGATTTTGCCAGTAGCTTTTCATGCTGAAAGATTTGCAGTGAAGCCAGCCGAGCTATTAAAGCAGCTACGAACAGAAAGAGTAATACTGAGACAATCATCAGGCGAGTTCTAATCCCGTCTTTAAATGTTCCGGTAATCTGTTTGCTTTGTTTTGCCATATTCGCTATTTAAGTATTATTGTGATTGCCTTACTCTCATCAGGTTCTTTCATGCCCACCTCTTTTTTTGCCAGAAGATGAATGCGGTTCAAGGACCTCAAGCTTTCCCGTTCCAGGTTGAGCAGGTGATTCTCTTTAGATAGCTCCTCGTGTTCTTTGGCAAGGTCTTGATAGTCATAAGCCAGTTTGATTTTCTTGATATTTGGCCAAACCAGCGCCAATGCTCCGAACATGAACAGGATGGAGACTGAAATGACCATCCAGAAATTGTTCGAAGAAATATGGAGCCGGCCCTTTATCAGCCCACGAACTCCGTCAAGCATAAATTCTTTCTGCGACCCTTAATTTCGCACTTATCGATCTTGGATTTCGCGCGACCTCTTCCTCAGAAGGAACCAGGGGTTTGCGGGTTAATATCTTCAAACCCTGTGTTTTTCCACAAACGCATACAGGAGTTTTAGGTGGACAGATGCAGCCCTTTTCCTGATCCCTGAAAAATGTTTTCACAATCCTGTCTTCAAGAGAGTGAAATGAAATCACCGCAACACGAGCTGTTGAACAAAGCAAGCCCATCATGTCTGCCAGGACTGTTTTCAATTGCCCCAGTTCATCGTTGACAGCTATCCTCAGCGCTTGAAATGTTTTCGTAGCAGGGTGAATCCGTGAATGTCTTGGCGATGTGACGACTTGAACCACAATTTGTGAGAGTTGACCAGTAGTGGTTATTGGACGCTCAGCTTGTTCCTTGCGAATTGCGCGGACAATCTTTTTTGCATAACGTTCTTCACCATAATTTTTAATGACTGTTACCAGTTCTGAGTCGGAAAGATTTTCCAGAAGATCGGCGGCCGAAGTATTCTGGGAGGAGTCCATCCGCATATCGAGAGGGCCATCATTTTTTATGCTGAAGCCGCGTCCAGGTGTGTCTAATTGAGGTGAAGAAACTCCCAGATCCATCAACAATCCAACCACACGAGTAATGCCGTTTTGAGCTGCCAGCTTTTTTAAGTCTGCCAGGCTGCCATGGGCTAGAGTAACTCTGTTACGGAAAGGAGATAGTCTTTCACTGGCCCGCTCTATAGCGGAGTTGTCCCGGTCGATTCCTAAAACCCGGATTTCAGGTGATGTGTTTTTGAGGATGAATTCCGTATGTCCTCCATCCCCTAATGTGCCATCCACGATTACACCCTCCATGTGAACATTCAGGTAATGAAGTATTTCGTTTTTCATTACCGATTCGTGGTACGTTGGCATGATGTTTTGGCTACTCCATAGCTGGCTAATGTCTATGGAGCGTCCACTATTGTTCCCCTTGTTTTGACCATTCTTCTGGGGACCAGACCTCAAAGGTTTTAGACATTCCCACCAAGATGGCCTCTTTGTTTAGTCCTGCAATCTCTCTCTGGTTGGCAGGGAGTAGTATCTTTCCAGATTTCATTTCGCACTCTGTTGCTCTGGAATAAAACTCTCGTAATCGATTTCGGTCGGCCTTGTCGAATGCGTTCAGATCGCTCAGCTTGGCCTCATTTTCGGACCACTCTTTCTGAGGAAAGACCACTAGATAATGGTCCATCACACACACCACCAATTGAGGACCAAACTGTTCAAGCGTGCTGCGAAACTTTGCAGGAACGTTGAAACGTCCTTTATCGTCCAAACTGATGTTGTAGGTGCCTAGAAAGTTGTTTAACACTGCATTCACCAATTTCTTAAAACTATGACATAAAGTAACATTTTACGACACTTTAGTACACAATCCTAACATAATGCGACAAACTGTCAACAGAAAAGGTTTGAAAAAAGTCGAAAAACTGAGCGGGTAAAAAGCGTATAACTTTTTATTTCAACAGGGGTTGATAGACTTCGATCGAGAAAGAAGGGGGGCTATCAGGGAAAACAGGTCGTGACACCACTATTATCGGAACCGATCAAAAACGCTGGATTTAGAAAGAAAGATGGGGTTTCGGGAATATCCGGGAGGAAAAGCTGCAAATTTGAGTTGGTTCATTATATATATGTCCTGCCCTGGTTAAATATTTAACAGGAATATTTTTACGCTTTTCCTTTCAATGGATTTGCTTTGACAAGGCTAAATTCTGGATGCTACTATGAAAAAAGCCTCAATAAATTAATGATGTTCTTAACTCAGAGGAAGTGTGCCGGTTATGAAGCAGAAAAAAATAAGATTTTTGGTGGGTAGTTTGCTGATTGTTGGAGCTATTGGGTATCTGATAACAATGGGAATCAGTAATACTTCGCAATATTTCTTTACCGTGGACGAATTGATGAGCCAGAAAGTTTCTTTTACCGGTGCTGGGTTAAAAGTAAAAGGCAATGTTGTAAATGGTTCAATTAAAAGGGACCCTGATGATTATTTAAATGTAAACTTTTCCATTGAGGAGAATAATTCCTCGTTGAAGGTAGCTTATCAAGGGGTGACACCGGATATGTTTGTAGATGGAGGTGAGGTGGTGGTTGAGGGAACCTTAGGGCAGGATGGTGTTTTCCACGCCAACACTTTATTGACTAGTTGCCCGTCTAAATATGAAGCTGAAAAAGAGGCCGGAAAGATGCACCCGGGTACGCTCCCCAAATCTGATCAGTATAAGAAGCCGGGCCTCAATAAAGCGGAAGCCTTGCCGAAGACAACAATCTAACCCTTCCTGAAAAACCGATCAAACCCAGCATTAATGCGGGATTTAAGACATTTATAAAAAATCATGAATGATATTGGTGAGTTTACATTATTGGTGGCACTGGCAACGGCTCTCTATGGTTGTGTTGCCTATATCATGTCCGCCCGAGGAAACCGCATTGACCTTTATTTGAGTGCGGACAAGACCCCATTCATTGTATGGGTCTGTGTGACCATCTCTTCAATATGTTTGTGGAAGGCTTTTCTCACTGATGATTTCAGCCTTCAATATGTATGGGCTTATTCCAACCGCGAGTTGGATACGTTTTATAAAGTCTCTTCTTTCTGGGGAGGGCAGAAAGGTTCTCTACTATTCTGGACACTTCTTCTTACCACTTACATGCTCGTGGTTTATTTTCAGAACCGGGGTAAAAACCTGAGAGTGGTTCCCTATGCGATGGCAGTTATGCTCGGCATAGTAGTGTTCTTTCTTTTTCTGATTAATTTTTCAACCAATCCATTTGAACGTATTCCTCTTCCTCCCGAAGATGGGCGCGGTCTGAATCCACTTCTGCAAAACTACTGGATGGTGATTCACCCTCCAACATTATATTTAGGTTATGTCGGGTTCACGGTTCCATTTGCTTTTGCCGTTGCAGCTCTTATCAGCAGAAACCTGGATGATGGCTGGATTCGTATGACCCGCAAGTGGACCCTCATCTCATGGTTTTTTCTTTGCATGGGTAATTTGTTTGGAGCCTCATGGGCTTATGTTGAGCTGGGTTGGGGAGGGTACTGGGCCTGGGACCCTGTTGAGAATGCAGCGTTCATGCCATTGCTGATTGCTACTGCATTTTTACATTCAGTGATGATTCAGGAAAAGAAAGACATGATGAAAGTCTGGAACATGTCTTTGATCCTTTTAACATTTGCGATGACGATTTTTGGAACATTCATCACTCGCAGTGGCCTCATTCAATCGGTTCATACATTTGATGAAGCCACTCTTGGGTATTATTTTTTGGGCTTTCTTTTTGTAGTCATTGCAGCATGTATTGCTTTGATTATTTTGCGTCTACCTCTTCTAAAGAGTGCGAATGAGCTGGATTCTTTTTTATCCAGAGAGAGTAGTTTTTTGTTTAATAACCTGGTTTTACTGGGGATTGCTTTTGCAACATTTTGGGGGACTATTTTCCCGATAATTTCAGAGGCTGTGCGGGGTGTGAAGATAACAGTGGGGCCGCCATTTTATAATCAGGTTAATGTTCCCATAGGACTTGCGCTTTTAGCACTCATAGGTATTGGGCCTGTAATCGCCTGGAGAAGGGCGACATTTTCCAACCTGAAGAAAAACTTTTTAAAACCATTGCTCGCCTCCATAGTAGCAGCAATTGTATTGTTCCCGGTGGTTCCCTTAGAAAGCCGTGCCGAGATTTATACATATGCGACATTTATACTCTGTGTTTTTGTGATGGCTTGTATTCTGGCCGAGTTTTACAAGGTTACTGTTTCAAGAATGGGGTTGCATGAAGAATCAGTTGTTGGTGCTTTGGCAACGGCTACGTGGCGCAACAAGAGACGTTATGGTGGCTACATTGTTCATATAGGAGTGGTGTTGATTTTTGCGGGGATCGCTGGGTCGCAGGCTTATGGAACCCACACGGAAAAACACCTGCAACTGGGAGAGTCCTTTGAAATACGAGGCTATAAAATCACATATCAAAAACTGGTCGCGGTGGAAGCTACAAATGTTAAAACCCGAATTATTGCTCAACTTGCTGTAGAGCGTGATGGAAGACGGTATTGGACAGGTCACCCTGAAAAAGAATTTTATAAGGGGCAGAACCAGCCGGTTTCTGAAGTGGATGTTCTTTCAACCTGGAAGGAAGATTTATATATGATTCTTGCCGACTTTCGTGAAGACGAATCGGCAACGATAAAAGTTTATGTGAACCCGATGGTCAGTTGGATGTGGACGGGTGGATGGATTATAGCTTTTGGTACGATGATCTCTATGTGGCCGGATCGGTTAGAGCAACGTCGGCGCCTTGACCGGATTCGCAAGCAGGAGCAGCTATTCCCGTCTCCTGCACAGGAGTAACTAATGAATTTTTTAAAAGCCTTAACAGTATTGTTTGTATTGGGATGGGTTTCAATAGGTCAGGTGATTGATGCTGGGGCTGGAGCTTTGTTGCAGGATCTTGAAAATCAGCTTATGTGCAAATGTGATGACAAGTGTGGGAAAGTTCTTATAAACTGCACTTGTTCTACTTCCGATAAAACCCGTGCTAAATTTACGAAAATGCTGGAATCAGGTCTTACCGTTGAACAAATAGTAAAAATGCAGGTGGATGAATACGGTGAAACAGTATTGTCCGCACCTACTAAATTCGGATTCAACCTCACAGCCTGGATGACACCGTTTGTGGCTTTGATTGCAGGTGGGTTTGGAGTTCGCAAAATTCTCCAGGCTTGGGTAGGAAAAAAAAGCGATAGCGATTCTGTAGAGGTTCCCGTGGCTGAACCCGAAATTTCTAAAAAATATTCCAAACGTTTAAAAGACGAACTAGACGGGATCGAGTTGTAGGAATGGGATTCATCCACTTCTTAGAGTTGATTTCGATTGTTGCGATCCTTCTTGTCGTAGGGATACCTCTTTTTGGCAAATTGAAACTCAAAAAGCTGGTGGAACCCGTGGACCCTTTGATGGATGAATATAAGCATCTATTGGTTCGTAAGGAAGAAACACTAATTTCTATTAAAGAGCTGGAGTTCGATTTCAATACGGGAAAAATCTCAGAGCCCGACTATAATGAGCTTCTCCATAGACTGGAAGCTGAAGCAACGGGGATTCTGGAGGAACTGGACCGATTGGAGAAGGACCGCAAAAAAGGCAGACCTCATAAATCCCATTAAACCTGACTATACTGTTGGGCCCTATTATGTATGATAGATAATTCCAATCCCGATTCCTCCGCTATTGAGGTTCGGCAATTGCGCAAAGAGTTTGGAGTTTTAAAAGCTGTAGATGGAATCAGTTTTGAACTGAAGCGTGGGGAGTTTTTATCTGTTTTTGGTCCTAATGGTGCTGGAAAGACTACTCTGATCAAGATTCTTACGGGGTTAACTCGCCCTTCATCAGGGTCAGCAAGAGTCGCTGGTTATGAGGTGGAAGAGGGAATGGCAGAGATGAGGCGGGAGATAGGTGTCATTTCACATTCTTCTGCTTTATATGCTGATCTGACTCCAATTGAAAACCTGATTTTTTTTGGCAAGATGTATGGAGTGGAACATCCTCAGAAATCAGCTTTGGCCGCTCTTGAGGACGTAGGATTGGCTCCACGCAGAAATGATCGTGTTAGGACTTTTTCCCGCGGTATGTTGCAGAGGCTGTCTATTGCCAGGGCTATTCTGCATGACCCTTCCATTTTGTTTTTGGATGAGCCATTCACTGGATTGGATATCCACGCATCCAATGTGCTCAAAGAACACCTTCAATCTTTACATGATAAGAAGAGGACTATATTGATGACCACACATGATATTTCTTGTGGTCTGGAAATGTGCGATAAAGTGGCTTTGCAGGTTATGGGGCAGTTTGCTTTCTTTGAGGATGTTAAAGATATTGATAGGGAAAATTTTGAAACTTTATATTTTGAAGCAGTTCGTAATAACCAATTCACTATGGGAATTCGCCCTCATTGATACCGAGATGAATTTATGAACCTTTTTTTAAGCCAGGTCTCATCTATAGTCTGGAAGGATTTCTTGACTGAATTCAAGACTCGAGAACTATTCAGTTCAATGTTCATTTTTGCATTGCTGGTTATTTTGATATTTATTTTTTCTGTGAACCTGAGCATTGTCAAGGCCAGTGAGGTTGGGCCTGGGGTTTTGTGGGTGGCATTTTTATTTTCAGGAACTCTGGGGCTGAATCGTTCTTTCATGCTTGAAAAGGAAAATGGATGCCTCATGGGGTTGATGTTGACGCCTGCAGATAGAACGGCTATATATTTCGGGAAACTGGTCAGTAATTTTGTTTTCCTGAGCATTATGGAATTGTTCATTTTGCCGTTGTTTATGATTTTTTTTAACATAGACCTAATTGAACATTTATTATCGCTTATGCTTGTAATTTTTTTGGGGACCCTGGGGTTCTGCGCTCTGGGAACCTTGTTATCTTCGTTAGCCTCAAACCTTAAAACACGGGAAATCATGTTGCCTATTTTGCTTTATCCATTAATGGTGCCAGTTGTCATCGGAGTGGTCAGGATGACCGGGCAGGTTCTTGCTGGCGAGCCTTTATCGGAAATGATGAACTGGATTGGTTTGACGGCTTCCTTTGATATCATTTATATTGGTGTCTCCATCATGACGATCGACCATATTCTGGAGGAATGACGGAATGGATAACCTGGGATTTTTATTTGCGGCCAATGTGTTTGTGTGGGGGGGCATAGTTTTTTATGTGCATATGCTCAAACAACGTAACCGTGCTCTCGAAAAAGACCTGGACTTGCTAAAGGAAACTTTGAGCAAAGAAGGATGAAGATGAAACCTGAAGAAGTAGAGGAGAATCAGGAAGAAGGCAATATTCTGGTCTGGTTGACCGGTTTTGGTCTTCTTGCGGCGATGGTCGCGATTTTTATATATGTTCCGACTGAAAAGACAGAAGGAGTAATCCAGCGCATCATGTACTTCCATGTTCCTTGCGCCTGGCTTTCATTTTTTGCTTTCTTTGTGGTTTTTATTTGCTCGATTTTGTTTCTGTGGAAGAAGGACCGGGAGTGGGATATTTATGCTCATGCCTCAGCAGGAATCGGAGTGGTTTTCTGTTCCCTGGTTTTGATTACAGGTCCGATTTGGGCGAGGCCAATTTGGGGAGCCTGGTGGGTGTGGGACGCGCGTTTGACATCTACCCTGATACTCTGGCTGATATATGTAGCATATCTCATGCTTCGAATGCAGAGTGATGCCGGTTCCATGAGGGCTCGTTATGCGGCGGTACTTGGTATTGTTGGATTTCTAAACATCCCCTTTATCCATTTCTCAGTATTATGGTGGCGGACATTCCACCCTCAGCCTAAGGTTATTTCCAGCGAAGGGTTAGGTAAGGGAATGGACCCTAGCATGTTGGCAACGCTGGGTATATCTCTGGGTGCTTTCACTCTGCTTTACTTCCTGTTGATGGGTGAAAGGGTGCGGCAGGAAAAACTAAAGGATGAAATTGACCGCCTCAAAAGGGAAAAACTTTATTCGTCCTAAGGACGTACTGCTGGGCCTGCTCATTATTGTAGCCCTGACTCTTCTCGTGCTTCGTATTCAAAAAACCGGCACGGATAACCCGGATACAAACCAGTTTAAACCACAAGAAGGCTATTTAGCCCCGCGTTTTAGTTTAAGGAACCTTAAAGGAAACCTGGAAGGACTGGATGATCATTCTGGAAAAGTGATTGTCATTAATTTCTGGGCGACCTGGTGTGTTCCCTGTGTGAGGGAAATGCCCAGCTTTGAAAGCCTTTACCGTCGCTTTAGATCTAAAGGGTTAACAATTCTCGCGGTCAGTCTTGATAAAGGAGATTCAAAGAAAGTACAGGAGTTTGTTGATAAACACAGATTGTCATTTCCGATATTGTTGGATACAAATGGCGTTGCTGAAAAACTTTACCCGTCCTTTACCATTCCATTTACCTATGTAGTCGATAAGCTGGGAAGGGTTGTTGCTCGTGTTGATGGCGCTAAAAATTGGGAGTCGCCTGAAACCTTTCTCGCCGTGGAGCATCTTTTAAAACAATAAAATTGCAAGGGAAGCATTTAATGATAAATGAAGATAGAGCTGTGTCTGCGAATGAAAGTTTTTATAAAGCGTTTAACAATAGAGATATTGAAGCGATGAAAGAAGTCTGGGGGCATATTGAAAACACAACTTGTGTCCATCCCGGATGGCCACCTCTGAAAGGGTTCGAACCAATTTTGAATAGTTGGGCGGGAATTTTTGAGAACTCTGGAAATATGGAAATTAAAATTTCTGATGTGCAAGTTGTGGCCTCAGAAGATCTTGCCTGGGTGTCATGTTTAGAAAACCTGTACACCATAGCTGAAAGAGGGGTGTTGGTCTCTAAAGTATTTGCGACAAACCTGTTCCATCTTGAGGGTGGTTCATGGAAAATGATCATGCATCACGCCTCACCTGTGCCCGAAACCAGAGAAGTGAACGATATCCTGAAAAATTAAGATCGGCGAAAAATGTACATCTTGTGAAAGAGGTCAATGCTTTAGAAAGCATGCAACATGATGACCGGTAGTGATTTCTTTAAGTACAGGTGTTTCTTGTTCGCATTGTTTTTCTTTGATGGGGCAACGGCTTTGAAATGAACAACCTATTTGCATACTTACCGGATCGGGGATATCCCCTTTTATGAAAGTTTTTTGTTTGGTTTCCCCGGATTCGAGGTTAGGAATTGCGTTTAGCAAAGCAGTTGTATATGGATGCCTGGCTGATTTGTAAATTTGTTCACTATTGGCAATCTCAACGATTTTCCCGAGGTACATCACTGCTACCCGATCACAAAAATATTCAATCACTCCCATATCATGCGAGATAAATAAATAGGATATATCCAGTTTTTCTTTCAGGTCTTGCAACAGGTTGATGATCTGAGCTTGTATGGATACGTCTAATGCCGATACGGGTTCATCTGCAACCACCAGCTTTGGGTTCAGGGCTATTGCCCGGGCAATTCCCACTCGCTGTAACTGACCTCCACTCAACTCATGTGGATAACTGTTGAAGTGTCCTTGAGGCAATCCCACACACTCTAAAAGCTCTCTGGCTTTTTCAGAGTTCTCTTTTTTGTTTTGGTAACCATGAATTTCAAAGGGCTCTTGAACTATATTTCCTACACGTCTTGCAGGGTTGACCGCTGAATATGGATCTTGAAATATTATTTGCATCTCCTTCCGAAGGTTTCTCATTTCAGTTTCTTTGAGATCAAACAGGTTTGTTCCACAAAACCTCACTTGCCCTGAAGTTGGCTCGATCAGTCGTAAAGAGGTCCTGGCTGCGGTGGATTTTCCACAACCACTCTCCCCAACCAAACCCAGTGTTTCTCCCGCTTGCAGGGTGAAAGAAATACCATCTACTGCACGAACGGGTGGTGCCTGTTGTTCAAGAATTTTTTTCTGAGGTATGAAATGTTTCTTGAGATCTTTAACTTCAAGCAGTGGAGTGCTATTTTTTGCATTCATAGCGACCCTTGTTCCAGATGACAGCTCCATTGCCTCTGGGCACCCGCTTCACGTAATTCTGGTTTTTGGGTTTTACACTTTTCTATCGCCCATGCGCAACGGGGATGAAACGAACAACCTGAAGGACGCTGGTCCAGACCGGGGACGTTACCTGATATTTCTTCTAATCGCTCACCAGTATTTTTATGTGTTCCCAGTTTTGGAACAGAAGCTATGAGTCCTTTGGTGTACGGGTGAAAAGGATTTTCAAGAAGAGCGTGCGCAGGTCCGGATTCTACGATCTCTCCAGCATACATGATCAAAACCCTCTGGGCGATTTCCGCGACAACTCCAAGGTCATGGGTAATGATAAGGATGGACATGCCAGCTTCTTTTTTTAAAATTTTTAGAAGTTCAAGGATCTGTGCTTGAATAAGAACATCAAGGGCTGTAGTCGGTTCATCGGCAATGAGGACTCTGGGCGAGCAGGCAAGGGCCATTGCAATCATGACACGTTGTCTCATACCCCCGCTGAGTTGGTGAGGGTAGTGTTTTAACTTTTCTTTTGGTGAGAGGATCTCAACTCGTTCCAGCAGGTCTGCTGATTTTTTCAGGGCTTCCTGTCGTGTCATGGTTGTATGACGAAGGAGCGTTTCGGCCATTTGCTCTCCAATGGTCAAGACCGGATTGAGAGAGGTCATCGGGTCCTGAAAGATCATTGAAATGGAACGACCGCGCAGATTCTGCAGGGTTTTTGTGTTCATGGACAACAGGTTTTGTCCGGAAAATAGAATTTCACCACTTGAAATTTCTGCAGGTGGCTCTGGCAAAAGACGGAGGATGGAAAGGGCGCTGACAGTTTTGCCACATCCTGATTCTCCGACTAAAGCTAATATTTCGCCTTCGTTCAATTGGAAACTGATTCCATTCACTGCAGTCAGTTTTCCCTTGGGAGTGTGAAAAGATATTGTCAGGTTTTGAATGTCCAGTTCGGGTGATCGCATCTTTACTTCCACAGAGAGAAGTTGAACCTAATTTGATCTGATGAAAGTTCTGTTATTAAATCTCCGCTTTATAATAAATCATTTGTGCGGACAATAACATTCTGTAAAGTTTTATTTGTTGTGATAATTGAGGAAAGAGAGATAGAGGGAATTTCCCAATGCCTGACAAAAAAAGGCGGCCCACAGACCGCCTTTTTAATAAGAAAACTATCTTTGACGATTATTTGGATTTAGAAATGCATTCCTTTTCTAGTTCTGCACTCACTATGTTGTTGCATTTCCCCGGGTCGCCGAGAACAATGGCATAGCAATATGCCTGGCTATCCCGATTTAGAATCAGGGTGCAGTAATAATTACTGTGGTCTTTATGTTTGTAACGACTTTCAGGGTCTTTTATAGGTGTAAGTGCGAGGCAAAGGTTTCTCTCGTCTTCTTTGGAAAGCTTGCCCGTTGGCCTTGCTGCAGATGAGAATAAACCGTCCCTTGACATGGAATCAGTGGGTCCTTTTCCATCAATAACTGTTACCGGGGCTACCCCGGGACGTCCTCTACGAACTTCCTTTGTGATCGCATCGCAAGCTGATGTATCGGCAACCTCAGCCGCCATGGAGATTGGTGCACTCATAAAGAATGCTAATAATAGTACTGTCCATCCCATAGCTTTGTTTATCCACATATCAGTCTTCCTCCCAATGACCTGTGTTTTTTTTGATGTCTAAAAAACTAAATGATGCAATGCTTGGAAGGATACCCTATTTTGGCTGGAAAAACCATGGATTGTATTTAAACTATTGAAAATATTGAAGGTAGCATGTGCACGGGTGAGGGGATAATGAAGTTGCAATGAAGCACGCAATTTCATCACATGGGGAGAGGATTATGTTGCACAGATTTTCTAAATTAGTTATTTTGTCCTGGCTGGTTTTTTCTTACGCATGGCTCCGAATGCTACCTTTGCCACAGTACCAATCATCAACAATAATAAAATGATTAAAATGTTCTCTTGCATTTTTTTATTTAAATTAAGTGATTTACGAATATTTTGCTATCGGATAAATTTGCAAAATCTTGGTTCTTTATGTTGGAATCTTTAACCATTATACCTGTAAAAGTCTTTGGAAATGTTACATTTATGTCAGGATTTAATTAGGTTTCATGGGTTTGGCAATCCTAATACTTGAATTCATTATTGTTGTCTAATGAAACAGTGGACAAAATCAGGAATTAGAAAATACCTTGGCACTTTTCTAGTAGTCGCAGGACTGGCTTATACCTATCACTCTCATATTACTGGTTGTCCCCGCCATGTCATTTTTGCTGGCTGGGCTCTTGGTCCCCCCATTTGGTTTCTTTTAGAATATGCACTGCTATTTGATGCAGAAAATGAAGACTTGTTGGCATTCAGGCATTATCAAGATCTGTGCAGGAATGTATGGCTGGGATTCATGGCTTATTTAGCAGCACTATATCTTGGTAAATGGAATTGAGAAATTCTTCAGTGTTACTTAACGAAATTGTTTATACTGGTCCACTTTAAATATCCGGAAAAATTTTGGACTGTATATGAGAATTTTAAGTTGGAATGTTAATGGCTTACGTGCTGTCATTAAAAAAGGATTCTTTAGCTGGTTGGAATCTGAATCGCCGGATGTAGTGTGTTTGCAGGAAATAAAGGCTAAAACTGAGGATCTGGACGAAACCATACTGAACCCTGAAGGTTACCAGGCGATATGGAATCCTGCTGAGCGCAAGGGTTATAGCGGTGTTGCTGTTTTTACAAAAAAGAAACCAAAATCGATTCACATGGGATTGGGGATTGATCGGTTTGATGTTGAAGGACGTGTGATTAGAGTCGAATTCAAAGACTTTGATTTGTTGAATGTTTATTTTCCAAATGGAACCAGCGGTTCAGAAAGATTACAGTATAAAATGGAGTTTTATGACGCCTTTCTGGACCATTGCGAACAATTGCGGGCAAAAGGTAGGGAACTGGTGATAACAGGAGATGTGAATACGGCTCACAAGGCAATAGATTTGAAAAACCCGAAGGCTAATGAAAAAAACTCGGGCTTTTTGCCGGAAGAAAGGGCATGGGTCGATAAATTTGTTTCTCACGGCTATGTGGATAGTTTCAGGGTGTTTCACCCTGAACCGGATCAGTATACCTGGTGGAGTTACAGATTTAATGTTCGGGCGAAAAATATTGGTTGGCGCATTGATTACTTTTTCGTTACAGAAAAACTTATGGCAAAGGTCAAAGATTCATTCATCCAGGCTGATGTTATGGGCTCAGACCATTGCCCCATAGGGCTTGATATTAAAGCTAAATAATAGGGCGCTACTTTGAACTGTTTTGGGGTTTGTAGCATCTAACAACATGTCATTCTGAAAAGATGACTGTCTCTATTAAGTATTGTAATAGAAAATATTTTGAACTTGAGTGAGGACTTTATGGGATTTGAACTCAACAAAAGTTATAGCGGATTCAGATTACTCAAAAAGAAGAATATTAATGAGTTGAAGTCTCTTGGCCTACTTTTTGAACACGAGGTTACCAAGGCTCAATTGATGGTCCTTGAAAACGATGATGACAACAAGGTATTCAGTGCTACGTTCAGAACTCCCCCTGAAAATGATACTGGGATAGCCCATATCCTTGAGCACAGTGTTTTATGTGGTTCTAAAAACTTCCCGGTTAAGGAGCCTTTTGTCGAACTCATGAAAGGTAGTTTGCAGACTTTTCTCAATGCGATGACTTTTCCTGATAAGACGATGTACCCAGTAGCCAGCAGGAATCAGAAAGATTTTTATAATCTCATGCATGTATATCTTGATGCAGTATTTTATCCCAATATTACAGAAGAAACTTTCAAGCAAGAGGGCTGGCACTATGAATTAAACAACCCAAAAGACAAAATTGTCTATAAAGGGGTGGTGCTCAATGAAATGAAAGGCGAGTTTTCAAACCCCGAAAGTTGTGTGGACCGTCAGATGGCCCATTTGCTGTTCCCATCCACTGCATACGGGTTTGAGTCGGGAGGTGATCCCAAAAGCATCCCTGATTTGACATATCAGGACTTCACGGAGTTTCATAGAAAGCACTATCATCCTTCTAATAGCAGGCTCTTTATCTATGGGGATGGCGATACTCAAGGTTATCTTGATTTTTTGCAGGAAAAATATTTTCAGGATTTTGTGTATATGGATGTCAATACTTCCATTGCTCACCAGAGGTCTTTTAGGAAGCCTAAAAGAAAACTTATGTCCTACCCGGTTTCTACAGATGAATCTCTAGAGAAGAAAACTTATGTTCTGGTAGGTTATAAGCTGGGTAAAGCTATAAACCATGAACATTGTCTTGGATTCAGCATTCTGAGCCATCTTTTGCTGGGATCTTCGGCATCTCCTTTAAGAAATGCCCTTATTGCCTCGGAATTAGGCAGTGAAGTTATAGGCGGAGGTTTCGATGATAATCGTGCAGATACGATGTTTGCCGTGGGACTGAAAGGCTCAGATCTAAAGCACGAAAATAATATTGTTGGGCTTATAGATTCCACACTTCGCGGATTGGTGGAAAAGGGAATAGAAAAAGACATGATTTTGTCAGCCGTTAATTCTATAGACTTCAGACTTCGTGAGGCAAATTTTGGCGGTTTTCCAAAAGGAATTGTTTATAACATTCAGGCGTTAGGGTCATGGCTTTACGATAAAGATCCTTTCAGCCATCTCAAGTATGAGAAGGTGGTGCAAAAGATTAGAAAACAGATGCATCATGGATATTTTGAGGGCTTGATCAGCCAGTTCTTGATAGAAAATCAGCACCGAATTGTCCTTGTTGCTACACCAAAACAAGGGCTGAGAAAGAAACAGGAAGCCAGGGAACGAAAAATTTTGAAAACTGTCAAAGATGAGCTTTCCTCGAACCAAATAGATGACTTGATAGAGGAAACTCAAAAACTTCAGGAGTTGCAATTGACTCCTGATTCGCCTGAGTCTCTTGCAACGCTTCCTTCGTTGGAGATTGATGATGTCCCTAAAGAAATCGAAAAATATCCTCTGGAAATAAAAAACCAGAACGGCTCAAATGTGCTGTTTCACGACTTGTTCACCAATAATATTGCTTACACTCAAATAGGGTTCTGTACTAAATCGGTCCCGCGCGAAATGGTTCCCTATATTCCGTTGCTTGGAACTCTGGTGCTTGGGATGGGGACGCGTAAACGTAGTTATACAGAAATTTCCAAATTGATTGGCATGCATACTGGTGGAATCCGCACTTCTCATTTTACCTCGGCTACAGTTGAAGATCGTCAACAGGTTCTCTCTTATATTTTTTTCAATGGTAAGGCGTTGATGGAAAAAGTGGACAACATGTTTGATCTTTATGATGAATTGTTTGGAGAGCATAGTTTTGATGATACCAAGAGATTAGTGGAAATCATTCGTAGTGCAAAAGCTGATATGGCTGACTCGATAGTTCCTCATGGCAATCACTATGTGTTAGTCAGGCTGCAGTCTTACCAGTCCCGACTCGGGAAATTTGAAGACCTTACAGATGGCATCACGTATTACCGGTTTTTGGAGCAATTACTGGAGCGTGTAGAGAAAAACCCTGAAATGGTTGCTGACCAGTTTCGGCAGGTTGCTGAACGAGTTTTTACCCGAAAAAATGTATTGTTTAATATCACATCAGGAAAAAAGGATTATAAAAAAATAGATAAAAGAATCAATGAAACGATGGAAACTCTTTCAGATAAAGAATACAAGGCAGAAGAATGGGTTTTAGATGATGTGCCTTTGAACGAGGGATTTTTAACCGCCAGCAATGTCCAGCATGTTGGCAAAGGGGCCAACCTGTATGATTTGGGATTTAAATATTCCGGGCAGTTTGAAGTGTTAAAGGCCCTTCTTCGGACAGGGTTTTTATGGGACAAGGTGCGTGTGCATGGTGGTGCTTATGGAAGTAGTAACTCTTTTGATTTTTTCACGGGTGATTACAATCTGGTTTCCTATCGCGACCCCAACCTTACCGAAACTTTGGCCGTTTATGATGAGATAGCAAATTTTTTGAATAATCTGGACCTGTCTTCTGACGAATTGACTAAATTAATCATAGGATGTGTGGGGAAAATGGATCCGCCTTTGACTCCGGACAGAAAGGGTTCGGCATCCATGATCGACCACCTTACTGGTCGAACTCATGAGATGAAGAAAAAATTCCGCGAGGAATTGTTGTCTGCCCGGTTGGCGGATTTAAAGGCTTACGCCGCTGTATTTGAACAAATCAGGGATAGCGGTAATGTGTGTGCCCTGGGTAATGAAGATAAACTCAAAAAATCCAAATCAGTATTTGGTCAACTGGTTAAAGTTTTTAACTGACGGGCGAGCCGCCAGTGGTAATTGTGAAGAGCAGTTTCTTCCTGATAAGGTTTTTAATGTCTGTCATGCCCAGCCTTTAGAAGCATGTACCTTGCAAAGATGGATTGTCTAGCGCTCTCCCAGCTAATAGCTTAAGTTTTTGTAGTTTCTTGTCGATAGAAAAACATAAAAGTTTACTATCTACAGGTGATCTATGAAGCTCAAGCGTAAAGAAATTTTGGACCTTTTGAGGTCATTTGGAGTGAGTCAGGTTTCCGAGTTGAAGAGCGGTTGCCGTGATTACGAGACGTATTTCAAAAAACGTCAGAAGAGGGAAGATCAACGGTTTACGCGCCATTCAATGCGTTCATAATGACCGAGCAAATTCCATGGCTTTTTCCATTTCAGGAAGTCGGGCCAGTTCTGGAACTACTTCCAAATACTGGATGACCCCTTCACGGTCAAGCACTATGATGGCTCGGGTTAACAAGCGGTTTTCTTCAATCAAAAGTCCGGTTGACTGGCCAAACTCAGCATCCCGATAATCTGACAAGAACAGGATGTTGTTGATCTTTGCTTCTTTAGCAAAACGCTTTTGCGCAAAAGGCAGGTCCCGACTGATTGTTACCAGGTTGGCGGTTTGATCCAACCCTTTGTTCTCTTCGCTGAGTATATGAGTTTGTTTTTCGCAGGTGGGAGTATCCAGGGAGGGAACGACACTCAGAATTGTCACCTTGCCTTTGAACGATTGCAGGTCAATCATTTTCAAACCAAGGCCAGGGAGGGCGACTGTCGGGAGTGTTTGACCCACCTGCGCTGTTTTTCCTATCAAAGTCAGTGGCTTTCCCCTCAAAGTGACAGCAGGTTGCCCCCAACTGGACCCCGTAAAAATCAAAACTGCGATTATACTTGCCAATGTTTTCTGAAGCATATTATGCTCTCCTCATTAGTTAAGCTTTATCCCATATTTTAGCACTTATATAAGATAAGTTAAAAAACAGGGTTTTGTCAGAAACAGGATAAATTCATGTATAACTCCATTACAGAATTGCGGAAAGAGATCAAAGCCTGCACTCTTTGCGAGGCGGACCTGCCTTTTCCGGCAAAACCCACATTATCATTTTCTTCGACAGCAAAAATACTGATTGTAGGGCAGGCTCCAGGGATCAAAGTGCACGAAACCGGCATACCCTGGAACGATGCCAGTGGAGACAGGTTACGCGAATGGATGAATGTAACCAGGGAGCAGTTTTATAACACAAAATATTTTTCAATTGTGCCAATGGCATTTTGCTACCCCGGAAAAGGCAAATCCGGGGATTTGCCTCCGCCTCCACTATGCGCTAATACGTGGATGTCACCTATCCTGGATAAACTTCCCAGGAGGAAACTTACCCTGTTGATCGGTCAATATGCGCAAGGCTGGTTTTTAAATTCCCAAAAGAAGGCAACCCTGACAGAAACAGTGAAAAGCTGGAAAACTTATTTGCCGGAATATTTTGTCTTACCTCACCCTTCACCGAGAAATAATATCTGGCTCAAAAAAAACCCGTGGTTTGAAAAACAGTTGGTTCCGCAATTGGAAAAGAAGGTGAGAGAGTTTTTAACGTAAATATCAAAACTCAACAACGGTTACTCCGTCTCCGCCTTCATGACGTGAACCAGGCATAAACTGTTTGCAAAGACCGGACTTTTCCAGATAGCTGCGAACAAGGGATTTGATTTTTCCCATCCCGTGGCCGTGTATGATGAGTACCCTCTGGACTTTTTGCACAATGGCTCGGCTGATGAAAGCCTCCATCACTTCTTCCGCTTCTTCCGAATTCATTCCCCTTAAATCACAGGAAGCAACCGAATCATTTCCAGACTCGGCTTGGACATTCATCGAAAATTTCTTTTCGTTTTTTTTGCCTTTTTGTTGCGGGTTGCCTCGTAGAGCTTTTGCATCAACAACTGTATTGATATTGCCCATTTGTACCCGAAGTTTTTTTTTGCCTTCAGGTGGTTCCAGTAAAGTGCCAAAGGCTCCCAGATTCAAAATTAAAACCGGGTCTCCAGATTTTAATTCTTCAACAGGTAAAGACCATTCTTTTGCATCTTCTACTTTTGAGGACAAGGGTATCTGGCTCATCGAATGTATTTGCTTTTCCACTTTACGGATTTTAGGCAGATTCTTTTCGCCCTTGATTTCCTGGATCATTTTTTGAATTTCGGCTTTTCCGGCTCGCACTTCAAGTTGGAGCTTTTTGTTTTTATTTTTTTGAAAATCTTTTTCTTCCTCTCGCAGTCTGTGGGTCAAAATTCTCTGCTCTCTGGCCATGGCTTCGGTTGCTTCTTTCTGAAGTTTAATTTCTTCCTTATCCCTGCTGAGTTCCAACCTCTGTCGGGTCAAGTCTTTTAGCAGATCTTCGGCACGGTTATCTTTGGTCTGATACAAGCTTCGAGCCTGATCTATGATGTTTTTCCCCAATCCGAGTCGTTCAGCAGTATCAAGGGCGGCACTTTGTCCCGGTGCTCCAAAAATCAAGCGATAAGTGGGACTCAATGTATCAAGATCGAACTCGGTACAGGCATTAAGAAAACCTTCCTGGGTCTGCGCCAGAACTTTCAAACTAAAGTAGTGAGTGGAAACCAATGTCATCACATCCTTGTTTTTAAGGTCCAATAGAATGGCTTCAGCCAGGGCCGCGCCTTCTTGTGGGTCGGTGGCGATTCCCAGCTCATCAAGAAGAACTAATGATCCGGCATCAACATGATTTAAAATATGGACGATTTTTTTCAGGTGTCCGGAAAAGGTTGATAACTTCAACTGAATATTCTGGTCATCGCCGATATCGGAATAAACCTTCGGAAAAAAAGGAATCCTGGAGCGCTCTTTAACTGGAAGGTATAGTCCCGTCCTTGCCATCAGTGATAGTAACCCCAGGGTTTTTAGGGTTACCGTTTTGCCGCCGGTATTGGGACCAGAAATGATCACTACTCTGATAGAACCGTCCCATTCTATGTTGTTGGGGACCACATTTTCTCCATCCAGAACTAGTTCCGGGTTACGCGCTTCTTTTAGTTCCATGACCGAGTCGCGGTTCATGGGGCAGTTCACCGCAGACATTGTTTTGGCCAGCCGGGCTTTTGCATAAATAAGATCGAGAGATACCAGTGTTGCCAGATTTACTTCCAGCGGTCCCTGGTGCTGACTGGTTTGAAGGGCCAGTGATTGCAGAATTTTGATTTTTTCCTGCACAACTTGAAGCCGGGCTATTTTCAATTGGTTGTTAAGGGGTACTATGGAAGAGGGCTCAATAAACAGAGTCTGACCTGTCCCTGAACTGTCATGGACAATACCGTCTACCCGTGACTTGAACTCTGCCCGCACTGGAATGACCATGCGTTCTTCACGTTCGGTGACGTAGGAATCCTGAAGGGCTTCCCGGACGCTCTCAGAACTGAGCAGACGTTGAAGCCGCTCTTCAAGTTTGCTTTTCGCGGTCTCGGCATTGCGGAAAGCCTGCCGTAGTTCCGGTGTTGCATTTTCACGGATATTCCCTTCATCATCTATGCAACGGACCAGGTCATCATGAAACTCTTTTAAAGGGTCAAGTTTTTCCAGCCATAGTGTTAAACGTGGATAAATAGCTTTATTGCTTTTTTCACGGCAAAGGTTCTGGCACAAACGCAAAAGCTTTATGATTGACAGGCACTGATCTGGTTCAATCATTTTTTGCTCTTCTACTTCCTGAAATACAGGAGCGAGGTCCTCAAACCTGTCCATGGAAAATGTGTCTAGAGAATCCAGCAGAGTAACCATTTCGGCTGTTTCTTCAAGCAGGGCATGTGCAGAATCAAAATCGGTTTCAGGATATAGTTGCAGACATTTTTCCTGAGTGATGGGAGAGCAAGCGTGATCAGAAAGTGCCGAAACTACTCTGTCCCAGCCCAATAGCTGCATGGATTTTTTTATCAGATCGGCTGACTCGGATGAAGGTGTGTTGCTCATGACCCACTCCCGTGGGAAGGTGTGAAACTTCTCCTATCCGGTGAGGAGTTGTGGACTAGAGTGGATTCAAGAAGAATGCTTACCCTCGCATCATAGAGACGGTTAGGATCGCGAAAATTTTTATAGCCATACAAAAGAACCGCGAGATCTTTTTTAACTTTCTTTTTATAGCTGACCTTTTTTTCTCCCGGAACCATTGTGCCGCCTTGAACCTGGATTTTTTGCGTTGTGATGGTGACAGGTTTATCGAAGTCGACGGTTTCACTGTTGAAATACAGGTCATATTTAATTATGTGCTGTCCCATTACCTCAAACAGATTCTCCCCTTTTCGGGTGGCAAACAATGTGGCGATTTTACCATCACGTTTGACGGGATTTGGGCTTTCAGGACCAGGCAGCTCTAGGAGAGCAAGGTTTTTTCCTTCAATCAGCCTGGCCCAGTGGATAGCTCCCAAGTGGTTGCCTTCCCGAGTCATGCGTACGACATCAGGATTTAACCGGCGTTTCTGTTTGCCAACCCATTCCACCATTGCAGGCATTTCTGATTCAGGCAGGAAATGTCCGCCATGAGCCTTTCCTTTTTCTCCATGCTCCCTGTAGTGAACAGGATACTTCATATCAGACAGAATTTTATGAATTCGCCTACTGAGCTGAATGGGGAAGATAGGATCATGAGCACCTTGAATCATATAGACAGGCGTGTTACGCAGGTTAACCAGAAAATGCATGTATCGGGGGGTGATACTTCCGGCAATGGGAATCAGTCCGGCAAAACGATCCGGATAAAACATTCCGATCATGTATGCACCGATGGCACCATTGGACAACCCTGCCAGAAAGACTCTGTCGGAATCTATATTGAATTTTTCACGTGTTTCATCGATGAGGTTTAGTACCATTTCCTCCGCAGGCTTGGCCCACCAGGCACCCATCGGATATGTCGGGCACAGCACCGCAACTTTTTTTTCAAAACGGTCAACCCAGGCTGGGATGGTGTTGGCACCGCTACCGCCCAACCCATGCAGAACAACAACAAGAGGAATTTTTTCATCTGCCCCTGAAGACTCTGGAAGGAACAAGGCATATGGATAGCTCTTTCCATTATGCGCAATCTGTAAATTTTTTTGAAATCCAGCTGGACCAGGATTTTTTTTTGCCCGGTTTCGTAAGATGGATTTGACGGTTTCTTGTTGGACTTGATTAGACTTTAAACGATTCAGAACCTGGCTTTCCACATCCGGGTCCAGAGTGGAAAGAAACAAATCCACTTCTGACTTGATGTCCAGTGTTTCCCGTACTGTGCCAGAATCCTGAACCGCAGAGCACGACACAGCTAGAAGGGTAATCAGAATAATTTTCAGGATATTCATAGCTAACACAGTATCGAACTTTAAAATTTTTGTAAAGGCTTTAGGGACGACCTAAATGGCTAATTTTATTGGAATTTTTTGGCTCCTTGCGGTAATATTTATTTCTGTTTAACCACGTTTTAATATTCATAACTCTTCTTATGGCCTGCCTGATGAATTCTATAAAAGTGCCCGTTCAAACTCTGGTTAAAACTCTCAACCTGGGAACTCTTTCTCTTGGGAAATGCCGATTGGATACAGGGGATCCTGTTTTGCTGACCCGGATGTTTACATTAAGAAAAAATGGTATGGATTATGTGGGACAGGTTAGGGTGCGTTCTGAAAGCCCGACTGTCCGGTTAGAAATTTTCAATGAAAACTACTTTAAGGAGTTTGACCAGACCGAGCAGGCAGTACTCGATAACCTTTCAAGAAAAATACTGGGCCGGTTATTGAAGGAAAAGAAATTGCCGGAAATGGTGAAATCCTTAATTCGTGAATACCTTGAGACTCAGGAAACAGTGGAAGAGGAAGGAACTGTTCTGATTAACGTTAATGAAAGAGATCTGGGTGGAATTTTTGAGCGCCTGAACAAGGAGTATTTCAATAACCGTATTCAAGCCCAAATAAAATGGGGGCGTGATGTGAAATCGCGCAATAAAAGCGGCTTCCGATACGGTTCCTATGACGAAGGAAAAAAACTTATCCGTATTCATCCAAGATTGAAGCAGGATTTTGTGCCCCTATGTGTTTTAGAACTCACTGTTTATCATGAAATGTGCCACCAGTTTGCTCCGTCCTACAAGAAAAATGGAGTCTGGCAAAGCCATCATCCCGAGTTCAGGAAGAAAGAGCGTGAGTACAAAAACTTTAAAGATGCCCGCAATTGGGAAAAGCACAACTGGCACCGTTTGCTTCTTCCCTCTGAAGAAAATGCTGACAACAGCCTGGTTCAAGTTGCAACAACTGTTGATCAGGCCTAAAATGGTCGCAAGCCATGAAAATGATAAAATGCTACATTCAATATGAAAAGCTGGAAGCCCTCAGGGAGAAGCTTTTCGAATTAGGAGTTCCCGGACTTTCTGTCGTTGATGCCAAAGGCATTGGCAAACCGATGAGCCATTTGAAATCCGACCCTGACTTGAAAGTTCCACAATTTCACCCCTGCGTGGAGATATCTGTGGTCCTGGAGGCTGAAGCTGTGGATGAAGTGGTGGACATGATAGCTAAAACGGTACACACCGGCAACTTGAGCGATGGAAAGATTTTTATCCTTCCGGTTGAAGAAGCCATCCGGGTTCGAACTGGCGAGCGGGGCAATCAAGCCCTCTACTGACTGTGATCCTGCCGAGCGCGCTGGAATTTATTCATTCTCGTGACCAAAGATTTTTCCCGGCTTTATAAGCCGTTTCCATAGAGAAAAATGACGATGATCGCTGAAAACCTCGCTGAGGTTCAGGGAAGGATATCCCGGTCTATCAAAAAGTCTGGAAGAGAACCTGATAGTGTTCGCCTTATTTCGGTTTCCAAACAAGTTGGTGTTGAACAGATAGAAGAAGCACGTGAAGCCGGTGCTGTGATATTCGGCGAAAACAAGATTCAGGAAGTGATTCCCAAGATAGAGCAAATGGGATCGGAAGGAATCGCCTGGCATTTCATCGGTCACTTGCAAAAGAACAAGGTCAAGTTCATTGACGGGCATTTCGACTTGATACACTCAGTTGATAGTTTCGAACTGGCGGAGAAAATAGCCAGAAACAGCCAGTCGGAAAACCGGGTACAGAAAATTTTGCTGCAGATCAATGTTTCTGGTGAAGCCGCGAAGTTTGGTATGGAACCGGGAGAACTGGAAAAACGTTTGCAGGATTTTACCTGGCTGAAAGGGACTCAGGTCGAAGGGTTGATGACGATTCCGCCCTTTGATTCCGACCCGGAAAAGTCGCGCAGGCACTTTTCACGATTGCGTGAGCTTCGCGACCAGTGTGAAAAAGAGAATGGACTTCCCTTGCGCGAACTTTCGATGGGAATGAGCCATGATTTTGAGATTGCTATAGAAGAGGGGGCAACACTGGTTCGTGTCGGGACAGCAATTTTTGGTCCCCGCCAGACCTTTCCTGGAGGAAAGTAGCAAAACTTTCAGGCGAAAATGCAGATAGTTGGCAGGAAGAAGCCCTTGCCATTTGCCTCCCTCGCTAGAGGGTCATTCCCTGTGGGAATCAGTCAGGGCTAGTGAAACCAGGCAGGGAGTATAATTATTTTGAAATTGAAAATTAACGAGGAGAAAACCTTGTGCTGAAAAATAAGAAATTGGGATTCATTGGTGGTGGCAACATGGCGGAGGCATTGATAAACGGGTTGGTTTCAGCTTCTTTCATAGACGCTAAAAATGTTTTTGTTTCAGAACCTTCTAAACCAAAACGTGATGCCCTGCATACAAAATATAAAGTCAAGGTCACGGGTGACAACCATGAACTGGCGAAGAAATGCGACATCCTCATTCTTGCAGTCAAACCACAGATTTTGAAAGAGGTCCTGCGTGATATCCGCGCATTGGTAGACAGTGAAAAACTGTTGATATCTGTTGCCGCCGGGGTTCCCATTTCCATCATGGATGAAGCATTGCGTGGTGATACCAAGAGGAAGTTCAGTGTGGTGCGCACCATGCCCAATACTCCTTCACTGGTTCAGGAAGGTGTGACAGCCATCGCTTCCGGTAAACACGTCAGCAAAGTAGATATGAAAATCGCCCACCGTATCTTTGAAGCTGTGGGACGCACGGTTGATGTGGAGGAAAGTCATCTGGATGCCGTGACGGGATTGAGCGGCAGTGGCCCTGCTTACATCTTCATGTTGCTCGAAGCTCTTTCTGATGCGGGAGTGAAGATGGGACTTTCGCGCGAAGTGGCCAATACCCTGACGGTCCAGACGGTGCTGGGTTCCGCGAAACTTGCACGGGAAAGCGGCATGCATCCCGGAGAACTCAAAGACATGGTCACCTCACCGGCCGGAACCACCATTGCCGGACTGCACGCCCTGGAAGAAGGAGGCCTGCGCACAACCATGATGAACGCGGTCGAAGAAGCTACCCTCCGTTCCCGCGAACTGGGCCACATTGCCCTTAACGAGAGTGACGAGCAGTAAGCGTGAGCCTAAGTATCAAAAAAGAAATTCAGCTTAAAGCCCCTGCATCAAAAGTCTGGGAAGCGTTGACCAACCCCGATTTGGTGCGGCAGTATCTTGTGGGAGCCGAAGTTATATCTGACTGGAAGGTTGGAAGCAAAATTGTTTATTGCGGCAGTTTTAATGGAATAGATTTCAGGGATGAAGGAGAGATAACAATTTTTGAACCTGATAAACAATTTCAGTATACCTACTGGAGCGAAAACCACGGTACTGAAAACGTAAAAGCCAACCATGTTGTTCTTACCTATACCCTTTCAGAAAGCAACTATGGAACTCTGCTCTCTGTGTCGCAGGAGAATTACCAGTCAAAAGAAATTGCTGATGCAATGAAAAATATTTGGGATTTGATTTTAGGGAAATTAAAGGATGTTGTAGAAAACCAATGAATTCCATTGTTGGTGGCTAGGTAAATCAAAAAACCTGGATCGCCACGCCGCTTTGCGGCTCGCGATGACATCTGAACGTCATTGCTGTAAAGGTTACATAATTCGTTGAT
>CAYFNV010000017.1:0-68802 GCA_964344595.1 uncultured Nitrospina sp. | reverse complement strand
TAAAGCGGTACGCGAGCTGGGTTTAGAACGTCGTGAGACAGTTCGGTCCCTATCCGTCGTGGGTGTTAGATATTTGAAGGGAACTGCTCCTAGTACGAGAGGACCGGGGTGGACAAACCTCTAGTGTGCTGGTTGTGATGCCAATTGCATTGCCAGGTAGCTATGTTTGGAAAGGATAACCGCTGAAAGCATCTAAGCGGGAAGCCAACCCTAAAACAAGATATCTCTTCTTCCTTCGGGAAGACTAAAGACTCCTTGAAGACTACGAGGTTGATAGGCAGGATGTGTAAGCACAGTAATGTGTTCAGCTAACCTGTACTAATAAGTCGTGAGGCTTGACCTTTTTAATTCCCCACTACTTCAGACTAATTCAATTGTTAATTAAAATTCGGATTTTCCGGTCTTGATAGCGAAAGGGCCACACCCGTTCCCATTCCGAACACGGAAGTTAAGCCTTTCAGCGCCGATGGTACTGCACGGGCAGCTGTGTGGGAGAGTAGGACGAGGCCGGGCTTTTATTCAAAACGCCTTCAGTTTCTTGCTGAAGGCGTTTTTTTGTGCCCTGCCCTTTTTCCTTTTTTCACGATCTTCATCGTCCTCAACTTCCAATTCACCCCACCTCAAAACTCATCTCTATCCCTTTTAAAAAGTACCACTTCCAGCTCTCCAAATTATTCTAAAATTCAACGCTTTTTCATTGACAATATCTACCGGCTTGGTTACTATCGCCCTTCTATTTAACCGTGTTTTTATCCCCAGTTCAAAGTTCAATTAACTGTTTGTTTTTCGGGATTTAAGACAGGTCGTAATGGGAGGTTTCGGATCGGCTGGGTTTACAAACCAGCAGGTCTGCACCGGTTAACTGCGTTCATTAAAAATCTCAGGTAAATTAAGCATATGCTTGAAGAATACATAGGTGCGGCAATCATGTTTCTCATGGCCTTGGGAATAGCCTGCGGCATGGTTGCAATGACTTCCCTCTTGGGCCCCAAAAGGGAATTCGCTGACAAAATGGAGCCTTTCGAATGTGGTGAAAGCCAGTTGGTATCTCCTCACCAGCGCTTCTCCGTCAAGTTTTATCTGGTTGCCGTTTTGTTCGTACTGTTCGATATAGAAGCTATTTTCTTTTTCCCCTGGGCCATTCTGTTTAAACGATTAGGTATGTTTGGCTTCATAGAAATGCTGCTGTTTATTTTAATTCTCGGCATTGGACTTTTATATGTCTGGAAACGTGGCGGACTCGACTGGGAATAAGAATTAAAAGACCAGCTTTTTTGGTCACACTATTAATTATTAAAAACGATGCCTGAAGAAAAAATTATTGAACGCATTAAAGAGCATTACGGTTCTTCCGTGATCGACAGCCACAGCTTCCGTGATGACCAGACAGTCACTGTAAAAAAAGATTGTGGTAATGAGTTCTTCAAGTTCCTGCGTGATGATCCGGAATTAGCGTTCAATTTTTTGATGGACATTACTGCGGTAGACTATCTCTCTAAAAAGGATGAGCGATTTGAGGTGGTTTATCATTTCTACTCCTTAAAATATAACCATCGTTTAAGAGTAAAAATTCCTGTATCTGCGGAGGATTGTATTACTGACTCGGTAACTCCTCTCTGGAAAACAGCAAATTGGTATGAGCGTGAAATCTGGGACATGTATGGCATCAAATTTCGCAATCATCCAAATTTAAGGCGGATTCTGCTTTACGAAGAGTTTAAAGGACATCCTTTACGCAAAGATTATCCTGTCAACAAAAGGCAGCCTCTGATAGGGCCGCTGAATTAAGGAAAGACCATGTGGGTCGACTTAATCATAACGCTGATTAAAATCTTATTTGTCTTCGCGGTCACCGTTGGCTTTTTTGCTCCGGTATTGACTTGGGTGGAACGAAAGCAGAGTGCGCTCATGCAGGATCGTATTGGAGCAAACCGTGCAGACATAATGGGCTTTACGGTACTGGGTCTGTTTCACATCATTGCAGATGCGTTGAAGATGTTTACCAAGGAAGATTTTATTCCTGAGGGTGCCAACAAGGTTCTTCATACTATCAGCCCAATTATAGCTCTGGTCCCTGCCCTCCTGACATTTGCGGTTGTACCTTTCGGCGGACAATACACACTGTTTGATACAAAAATAAATTTGGTAATTTCTGATCTTGATGTCGGACTTTTATTCGTATTTGCAATTGCATCATTAGCAACTTACGGATATGTAATCGCCGGCTGGAGCTCTAACAATAACTGGTCTCTTTTAGGTTCCATGCGAACAGCATCTCAGATGATTTCCTATGAAGTCACTATGGGTTTAACCATCATTGGAGTTCTGATGGTTTATGGTTCGATGAAGTTGACTGAAATTGGTGCAATTCAGGAAGATTTCTGGAGGTGGGGAATTTTTCTCCAGCCTGTTGGTTTTTTCATGTTCTTGACAGCATCCATTGCTGAGAACAAACGTATCCCCTTCGATGCCCCGGAGGCAGAATCGGAGTTGGTTGCAGGATATTTCACAGAATATAGTGGACTCAAATTCGGAATGTTTTTCATGGCCGAATTTGTTGAGATGGTCACGATCGGTGCGATCATGACCATTTTATTTTTAGGAGCGTGGCATATCCCCTTTTTAACAACTGCCACATTGCTTTCCTGGTTTGACTTTCTTGGCACTACAGGGTCAAACCTTGTCGTAATGTTAATTCATGTAGGCGTGTTTTTTGCCAAGGTGGTATTTTTCATTTATTTGCAAATGATAATTCGGTGGACACTTCCCCGATTCCGTTATGATCAAATCATGAAGCTGGGCTGGAAGATTCTTCTTCCCTTATCCTTGGCGAATATTCTTGTTACCGGGCTTGTTATCCTGGCGCTGAATTAAAAGGAGTACGCTCATGGCTTATTATGTAAATAGAAGACCAGAAATGACATGGTGGGAGAAGTCTTATATCCCGGAAATATTAAAGGGGATGTGGCTCACTTCCCGACGTTTTTTTCATAACCTGTTTGGGTTCATTCCTTTTTTCCTTGGCACGGAAAAAGATAGAAGGATCATGACAGTTTACTACCCGGAAGAACAGGTTGAGTATCCGGTTGCTTACAGAGGAAGGCCGGTTCTGGCCCAGAATGAAGACGGGCATCCTGCTTGTGTTGCGTGCGGGCTGTGCGAAATCGCCTGCCCTGCTTATTGCATACACATTGAACCCGGACAAAACACCGGCAAGCAAAACCAGTATGAAAGATGGCCGGATGTGTTCAACATTGATTACGCAATCTGCATTTTTTGTGGAAATTGCGAAGAGGCTTGTCCTGAAGAAGCCATTTTTATGAGTGATGATTGCGAAATATCCATGCTGGACAGAAAGAAGATGCTTTATACCAAGGAGCAGCTTTTGACACCAGTCGCTGATTTACAAAAGCGGATTGAATTCACCCGAAATATGTACGCAAAATGGAACTACTGATTTTTTATCCACTGGCTGGACTCTGCGTGATACTTGCCTTGGGCGTTGTTTTTAACAACAGTCCGGTAGGTTCAGCCATATCATTAATTGGAATGATGCTGGGCCTTGCAGGAATATTTGTTTTGCAACAGGCACACTTCATCGCCATTTTGCAAATTATCATTTATGCCGGAGCCATTATGGTTCTTTTTATGTTTGTGATCATGCTCTTGAACTTGAAAAAGGGTGATGACAAAGGCTGGATAGCAAGAGAACAAAATTTACTGCTCTCGGTTTTAACCGGACTGCTTGCTGTAGGGATTATATATAAAATTTCGGATATTATTCTAGGCACAAAAATGGGTACACCAGCTATCCTTCCAGATAGTTTTGGCACGGTAGCAGAAGTTGGTGAAACCTTGTTTACGGATTTCGTGTTGCCTTTTGAGGTGGCATCAATACTTTTACTTGCAGCAATGGTCGGGGCGGTTGTTCTGGCTAAAACCAAATTGGACTGACTCATGCTTGAAGATACTGTTCCCTTATCTCATTACTTGATGTTGAGCGCGACCTTGTTCGTGATCGGAATCGTTGGCGTCCTCATTCGAAGGAACGTCATCGTTGTGTTCATGTCCATTGAGATTATGCTGAACGCAGTGAATATTTCGCTGATCGCGTTTGATCATTTTATGAATCTTTCAAGCGGACAAATCTTTAGTTTTATGGTGATGTGTGTGGCCGCTGCCGAAGTTTCGGTTGGGCTGGCTATTATCATTGCCTTGCATCGGAATAAACCGACTGTCAACCTGGATGAGTTTAACCTGTTAAAGTGGTAGAAAAAGTATGTTGCTAAAATTAACCTGTCTGGTTCCTCTTTTTCCGTTGATCGGATCCATCATCAATGGATTTTTTGGACTGAAAATTGGCAAGAATGCTGTAGGGCTTGTGGCTTGTGGCAGTATGGCCCTTTCCTTTCTTACCTCCATCCTTATTTATATCGGCTACCTGCTGTTACCAGAGGGGCAACATATTTACGAGCAGGTTGTATGGACCTGGTTCGGAGCTGGTAATTTCAATGTTGATTTTGGTTTCCAGATCGACCCTCTAACACTGGTTATGATGTTTGTTGTTACTGGTGTTGGCTTCATCATCCATGTCTATGCCATTGGTTACATGCATGAGGAGTTCAGCTACTACCGGTTCTTTGCTTACTTCAACCTGTTTGCTTCTGCCATGCTCCTTCTTGTTATGGGCAATAACTTCTTGCTCATGTTCATTGGCTGGGAGGGGGTTGGTTGTTGTTCCTATTTTCTCATTGGGTATTACTTCGAGAAAAAATCAGCATGTGACGCAGGCACAAAAGCCTTCATTGTAAACCGAGTGGGTGACTTTGCCTTTCTATTGGCGGTCATGTACATCTTTAATATTTTCGGCACTATTGATTTCTCCGATGTCATGCATATGGCTCCGGAAAAACTTATCTATGGCGGAGAAATAGTGACCATTATCACATTGTTGCTTTTTGTCGGTGCAACAGGTAAATCAGCGCAGATTCCACTCTACACTTGGCTTCCAGACGCTATGGAAGGTCCGACACCTGTTAGTGCATTGATCCACGCAGCCACAATGGTAACGGCTGGTGTCTATATGGTCGTCCGCTGCAACGCGCTATTTAATTTATCACCTCTAACCATGACCGTTGTAGCGTTTATAGGAGGTGGCACCGCGGTGATGGCGGCAACTATAGGAATGACCCAATTCGATATCAAACGTGTTCTGGCATACTCTACTGTCAGTCAGATAGGTTATATGTTCCTCGCTTGCGGTGTTGGTGCATACACTGCTGCCATTTTCCATCTTGTGACCCACGCTTTCTTTAAAGCATGTCTCTTTCTGGGTTCCGGCAGCGTCATTCATGGAATCCATGGCGAACAGGACATGCGTAAAATGGGTGGACTTAAAAGCCACATGCCTGTCACTTACTGGACATTCCTGGTATCAACTCTAGCGATAGCCGGAATTTTTCCCTTATCAGGTTTCTTTAGTAAGGATGAGGTGCTCTACCACTCTTTATTGGATGGCAATATTATATTTTGGGGGATGGGAATTTCTGCAGCGTTGTTGACCGCTTTTTATATGTTCAGACTGGTCTTCATGACATTCCATGGAGAATCCCGTGTCGATCCTTCTGTCCACCCCCATGAGTCCCCAAAAGTAATGACCATGCCTCTTGTTATTTTGGCCGGGCTTGCAACTGTTGGAGGTTTATTGGGAATACCATTCCACCATTGGTGGCATATCCATATTTTACACAGCTGGTTGGAACCAGTCCTTCATTTTGATCTCGCTCATGCATTGGAACACTCTGAACACTTGCTTCATGAAGTAGGACGCCATGCTCCTTCCTGGACGCATTTGTTGGAGCCTGCTGAACACGAGTGGTGGATCGAACTGATGCTAATGTTCTTCTCCCTGGCAATTGCGATCACAGGAATATTTGGCGCCTATATGTTTTACATAAAACGCCCCGACTTGCCAGATAAGTTTACCGAAGGTCAATGGGGAGTGGATCTGGTTACAAACAAATATTATGTGGATGAACTTTATGACGAATCAATCGTGCAGCCCACAGTAGAAGGATCCAAGCTTTTATGGAAGGAATGCGATGCCAAAGCTATTGATGGCACCGTAAATGGCACTGCCAATACCATTGGCTGGTTTAGTCGCCAGGCACAAGTGTTCCAGTCAGGGTTTGTCCGCAATTACGCATTATTTATTGTTGTCGGGTTTATTAGTCTTTTGCTGGTCATGTTTTAAATGTTTTTAACTTTTGTCACATTTCTGCCTTTCTTCGGGGCAATTTTCCTGGCTTTCATGCCAAAGGAAAATGAAAACGCAATCAAACAGACTGCGCTTGCCATCGCGGCAGCAGATTTTCTGTTGTCATTATTTCTATGGACAAACTTCGACAACACTTCACACAAAATGCAGTTTGGGGTGAACATCCCGTGGATCGAATCCTGGGGCATCAACTACCACATTGGTATGGATGGTATTTCGCTCTTGCTTTACGTGATGACCACTTTCCTGACTATGATCTGCGTCATAGCATCCTGGGATATAAAGAAACATATCCGTGAATACATGATGGCCATGCTGGCTCTTTCAACTGGCATGCTGGGAGTTTTTATCGCCCTCGACCTATTCATGTTTTATGTGTTCTGGGAATTCCAGCTGGTACCCATGTACATAATTGTCGGTGTTTGGGGAGGTCCCCGTCGCATTTATGCATCCGTCAAATTCTTCTTATACACCGCTGTGGGCTCTCTACTCATGTTGGTCGCCATCATCTGGATCTATTTTCATATCCAGCAGACCACCGGTGTGGGAACCGCAGACATTCTTTATATAACCGAACACCTTAACGTCTCACTTGATACTCAGAAATGGCTGTGGATGGCCTTTTTTCTGGCTTTTGCTATCAAGGTACCCATGTTTCCATTTCATACCTGGCTGCCAGACGCACACGTTGAAGCACCTACTGCTGGTTCTGTTATTCTGGCTGGTGTTTTGTTGAAGATGGGAACTTATGGTTTCCTGCGTTTCAACCTGCCATTCTTCCCTCAGGCGTCCTATGAGTTTGTTCCCATGGTAGCCTGGTTATCGATCATCGGCATCATTTACGGGGCACTGGTAGCAATGGTGCAGGAAGATTTAAAGAAACTGGTTGCTTATTCCAGCGTTAGTCATTTGGGATTCGTCATGCTTGGAATATTTGCGTTAAATCCCTACGGAATCCAAGGAGCGCTGATCCAAAATATCAACCATGGCATCAGTACCAGCGCACTTTTCCTTTTGGTAGGCATCATCTATGACAGACGTCATACAAGGTTGATTTCAGAATTTGGCGGGCTCGCCAAAATTATGCCTAAATACACAATTTGTTTTATGATTGTGGCCCTGTCTTCGATTGGGTTACCAGGTATGAATGGGTTTGTTGGAGAGTTTCTGGTGTTACTTGGAATATTTCAAGTCAACGGGGTTTGGGCGGCTTGTGCCACTTCGGGGGTCATACTCGCAGCCTGTTACATCCTTTGGATGTTCCAGCGTGTCATGTTTCTTGAATTGAATAATCCTGAGAACAAAGTCCTGAAAGATATGAATACCAGGGAAATGTTTACGATCGCTCCCCTGGTCGTTTTGATTTTCTGGATAGGTTTATATCCCAAACCTTTCATGAAAACATTTGATGCTTCGGTAAACCATCTGGTATCAAAAGTGAACCCTGACAATTTTCGTCCCAGTCAGGAACATCATGATGGTGGTCATGGAGAGCACGCTCAACTCATTACACAAACTGAAATGGCAAGTTTGAACCATAAGCTTCAAATGCCCCAAAAAGCTTTTATTAAGGAATAAACCGTGGAACCCATTCTAGCACCTGAATCTATTGACCTGATTGCCCTGGCACCTGTACTTGTGCTGAGTGTTTTCGCAATGATGGTACTGGTGGTAGACCTTTGGGGAGGACGAAATAAATCTCTCCTGATGTTCGCCAGCTTGGTTGGTCTTTTAATGACAGCCATCAGTGCGTTTGCCAAACATCCGATTCCAGCTTATTCCTTTAACGACAGCTATGTTGTTGATCATCTTTCGTTATTCTTCATTTGTATATTCACCATTAGTTCCGCACTGGCGATTCTTTTATCTGCAGAATACAACGAGCGAGAAGGCATAGGTGCGGGAGAGTATTATGCTCTCATCCTGTTCTGTACAGTGGGGATGATTCTTCTCGCATCGTCGACAGATATGATTATGATCTTTCTGGGCATCGAAATCGTCTCAATTTGCCTTTACGTACTGGCTGGAATCAGGCGGGGAGATCATAAGTCCAACGAGGCGGCTCTTAAGTATTTTCTGCTTGGTGCATTTGCAACCGGTTTCCTGTTGTATGGAATGACTCTGGTTTATGGCTCAACCGGTTCCACAAACCTGTTTAAAATAGCAGATTTTGTACAGCATCCATCGGCACAGGCCAACCCCTTACTCTTGATGGGACTGGTACTTCTTGTGATTGGATTTGGATTCAAAGTAGCCTCTGTGCCCTTTCATATGTGGGCTCCGGATGTTTATCATGGCGCTCCAACCCCCGTCACTGCTTTCATGGCAGTAGGACCAAAAGCCGCCGCATTTGCCGCTTTTTTCCGGGTCTTTGCCGAGACCTTTCCAGAAATGTCACCGTCCTGGGAACTGCTTCTCAGCATTATCGCCGTTCTCAGTATGTTCGTGGGTAATCTGGGTGCTATCATGCAAACCAACATCAAAAGAATGCTGGCATTTTCCAGTATTTCCCATGCAGGTTACATATTGATAGCGGTCATTGCCAAAAATTCTCTCGGCAGTTCAAGCCTCCTGTTTTACATGCTGGCTTATGCTTTCATGACCTTTGGAATTTTCGGTATCATCATTATTCTGGGTCGAAAAGGTGAAGAGAATCTGGAAATCAAAAACTATTCAGGCCTGGCCTACAAGCATCCCGTTATATCCTTGTGTATGACTATTTTTCTCCTGTCGCTGGGTGGTCTTCCACCATTTGCGGGATTCGTTGCCAAGTTTTATATCTTCAGCGCGGCAATTCAGGAAGGATTGCTCACACTGGTTATCATCGCCGTACTCAACAGCGCCATCTCCCTGTATTACTATCTGAAAGTCATTGTCTTTATGTATATGAAAGACCAGGAAGCAGAGTTTAAAGTTTCCCTGACACCCATGACCCTTTTTGTAATCTTTATCGGTGTGATCGGCACCATCAACCTAGGTATCTTCCCCGACGCAATCATCGCCCTCGCCTCCCATTAGGCATGGAACTAACGAGCAATTGCTTTCCCGGCAATAAAGAATTTTTCTCGGCTTAATTTACCTTTCTCCAGAAAAAAAAACCGGGAGCCCTGATAGACTCCCGGCTTCCATTTCAAAGTCACCAATTAAAACTTAACCCAACCTTCTACTATAAAGGTAATTTCTTTATTCGTACCAATTGTTCCTGAATCCCAGTTGTAAGTGGTGCTAGAACTGGGATTCTGTAATACCAGACCAATTCTATGCTTCGCAGAACCATTTACGTTAATACTACGAAATGTAGGCCGTAAAAAATAAGTTGTCCCAGTAGTGTTATAGAGAATTTTTCCAGTTATATGATTCAATTGGGAGCTTCCCTGTTCAGTAATCCAGTCAAAATATAATTCCTTCTTGTTTGAAGATAATACACCCACTCCTGAAGCAAAATCGGTTGACGAATTTATTAGTGGGGTGTTGGCAATCGTCCCGGATAAACCAGTTACTTCATTTGGAAAAGGAAAGGAAGTAGCTGAACTATTTACAGGGTCAACCAAGCTTTTAGCCTTATGCTGAATAGAAGACCCATTGTTGCTTACTGTGATGGCAAAAGCGATTCGTTTAGCTCTTTCAGAGCCATTTTTAATAATAAGATTTTGAGCACTTAAATCTGTAAAATCGCCGGTGCCAGGAGTAGTTCCACCTATGGGACCGGGTGCAGAAAGGTCAAGCGAGTCCGCCCATTTGATTCCATTGGAGGCAGCGGAGTCGACCACCAGCACCTGACCATCGGTACCAACTGCCAATGTCGTATCTCCGGACCCGGAGTTGGTCAACAGGTCACCTTTGGTGGACAGTTTATCCTGAGCAGAAATCGTCAACTTTTCATTGATGCCGGTAACCAGATTATCGATGTTTATACCCGACCCTTCGGCAAGTTTATCCGCTAGCTTACCCGAAGTGGTGTCAGTTGCAGAGATACGTACCGTTTCATCGGCTGTGTTTTCTGCATTGACCATTGAGCCCCAGACTAAAGAAACGGTGAATATCAACACTAATGTAAATGACTTTTTCATAGTTCGTTTTCTCCTCGGTATTAGCAATTAATGAAGTCTATTACCGATCGGTTCGGAGTTCCAATAACTTAACCAAAGAGCGAATAGCTGATGGAATTTTTCAATAACAGGTTATTTTTCATAAACTTTCAAATAAAAAAAATTTTTACGATATAATTATTCCCTTACCAAAACACAAACAATGTTCAAGCGAGGCTGGCAAATTATATGAAGATGCATCATCTGGATAAGGAAAAAGTAGAAGCGGTCATGCAAAAGGTGAAGGAAGTGGTCGATTCGGGGCAGTACCCTCCTGATATAATTGAAGAAATCTTTAAACTTTCAGAAGTGGATGGTGAAAAGTTTCTGGAATGCAAGGCCCACCCTATTCAGAAGGAAAAGGTAAACTTTGAAATTGACCCGGAAAAAGGTGTGCGGTTTTTTGATCCGTTCAATTTTTTTACACGTGGTATCTATAAAGATATGGATGGATTGACTATCTGGACCATGGACAACCTTAAAGAACCCTGGGAGTATGATGAAAACTAGCAATGGGGATATTAGCAATTGTTATTTGTTCGTTAGGTTCAGTTCAAAACAGTCCTGAATTCCCATTTCGAATCTATACCGGAGCGCAAAAAAAAACCCCGTGCCTGTTGGCACGGGGTTTTTTATAAAACAGTACTTTTCTCTTTTAACTTTTTTCCTGGTCTTTACTGAAGTCGTAAGATCCTTTTCTGGGAAGAGATGCCGTAAAGCTATCGGCGGCATCTTTCATAGCTTTATCTTTAGCTTCCCCTTCTTCCTCAGCTTTTTTTCGAATCGCGGCTTCTTTTTCTTCGTCAGTCATATCTTCCTCGGCCTTACCTTCTTCGACCTGGGCAACTTGTTCGCCCTCTTCCACTGCTACCGCCTCGTCATCTTCTTGCGCTTCTTTCATGGAACTTTTAAAGTTTTTAATACTGCGGCCAAAAGCACTTCCGATTTCGGGAAGCTTTCCTGCCCCGAAAATAATCATAATGATGATCAAAATGACCATCAACTCAGGAAAACCAATTCCCATCATAATTCTTATCCTCCCAGTATTTGATAACAGGCTTCCGGCCTCTTGCAGGGCATCTACCTACAGAAACTCTTAAGTGATATTACTGCAGTTTAGCTTTTTTTTATAAGTGATTACAAGGGGAAATGGCCTCAATCAAGTCAGCAGAGCCCCTTTCAGCCCTGACGAAGGGATTCTATCGCCTTTTTATAGTCTTTTGAGTTGAAAATCGCCGATCCGGCAACCAATACGCTTGCCCCTGCCTCTGCAATATCAGCGGCATTATCAGAGTTGATACCACCATCTACTTCCAGTGCGATAGGGTTTTCATAATGTGTGGTGATTTCACTCAGGTTCTGGATTTTGTCCAAAATAGATGGAATAAACTTTTGGCCACCAAAGCCCGGGTTGACTGACATGAGTAAAACCATGTCAATCTCGTGCAAAATTTCTTCTAGTGAAGAAAGCGGAGTTGCAGGGTTCAACACTACTCCCGACATTTTATCCTGATCCTTGATCAACTGAATGGTACGGTTCAAATGAGGACAAGCTTCAACATGGACAGTAATTATGTCAGCCCCTGCTGAAATAAACTCACCAATATAATTGTCAGCATTTTCAATCATCAAATGAACATCCAGCGGCAGTTCTGTCACTTTTCGTATAGATTCGACAACAGCGGGACCAATAGTAATATTAGGCACAAAATGCCCATCCATAACATCAACATGGATCCAATCAGCCCCAGCTTGTTCTACCGCCTTGACTTCATCTCCCAGCCGGGAAAAGTCTGCGGCGAGGATTGAAGGAGCAACGATCACCCCACCTTTTTTCTCGGCCATTATTAGCTACCTCTATCAAAGAAAAATAAACCGGACGAAGCATAGCATAAGCAGATAAATCGTTCCATTTTTATAATCCATCAAGACAAAGCCTCTGGAACTGAATGACTTATTTCATTATAATGGTGGACTTTTACCCCACTATTTTAATGCCCATGCAGACCATACTTGAAAATCTCCGTGAGAGGATCAAGAACCTCTTAATGCAGGATCATAATTTGCTATTACTGGCGGCTGTGATCGGCTTTCTTGCAGGTCTGGCATCTACCCTATTTCGCAGGCTGATAGAACTTTTTGGAGATATTTTTTCGGCTGACGGACTGGCAGTCATTGGTATAACGGGCTCTGTAGTTCCACTTCTGTTACCGCTCATGCCAATGATAGGTGGGATCATTACAGGCGCCATTTGCCACTTTTTTCCTGATGCAGTTAAAGAAAACGGGGTACACCGAGTCATGCACGCAGTTGCAATGAAGGCAGGCAAAATCCGCAAACGAACTTTGCTGACCTGCTCTACCACCTCGGCACTCACTATTGGGTCTGGAGGTTCAGCAGGACGCGAAGGACCTACCGTACAGATAGGATCAGCAGTGGGTTCGGCTCTTGGCAACCTGTTTCACCTTTCCCATGAAAGAGTCCAGGTTTTGGTCGGTTGTGGCGCAGCAGCGGGAATCGCTGCCTCCTTCAATGCTCCTTTGGCTGGTGTTTTGTTCGCTCTTGAGATTATTCTTACTGACTTTACCATCCATACGTTCAGTCCCATTGTAGTTGCTTCAGTAATTGGTACGGCTACCGGCAGGGCAATGGAAGGCAACGAAATCACTTTCCATGTGCCGGTTCATGAACTGGTCAGCTATTCCGAAATAGTTTTTTATTTGTTTCTGGGTTTTTTGTGTGGTGTGGTTTCAAGGTTGTTCACTTTTTCATATTTCAAAGCTTTTGAAGTTTTTGACACGAAGGTCCATCTCCCCAAACCCTTGAAACCAGCCCTTGGAGGATTGATCGTTGGGTTAATCTCCATTGCTTTTCCAGCGATCCTGGGTAATGGTTACGAATTTATGGAAAAAGCTCTGAACGGGGAACTTTTCTGGGGACTTGCCTTCGGTTTGATTTTTTTGAAAATCATCAGCACGGCCACAACTTTAGGTTCAGGAGGTTTGGGTGGGGTCTTCGCACCTTCACTATTTATCGGAGCTATGCTGGGCTCTACATTTGGAGCCTTGGTGCATGGGATCAACCCAAGTCTCACCGCTTCACCCGAGACCTATGCGCTTGTAGGAATGGGTGCCGTAGCGGGTGCCGTAATGCAGGCACCATTGACAAATATTTTGATGTTGTTTGAGCTGACCAACGATTACACCATTATCTTACCAATCATGATCACCTGCATCGTTTCAGCTTACACGTTTCGCGCATTTGACATTAATTCTATCTATATACAAAAGCTCTTAAAGGAAGGAATCAATATCAAACACGGACGCGAAGTATCTATCCTGAACGCAATTAAGGTCAGTGATGTTTTAAGCAAAGATATCACTACGATTCCAGAAGGCATGCCATTTCGAAAAATTCTGGAAACCGTTTCCTATTCCAAGAACTTTTATTTTCCTGTGGTGAATACCGAAGGAGAGATGTCTGGCCTGTTATCTTTTCATATGATACGGGAAATGATATTTGAAGATGACCTGGGTGACCTGATCGTTGCCAATGATTTAAAGGTGACATCCGTCATGACTCTCACTCCGGAAAACAACCTCAATCAGGCGATGGAGATGTTTGCTAAACTTGATGTGGAACAGCTCCCTGTAGTCCGCCCGGACGATCCAAAACGAGTGATAGGCATGGTCAATCGCGGTGAAGTTGTCGCCGCTTACAACCGTGAAGTTCTCGTATCCGGATTCGATAAGTAGTTCTTCGAACTTGCCCTGTTATTTTTTAACTTTCGCTATTTATAATTTTATTTTCGTTTGCATTGCGGATTTCCTTCTTTAGAGCTTCAAAAATTATCTCAGCCATCAGCCCATGACCAATTTCATTAGGATGACAACGGTCAGGAAACAAGAAAGCCAACATAGAGTCGTCTTCCATATCCTCCCCGTAGGCCTCAAAATAGGTAACAAACAAGTCGGGAAACCGGTCGTGAACCGTTGATAAGTAGGGCTTAAATGCTGAAGGAAAGTTTATAAAGGATATTTTTTTATTCTTTGCAATCTGCTCAACCACATTCTGATATGAGTCTGGGTTACAAACATTGACAAGTAAGGGCTTTGCACCCATCAGTTGGACACCCTCGATTAATGATTCAAGGTTTTCACGGTATTGCTCTAATGGAACACGCGTGCCTTCCTTCTCTTTGTGAGCAAAATTTGGCAATCCCCATGTTGTCATCCATCGATAAAGTAAAAGTTGCTTCAATTTCCAAACAACTTTTCCTGCCAGAGAGTTTCGCAGTTCAAATTGACGTTGATCAGTTTGAAATGAGGGATAGGAATCGTTCCAACCATAGGACAGGATGACCCAATCATCCTTTTCCACACCTTCAATTTCCTGCCAAAGCAATTTTCCCTGAAAGGAAGAGAAGCCGGGAAGTGAAAAGTTACTTAAACTAAAAGCAGAAATGGTATTTAATTTTTCTGTTAATAAATATGTATATGACTTTTCGTAATCCACTCCCCAGCCGAAGCTGCTGGAGTCACCCAATACATACAATGTTTTTCCATTAGCTTCAGTTATGGCCTTGTTTCGGGGGGAAGCACGAAACCCTTCTGAGTCAGCAATAATTGTCCATGAAGGAAGCTTGTCCACCATAAAAGCAGAGGAATAATTCTGAACCGTGGTAGTAAAGCCTGGTTTTAGAAGATAGCCGTACCGAAAATCTGGCTTATAGGCATAAACATCCTCATTCACGAAACCCTGTCCATCCACAAATTGCTGGTACTTTTCCAATACGACTGGGTCCATCTCTTCCATCCAGGATGGAATGGTATAAGATTTATAGCGTAATACAGGTTCAAATCCCGATAACCTGAGAAGCAACTCAACAAATCCAAAAAAGAAAAAAACTACCACTATAGAAAAACAAAGCGACTGTATCGTTTTTGAACTTTCAGCAGGGGCCACAACCTGTCCCTAAAGTTTGGAAGGAGAAAAGCGTTTTAACAAAAGAGAATTTCCAACTACCGAAACAGAGCTCAATGACATGGCTACAGCGGCAAATATAGGTTTTAAGAGAACTCCATAAAAAGGATACAAGACCCCCGCCGCAATAGGAATTCCCATCACATTATAAAAAAATGCCCAGAAAAGATTTTGCCGGATTTTTGTCAATGTGTGTCGACTCAATTCTATTGCCTGAGGGACAATGCGAAGGTCTGAAGTGACCAAAGTGATATCGGATGCCTCCATTGCAACATCAGTACCACTTCCTAAAGCAATGCCTACGGTAGATTCAGCCAGCGCAGGGGCATCATTAATTCCATCACCCACCATAGCGACCTTACTACCATCAGCCATCTGTTTTTTGATTTCGTCTCTCTTTCCCGAAGGTAGAACATCTGCGATCACTTCATCTATACCAAGCTGCTGTGCAACTGCTTGTGCGGTTTTCTGATTGTCACCAGTAACCATCATTACCTTCATACCCATTTTTCTGAGATGGTGTACACATTCTTTAGCATAAGGTTTTAGTTTGTCAGAAGTAGTGATGAGGCCGGCGACCACACCGTCAACACTCAATATCATGGGTGTCTTACCCTGCTCAGCCAGTTTTTCCAAGTCTCCACTTAAGGAAGAAATGTCGATTCGTTGGTCCTGCATTAATTTGATATTTCCCAATAGAACATCGTTAGTTCCTACTTTTCCTTTTACTCCAAAACCTGGAAGCGCCTCAAAGTCCGAAACAGCTTCAAATTTCAGGCCGCGTTTCTTTGTCTCTAAAACAACAGCCTGCGCCAAAGGGTGTTCCGATTGTTTTTCCATTGAACCGGCAAGTTCCAATAGGCGGTCCGCATCCACTGAAGACGCGGGAGATAACAACACATCAGTGACTTCCGGTTTTCCAAAAGTAAGAGTTCCTGTTTTGTCAAATATAATCGTATCCAGTTTTTCAGCCTGCTCCAAAGCTTCACCGCTTTTGATCAGTATGCCCATCTCAGCTCCTTTACCGGTTCCAACCATGATTGCTGTAGGTGTAGCGAGCCCTAAAGCACATGGGCAGGCAATAATCATGACTGAAATAAAGATCATCAAAGCAAAAAGAAAGGGTGTCACAGGCAAAGCAGTAATAGAATCTCCCACTCCCCACCAGAATGCCATAGCCAGGAGAGCCAGAACAATAACCGTTGGCACAAAAATTCCAGCAATCTTATCTGCTAGCCTTTGAACAGGTGCCTTTGATCCCTGCGCCTGTTCCACAAGTTGAATGATTTGTGCTAGCACGGTATCTTTACCCATACGGGTCACGCGAAACTTAAAAAACCCGGTTTTATTGAGGCTCGCGCCGATCACCTCATCTCCGGGATTCTTTTCTACTGGAACGCTTTCTCCGGTCAGCATCGATTCATCAATGGAGGACTGGCCTTCAACCAAAATACCATCAACAGGAACTTTTTCTCCGGGATGAACCCGAACCACATCTCCCACCAAGAGTTCTTCCACACTGATTTCGATTTCCCTGCCCTCTCTTTCAACATGAGCAGTTTTAGGCTGAAGTCCCATTAATTTCTTGATTGCAGATGAGGCACTATGTTTTGCTCGAGCCTCCATCCAACGTCCTAACAATACGAGTGTGATGATCATGACCGATGTGTCAAAATAAACCTCAAGCCCTGAAAACTTTACCCAGTCCGGGAAAATAGCAACCCACGCACTGTAGAAATAAGCCGCTGAAGTTCCCACAGCAATAAGTGTATTCATATCCGCATAACCATGACGAAAGCCGTTAAATGCGCCTCGATAAAATTGTCCCCCTCCATAAAACTGCACCGGAGTAGCCAGAATCAATAATATAATATTTAAATTTTGCAAATGAATATTGAAAAACGATCCACCTTTCATCGAAAGAAACATAACTAAAACACTGGTCAATCCACTCAATACCAGTTTTAGCTTTAGATCAGCCAATTGTTTATGGTAACGCCCTTCATCAACCTCAGTCAGGGTCCCCTGAAACTTTTCCGGTAACAAGCGGTATCCGGCTTCTTCCAGAGCCAACCTTAAAGTATCAAAATCAACCAAAGCTGGGATGTAATCAATCAGCACCTGTTCTGAGGCAAGGTTCACATCAACAGAATAGACTCCTTGTAAAGACAATATTTTTTTCTCAACACGAGAAACGCAGGAGGCACATGTCATTCCCTCAACCGGATAAGTCTTGCTCTGCCGGGGAACTTCAAACCCCAGTTTTTCGATGGCATTGGGAAATTGGTCTGGAGATATTTTTTGTGGATCAAAGTCGATGGATGCTACTTCAGCGGCAAAGTTGACATGAGCTGAAATCACCCCTTCCAGCTCACCGACTTTTTTTTCTATCCTGGCTGAACAACTGGCACAACTCATACCCTTGACGGATAAGGTTATGCTGTCTTTATTTTCAGGTTTTATATCCGGCATGATGAACTCAGTTTATAGAATAAGAACCTTTACTACTGTATAAGGATACACATTTTCAGGCAATGATTCTAATAACTGTCATTGCAATGGCAAGAAGATTGCCTGGGGAAAAGGGAGTTGTAAAGAAAGAGGCCTTTCATTTTTTGCTGAACAAGGTTTTCAGGGTGACAATTCCATAACCAATGAGCAAGAGAGCGATCAGACCACTGGAAAATGAGTTCTGACTCATGGCGGTAGTGAATACAAAAATACCCACGGCGCTTAAAATCACGCCAAGAACAAAATAACCGAATGAGCGGTAGATGGGTGGCTTGCTTTCCAGGGAATTGCGCTTTTGCTTGAGTTGCCACCGCCAGCGAAGGACGTAGTAGGTCTGGCGAACCCAGTTGAACAATCCACCATCTTCAACCAGACTGGTTCGGCAATACATACATTGGGTATCAGTATTCCGATTGGGAAACCCGCAGTTCAGGCACAATCTATTGTCCTGACTCTGGTTTAAAGTAACAGGTTCTTTTTTAGGTTTATCCATAAAAGCTCCTGATGGAAGGCCATTAAAAAATCCTTACTGCCTATCTCTACGGCTAACGGGTAACACTTGGTAAGAAAAAAATAAAGAAATGCCCTAAAAAACCATTCATTACAGGTGTAATTGAATTTTATTACTTATAGATATCACTGTCAATCTTCAAAGCTTTTAGATTTTTTCGCGATCTTTACATATTCATTATTCATGATTGAACAAAGACTCTCAATTGCCTATAATCCAACTCCTACTTTTTAAAAATGAAAACTCCATTTAAATGAAACTGATTATTAGCTTTATTTTATCGTTTTTCATGGTTTCACCCAGTTTTGCAGTTTCTTCTGTTGAGGATATGGTATTAATTCCGGCGGGGAAATCTCAAATGGGGAGCAGAAAATCCCTCTTGGAACTCAAACCACACGATTTATTTAATACCGACCGCCATACCCTGGGGCCAGAGAACCCGGCTCATGAAGTCTATCTCGATGCGTTCTACATAGATATTTACGAAGTAACCAATGTTAAATACAAAAAATATGTGAACGATACCGGAGCCAGGAAACCACTTGGTTGGAGCAGGGAAAATTTCAATGGTGACCAACAACCTGTAGTCGGAGTTTCCTGGAAGGAAGCCGTAGACTATTGCAAGTGGAGTGGAAAAAGACTTCCCACAGAAGCGGAATGGGAAAAAGCTGGACGGGGTAAACGTCCGGTCAAATACCCCTGGGGGGATTCACCCCCTGACTCAGAAAAGCTTAACTACAACGAAGAAAAAATGCATACTACTCCGGTCGGATCTTATGAAAATGGAAAGTCTGACTATGGGGTCTATGACCTTTCTGGAAATGCTGCGGAATGGGTCCATGACTGGCATTTCCCAGAGTATTACCTGTTTTCACCTAAAGAAAACCCTCCAGGTCCCGAAAAGGGGCAATACAAAGTCATTCGTGGAGGAAACTGGCGAAATACTGCTGAGTATGTTGACCTGACTTATCGCAACGCAACCACACCACGCATAAGGAATACAGGAGTTGGGTTTCGTTGCGCTAAAAGTGTAACAGAGTAATAGTTATTCAGTTTGTTTTAGTCTGGCTAAGATTCTGTCAAGCAGGAGATCTGCAATTTCCATTTTTGACTGTAGAGGCAAGCTTTCAATATTTTCTTCACGATCAATGATCGTAACCTGATTCGAGTCGGACTGAAACCCTATACCCGGCGCACTAATATCGTTGGCAACAATGAGATCCAGGTTTTTATTCTTCAATTTTTCAAGAGCACTCTCCACCAGATTTTGACTTTCTGCCGCGAAACCCACCACCAGTTTACTTGAGTTCCGTTTAGCAACTTCGATTAAAATATCCCTGGTAGGGACAAGCTTGAGAACCAGGCCGTCTTCACCGTGTTTTTTTATCTTTTCCTTTTCCAGCCTTTCAGGGGCAAAGTCACCTACCGCGGCAGACATGACCAGCACATCACAACTCTCAAGATGCTCCTGAACCAGATTATTCATCTCATCCGCTTTTTTGCAGGGTTTAAAATCCACACCATGAGGAGGCTTTAAATAAGTTGGCCCGCTGATGAGAGTCACTTCTCCTCCCCTTTCCCTGGCTTTTTCAGCGATTGCGTAACCCATTTTCCCTGAAGAGGGATTGGTCAGATATCTCACCGGGTCAATAGCTTCATGAGTGGGACCGGCTGTAATCAAAAACCGAATGCCCTTTAAGTCATCACACTGACTAAAGCAACTTTTGACCTTTTCTATAATATCCGGAAGATCAGCCAAGCGACCCGGTCCAATCACCCCACAAGCCAGTTCACCTGATTCAGGTTCAATAAACTGCACACCTCTTGATTTGAGAATAGCAATATTGTCTTGTACCGCCGGGTGTCCCCACATCCCTTCATTCATAGCAGGAGCAACCATCACCGGGCCTTTGAACGCAAGGTATAAACTTGATAAAGCATCATCAGCAAGACCCTGTGCCATTTTCCCAAGCACAGAAGCTGTCGCAGGTGCAACAAGAAGAAGGTCCGCATTCTCGGCAACGCGGATGTGCTCCATTTCGGCAGAATTTTGGGAGTCAAACTGCGTATGGTAAACAGGGTTTCCGGAAAGTGCCTCGAATGTGAGAGAGGCCACAAATTTCTGCGCATTGGCACTCATCACAACACGCACCTCCGCCCCTTCTTTAACCAACAGGCGGACTAATTCCACAGATTTGTAAGCGGCTATGCTGGCCGAAACTCCTAAAACAACCTTATTTTTTTTCATGATTAGATTATAAGAATTAAATCCCATTCAATCAATGTTTTTAGGACACAGTGGAGATTGACTTTTTAGCTGCTATTCCATAGAGTATTGCAAATTATTTCTGGCTCTATCAAACATCCACCCTGGCTTTATATGCCTGAATTGAGAAAAGATCCGATTGTAAACCGTTGGGTCATCATTTCCAGTGAGCGTGGCAAACGTCCGCAAGATTTTTCCACTTTCAGGAAAAAAAATAATCACGCATCTTGCCCTTTCTGCGAGGGAAATGAAGGTTGTACTCCACCGGAGGTTCTGGCACACCGGAGCAACTCACCAAATTTACCCGGATGGTCCTTGCGTGTGGTTCCTAATAAATACCCGGCTTTGGCTGATGAAGGCCATTTGAAACCAGTTGCTGAGGGCCTTTACGAAAAATTGAATGGCATTGGAGCACATGAAGTAGTGATTGAAAGCCCGGACCATGAAACAGAACTTGAACTCTTATCAGAAGACCAAATTCTTAGCAGTTTGGAAGCATTTCGTGAGAGAGTATTTGCGTTAAAGAAAAATGAACGGCTCCAATACATCCTGATCTTTAAAAACCAGGGTGCATCTGCTGGTGCCAGCCTGGAGCACACTCACACGCAATTGATCGCTCTCCCAATAGTCCCTGAAGTTGTGAATGAAGAAATTATGGGTTGCAAAGAACATTACAAAAAAAACGGGAGTTGCATCTATTGCGATATTATTTCTCAAGAATTGAAAGATGGAAGAAGAATAGTCTACCAGAATAAATATTTCATCACTCTTGTTCCCTATGCTCCCAGGTTTCCATTTGAGATGTGGCTGTTACCCCGGTTCCATGAAGCCAGGTTTGAAGAATGCAAACATCTTGATGAACTAGCCCCCATACTAAAAGAAAGTCTATTAAGAATGCGAAATGCTCTAAACATTCCTCCTTATAACTTTGTATTCCACACAGCACCAATATATGGTGATCACTTGAATTACTATCACTGGCATGTCGAGATCATGCCAAAGCTAACCAAGACGGCTGGATTCGAACAGGGAACAGGATTTCATATTAATCCCACAATACCTGAAGAAGCCGCCAAAATACTTCGGGAAACACAGGCCAATAACAAATGAAGTACAAAGTAATGGGTGTAAAAAACCCACCCAGGGGAGCTGAGTGGGTTTTGAAGAGGCAATCACCCTAAAAAAGGCTATCTGTACGATCCTCCCCCCTGCCCCATACTTTATTCCGCTTTTTTTTCTATTCCTTTTATGATAGAGCGTCCTTTTGGCGCATGATTTCTAAGATGTTCACGTACAAGCATCACCGCATGATTGTCATCCATCGCAGTTATGAAAATGCTAAAATCATCTTCGGATTTATCCGTATCACTTATTAAAACACCTTTTACTTTAAAACTATAATGTTTAGGTGGCATGGTATTCTCATGTTGGTTTAAAACAGAATAATATGATATCAACAATATTTAAAGAAGCCTCCAAAATACTTCGGGGAATCAGGGAATAAATATGAAACTAAAAATCCTTTTGGTCTCTGCCGAAGTGTACCCTTTTGCAAAAACAGGCGGCCTGGCTGATGTAAGTGGTGCTTTGCCACCTGCCCTCAAAAAACTCGGGCACGATATTCGAGTTATAATGCCTCAATATCCCTGCACTGCCAACGCTGGACGAAAAATACAATCTCTCAAGATCGATCTGAAAATCCCTGGGCACAGTCAGAAAGGTGCTTTATTTGAATCTGAATTGGCAGGCAAAGTCCCTATTTACCTGATTCAACATAACGGCTATTTTAATCGAAAGCACATATACGGTGAACCCGGATCGGATTACCCTGACAGCGTGGAGCGGTTTTCATTTTTTTCCAGAGCTGTTCTTGAAGCCGCCAAACATCTCGATTTTAAACCCGATATCATCCATTGCAATGACTGGCATACTGGGCTTATTCCGGTATATTTGAAGTCACTTTACAGTAAAGATCCATGGTTTGCTCAAACCAAAACTCTTTTCTCAATACATAACCTGGGTTACCAGGGTAATTTCGCACATTCTCACTTGAAAGCAACAGGACTGGATGATTCTTTTTTTCAACCAGAGGGAATTGAGTTTTATGGGCAGATCAGTTTTCTAAAAGGCGGACTGATGTTTGCCGACACCCTCAGTACAGTGAGTCCTGCATACAGTGAAGAAATCCAATCTCCGAAAATGGGTTTTGGTATGGAAGGGATCTTTCAAAAACGCTCAGATTGCCTGTATGGGATCTTGAACGGAATCGATGAAACGATCTGGAATCCAGAAACCGATCCTCTGATACCTGTCAATTATGGACCAACAACCCTATCTCTCAAAAAACACTGTCGTGAGTCCCTGATAAAAATGTTTTCTCTCCAACTCAATAAGAAAACTCCCATTCTCTGCATGATCACTAGACTTTCTGAGCAAAAAGGAATCGATTTGATTGTCGAGGCCAAAGATGAACTTGACAAACAAGACATATCCCTATTGATACTGGGAACAGGCTCATCCAAATACGAATCCTTTTTCCAAAAATGGCACCGGGACAGGCCGGATCGCATTGCAACAACATTGAAGTTTGATGAACGTCTTGGTCATCTTATTTTAGCAGGTAGCGATATGCTTCTTATGCCATCTCTTTATGAACCATGCGGTCTAACTCAAATGTATGCCTTGAAATATGGAACCGTACCCATTGTTCGAGCTATAGGAGGTTTAAAAAATTCTGTTCAGGGTTTCAGCATAAAAACGGGAAAAGGAACCGGATTCAAATTTAAAAATCCAGAAGCTAAATTTTTCCTGAATTCTTTGAAAAAAGCATTATCCTGTTTTCACCAATCGAAAACTTGGAAGAAGTTGATGTTAAACGGGATGACTAAAGACAATAGCTGGGAGGTAGCTGCAAAGAAGTATTCACTTCTTTACCACAAATCCCTTCGCAGCTGACATACGGAGTCTCATTCAATGACGGAAAGCAGTCTCGGTCTGGAAATTCTTCAAGAAGTTACCCGCATAGCTAACTCCACGCTCGACCTGGATGAAACTCTGGAGAAAATCATCCAGGTAATTAAAAATAAAATGCATATGGACGCATGCGCCATTTACCTGATCAATGAATCAGATGGGCTCCTTTATTTGAAGGCATCCATGGGGCTCCCTGAAAAAGCCAAGCACATTAACCTAGAAATGGGACAGGGAGTTACAGGCTGGGTCGCGAAAAATGGAACTTCATTGGCCTTGAGCGAAGCCATGCAGGATCCGCGGTTTGTCTATTTTCCGGAGATCGAGGAAGAAAAGTTTAAATCCATGCTTTCAGTACCAATTCTTGCTGACTGCCCGGCTCTGGGTGTCATCAATGTTCATAGCATTGAAACAAGAATATTTAATCTGGAAGAAACTTCTGTTCTGGAAACTATTGCAAGCCAAGTCACAGGTTGTCTGAAAAATGCTATACAATTCCACCGAAACCAAATGACTTTAAGAGAAACACGGATTCTATACGATATCAGCCTGGCGGTTCAATCAACCCTGAAACTGGAGCATGGATTGTGGATCATACTAAGCGCTATAACAATGGGAGAAGCGGGTGGATTCAACCGGGCCATGTTATTCACTCTTGATGAAAAAAACAACCTGCTTCAAGGAATCATGGGGCTGGGACCTGACTCTCATGAAGACGCGGTGAGAATTTGGACTGAACTGGATAAAAAAAAGGGCGATTTGTTACAGTGGGCTATACAGGAAGCCCAGCATGACCTGCACAGAGATTCCAATTTTCACAATTTTGTTTGTGGATTAAGTTACAAGGTTACTCCCAATGATAATATTCTTTCCGAAACAGTATTGCAGAAAAAACCGTTTAATATTACTAATGCCAAAGAGCACCCACTAGTCAGTCAGGGATTCTTTGACGCGTTAGGTGTAGATTCGTTCGCCACCGTTCCACTTATAGCTCATGAAGAAGTGCTTGGAGTCATTCTAGTTGATAACCGCTATGACCAAAAACCCATCACTGAAGAAAATCTTCGGTTCCTTACACGCTTTACCGTTTATGCCAGTTGGGTTATCGAAAACTCCAGGCTTTTCTCCAAACTTTTAGACACCAACCGCGAACTCTTATCTATGAAAGAACAACTGGTCCAGGCAGAAAGGCTTTCAGCTCTTGGGGAAATGGCCGCAGAAGTAGCCCATGAAATTAAAAATCCTCTGGTTTCAATTGGAGGATTCGCACGAAGACTAAAAGATAAAATGACAGATCTCACACAAAAGTGGGAGGATAATAAAGATTTAAAATCAGCCTCCAATTATTCTGAAATTATTTCCACCGAGGTGGACCGTCTCGAAAGATTACTTAAAAACACTTTAATCTATTCTAAATCGGGAGCACTTGAAACAGAAAAAAGCCAACTTAACAAACTGGTGGAAGAAGCCCTTTACCTGTTTAAAGCGGGTCTCTATGAAAAAAACATCAATCTCGTAACCCATTTAGAAGCAAATCTTCCACTATTAGACCTTGACCAACAGAAAATCAAACAAGTTCTGATAAACCTGTTCTATAACGCTTTGGAGTCCCTATCTCTGGGCGGACTATTGAAAGTTGAAACCTTTCAGGAAGAATATGCCCAGAAACAGAAAATGATTACAGTAAGAGTTGAAGATACCGGCGGAGGTATACCCCAGGAAGTATTTGAGAATATATTCAATCCATTTTTCACCACCAAACATACTGGCACAGGACTAGGACTTTCCATCTGCCGAAAAATCATAGAGAATCATGGCGGAACAATCAGGGTGGAAAACCAATTAGGTAAAGGGGTTACCGTCTACCTCCATTTACCGTTGCAAAACAGTCCTGATTATTATAAAAACTAATGTCCCCTGTCGTGGTGAGTCTGTTTTGTTTTCCGGAACTCATAACATTCAATCATGAAAACTATCCTTGTTGTTGATGACGAACAAAATATCCGGTTTCTTTATAAAGAGGAACTTGAAGACGACGGTTATCAGGTTTCGGTAGCCGCCACCGGCGAGGAAGCCTTGAAAAAACTTGATAAGGAACTTCCTGACCTCATCATTCTGGACATTAAAATGCCTGGAATGGATGGAATTGAGGTTATGCGAAAAATCAAAGATGAAAAGGGTGATATCCCAATAATTCTTTGCTCAGCTTATGGTCAGTATAAGCAGGATTTCAGAGTATGGGCCTCCGATGCCTATGTAGTCAAATCGGCAGACCTCAGGGAACTAAAACTCACTATCAAGGAGATTTTCAATCAGCTAAAAGCGGGTTGATCAGAATAAAATGACCCATCAAACAATCGAGCCTAGATTCATTGCTGTTGAAGGTGCCATAGGCGCGGGTAAAACATCTCTGGTCAGTCTACTTGAAAAACAATATGGTGCTCGAGTAATTCTGGAGGAGAATGATTCCAATCCTTTTATCTCGAAGTTTTATGAGGATCAGGATACCTACTCTTTTCAGACCCAGATTTTTTTTTTATTGAGCCGATACAACCAATATATGGAACTGGCACAAAGAGACCTGTTCAACTCGGTGGTTGTTATCGACTATCTGTTTCAAAGGGACAAAATATTCGCCCAGCTTAACCTGGAAGATCACGAATACCGCTTATATGAGCAAATCTTCAATCTCATAGGACCAAAAGCCCCGAAACCAGATTTAGTCATTTTTTTGCAGGCAAGTACCGATGTTTTGATGGAAAGAGTTGCCAAACGAGGACGCGATTATGAAGCTTTTATGGACCCCGATTATCTTGATTCGGTAAACAAAGCATTCAATAATTTCTTTTTTTATTACTCTGAAACACCGCTTTTGGTCATAAATACCAATGAGATCGACTTTGTTGAAAAAAAATGCGACCTTGAAGAGTTGATTAACAAGGTCAACAACCATAAAATAGGTAGAGAATATTATAACCCGCTTGGATCCTAACGGACCGGGACGGAGCAAGCTTCATAAAACAGGACAAACGTTATTCCGGGACCTCTCTGAGGCCTTAAAATAATTTCACACGTTTTTCCTACAATATTGCGCTTCTCCCACGGCATTGGCCGATGGTTTCCCTTTGATCCCCTCCTCCGTTTGACCCAAGCCTTATCTTTAAAACAAACATGGATAAAAAACCTGTCACTGCCACTGATATATCAGGGAGAAAAAATTCAGGGGAAAAAATCAGTGCCCTGACTGCCTACGACTACAGTTTTGCTAAACTTCTTGATTCAACGGATTTAGACATCATTCTTGTGGGAGATTCCTTGGGAATGATTTCTCTGGGCCATGAAAATACTCTTGCAGTTACAATGCAGAATATGATCGACCATACCCGCGCCGTTAAGCAAGGAGCCAAACGCGCTTTGGTGGTAAGCGATATGCCTTTCATGTCCTACCAGGTTTCTGTCGAACAAGCTGTAACCAACGCTGGTCGACTGATTCAGGAGGGTGGAGCCTCTGCCATAAAGCTCGAAGGAGGGGCACGCATGGCAGACAGAGTTCAGGCGATCATTAAAGCAGGAATTCCTGTCATGGGACACATTGGATTGACTCCCCAATCTGTCCATCAGTTCGGCGGCTACAAAGTACAAGGCAAAAACTATCTCGACTCCCGACAAATTAAACAGGATGCACGCGACCTTCAAAGTGCCGGAGTATTTACTTTGGTACTTGAAGGCATACCCGGTGAACTTGCAGAAGAAATTACGGCCGAACTGAAAATACCTACCATAGGCATTGGAGCAGGTGTGAATTGTGATGGACAAATTCTCGTTCTTCACGACCTTCTTGGACTAAACCAGGACTTTATCCCCAAATTTGTCAAACAATATGCCAATTTGGCAGACCATATGAAAAATGCGGTAGCGGAATACATACATGATGTCAGGTCCAAAACTTTTCCGGGACAGGAACATACCTATCTTTCAAAACAAGGCAATCTTAAGCAGGTAAATAATGGAAGCTGAAGCTAAAACGTTGAAGGAAGTAACCTCTGTTTCTGAAATGAAAAAAATTGCAAAATCATTTCGGAAAAAAAATCTGATCATAGGACTGGTGCCAACCATGGGATGCCTCCATGAAGGTCATTTGAGCCTGGTCAAACAATCTATAGAAAGCTGTGATCGAACCATAGTCAGCATTTTTGTGAACCCCACTCAATTTGGGCCCAATGAAGACCTGGATACTTATCCGCGCCAGTTACAGACTGATAGCGAGATACTAGAAGAAATCGGTGTGGATGTTCTGTTTCACCCGACGAATGCAGAGATGTATCCTGAAAACTACAACACATATGTAGAAGTGGAAGGTATCACCGAACACTTATGTGGCAAAAGTCGTCCTGACCTTTTTAGAGGCGTAAGCACAGTTGTACTAAAACTATTTAACATCGTTCAACCTCATAACGCTTTCTTTGGGGAAAAAGACTGGCAACAACTGGCCGTCATCGAAAATCTAGTGAAAGATTTAAACCTTGATGTTGTAATCAACCGTGTTCCCATTGTAAGAGAACCTGATGGGTTGGCAATGAGCTCAAGAAACCGCTATCTATCACCCCAGGAAAGGCAAACTGCATTGTCTATATCCCGTTCCCTTAAAAAAGCAAGGGATGTTATCCGACAGGGAACCAAGTCAGCAAATGAAATTAAAAATTTAATTCATCAATGCCTTTCGGAAGAGAGAGAAATAGAAATCGACTATATTTCCATATGTGACCCCAAAAATTTCGTAAAAAAAGAACAAATCTGTGACACAACATTGATCGCCTTGGCAGTAAAGATCGGTTCGTCACGTCTTATTGATAATTGCATTATCGAGGAATACTGATGCAAAGAATTATGCTTAAATCCAAGCTTCACCGTGCTAAAGTAACAGGTACGGAAATTGATTATGAAGGTAGTATCGCCATTGACGAAGACCTGTTGGACAGAGTCGGAATATTGCCTCTAGAACAAGTCCACATTTACAACATTAACACTGGTGGACGGTTCGTCACCTATGTCATATCTGCTGAACGCGGGTCTGGAACATTCTCCATTAACGGTGCAGCAGCCCGCCTGGCACAGATAAATGATCGCATCATCGTTGCGGCTTATGGTATGATAGATATTGATCAGGAAAGCCATAATGCCCAAGTCGTACTCCTTGACGAGAATAATAAAATCGTCGAAAACTAGCGGGTGTTAAGATTTCCTTTGCAGACTCGAACCACTCGTACTTTTAGAAGAGGTTGCCTTGACCGATTTATTTATATATGCCGCCGCAGGTTTCATGGTCTGGATGTGTCTGGACTGTATCCAACGCCGTGAACATTTTGTCTGGATCATCATTATGATCATTCTTTTTCCTGTTGGGGCATTTGCTTATTTCTTTGTCGTGAAAAACCGTGCCGGAGGCAAGGCTGGTTTCCCTTCCCCTGTTACTCCGATTCGTAAAGAAGTGGAGACAGAGGAAACACTCCAACTCAAAGAATTAATAGGAAAGCACCATAAAGCCTACCATTATGAAAAACTTGGGCAGGCTTATGTTGAACAAAGAAAGTTCGACCAAGCCATTCCACAGTTTGAAGAAGCCATTCAACGTGATCCGGATATGTTGGAAGCCCGTTATGGTCTTGCTAAATGCCTACATGGTTCAGGCAGATATGAGGAAGCCGCCATAGCCCTTGAAAAACTTACCGCCATTGACAAGAAATACGACTATGGCAATGCAATCTTCGGGTTGGCAGAAAGCTACCGCTTATCCGGCAACGAAGAAAAGGCTCTGGAAACTTATGGTGAAGTTATAAACTCCTTCCACTTTTTTAAAGCATATTATCACTACGCCAATTTGCTCGATAAAAAAGGCAAGAAACAAGAAGCCATTGACTACATGAAAAGTATTGTAGGGTCCTCCAAAGATCTGCCAGAGTATAAACTTGAAAAAGAGCGCTTTTGGATTGATGAGGCTTATAAGTTTTTAAGGAAAAACGGTATTGAGCTGGCTTGACTCTTAACCGGATTTTCTACCCGGTTCAACAATCATGACAATTCTTGCTGAAAATTTAAAAACTCTCAGAAAAAAACTCAACTGTACCCAGATGGCCCTTTCAGAGGTTTTGGAAATAGGATTTAGAACCTATGTCCGCTATGAAGCTGGGGAAAGAGACGCTCCGGTTTCGGTCATGATAAAACTTGCCAAACTGGGAAACATTTCGTTGGACAGGTTGTTAACGACTAAAATTTACCCTGAAGATCTAGACACTCCCGATCAGGAAAAACCTCAATCCATTATTAAGTCCCCGGAAGTGATCGGTGGTGGTATTGATGAGGGACGCTTGATGCTCAAAGGGTTTCTGAAAGACAACTTGGTTACCAACAGTAAAGATGAGCAAAAACTGCTTACCTTGTTTCGAAAAGCCAATCCTTCCAGCCGGGAAAAGTTCCTACTGGACCTGGAATGGATGCTCAATAACTCCCGCAGATCACGATTGAAAGACACAAAAAAAATCCCTCGCAAACTAGAAAAAGCCCAGACAGCAGTAAAGTTGAAAAAACTCGCCAAAAACATCAAAAAAATCACTGTCCGCGGTTAGTTTGATTCCGCTATTGATCACCAGCATTATCCCATTTCTTAAACAATCTACTTACCCTGCTTGAAACATATAATAATGCGGGCCAAAAACTCTGAATGCTTTCTGTAGTAACTAGCCCGCGTGCATTGCATAAAACGAGTTTACTGGATGAGAGATTGACCAGTTTTTGGGTATAGCAAAGGCTTGTTGAATCATTCACTTGAAGTGAACCTAAAGTATTCATTACTCTATAGCTATCCCGCAAATCAACAGACAGTTTTCATTGGAAAGAAAACCCCACCATCCTCTTTCCGATATAATCGCAACTGTTAATCTAATTCGTTGACCATGTAAACATAAAGTGACACAATAAAGTCCTCATCAAAAAAGAATATATAGTTTTGCTTTGTTGGAGGCAGGTCATGTTGAAAGACTGGACGATACGTTCAAAATTGATCGGGTCATTTTCAATAATTCTGATCTTTGCTAGTCTTGTCGGTTTTTTTGGATACCGGGGGGTAAACAAACTAGACACTCGTATTGTCATGGCTGACGACGTTAACCGCCTTGTAAAGGGTATCCTTGAAGCCCGAATAGAAGAGAAAAACTATATTCTTCGTGGTGACCCGATTTATGCCAAAAAAATCACCGATAAAATCCAGGAAATCCGTGCACAGATCGAATCCATCCGACCACGCTTCCAGCTGAAGGAAAATGTTGAGCAAATCGAGAAAGTCCAAAATATTGTCAACCAATATGACGATGCCTTTCAATCTTATGTGAGTCTTGAAAACCAAAAAAAGACCGCGTTGCAGGAAATGAGAGCAGCTGGTCAAAATGCTTTAAATCAGGCTGAATCCATTCGCTCTGACCAAAAAACCCAATTGGAAAAAATTCAGACTGACCGGGATGAGTTTCTGAATGACCGATTAGCCAAGGCAGACGACTCAAACCGGATGTTTAAAATAATCTTCAAGGGCAGCGTTTACCAGGAACAGTTACTCAAAAAAAATGACCCAAAAATATTCAAAAAATGGAAGGATTCGAATGCCGAGCTGATGGCACTTTCCAAAAGTTTGAAAGAGAAGTTTCAGCAGGATTACCACATTAAGCTTGCGGATGAAATTATAGAAAGATATGGAGATTATGAAAAAACTTTTACCCGATACCTGCAAACCAGGAAAGATATTGATAAAAGAAGGTTTCAGCAATTACTGGAGGGCACGGAAAATAGAATCGAGTCATTGAGAACTGACTTGAAAAAACAACTAGCTCAAGCAATGGCCAGCTCTAAGGAAAAGGTTATTGACAAGCTCACCAAGGCGGACGACGCAAACAGGATCATCAAACTTTTCTTAAACGCCCGAAAGGATGAGAAGAACTTTGTCATCGGCAATCATCAAAAGGATTATGAGTCTGCCCAGAAAAATTTGAAAGAAATCCTGGATCTTTCCGATAACTTAAAAAGCCGATTCAAACTGACCTTCGACCTGGCCCAAATCAACATAGTTGTAGATTCTATCTCCAAATACAAAAAAGAACTGGATGACTATGCAAGCCTGATTGAGGCGCAAAAAGGTTCCAAAGCAGCCATGCTTGAGGTTGCACGCCAATCTCATGAAGAAAACGTAGCTGCCAGAACAATTCAGAAGGAAAGGATGAAGAAGGACATAGATGAAGCAAATTTTAGTGTCCTTTCCGTCAGCTTATCTGCAATTGCATTGGGACTGTGGCTGGCATTCTTAATTTCCCGTGACATATCAAAGCCCATGAGCCAGGCTCTTAAGGTTTCTGACAGTCTCGCAAAAGGAGACACCTCCATTCAAATTGATATCGAATCCAATGATGAAACCGGGCAATTGCTCCAGTCCATGAAGAAAATGGTGGTTTCGGCGAAAGAAGTTGCAGATGTGTGTGAGGCCGTTGCCGATGGAGATTTGAACCAACAAACAGAAATGAGGGGCGAAAAAGACCAGTTAAGTTTAGCGGTTAATAAAATGGTCACACAGCTCCGCACAGCTGCTTCGGAAAACGAAGAAAGGGATTGGACCAAAACCAGACAAACAGAACTGGCAAACCGATTAAGGAGTGAAAAAGAACTGGAACCTATGGTCAATAGTGTTCTGGAGTTTATAGCAGAATACTTGAATGCTCAAACTTGTGCTCTTTACATGAGGAATAAGAAAGACAACTCCTACCAATTAGCAGGTAGCCATGCTTCTACTGAAAAAATTCTAAACAACAAATCTTTTAACTTCGGAGAAGGTCTTGTGGGGCAAGCTGCAAAGTCCCAGAAGGAAATTTTGTTGCAGGATATAGATGCTGAAAACAACGACATGGAAATTAATGCAGGGGTTGGTGTCATAAAACCAAGAAACATATTTATATACCCTCTTATCTACGAAAATGAAGCTTTGGGAGTTCTAGTTCTGGGATCGATAGAGAAGTTTTTAGATCGTCAACTTGAACTAATCAGGATCACAGCAGAAGGGGTAGCTATTTCCCTGAATACAGCAGCAAACCAGTTAAGGCTACAGGAAATGCTAAAAGTTACCCAGGAAAAAAGCCGGATTGCAAAAGTCTTTGAGGATGCTTCGGATCCAATAATTATTGAGGATTCTAATGGTATCATTATTGATTTAAACAGAGCTGCTGAAAAGGCCTATGGTTACTCTCGAGAAGAACTACTTTCCAAACCTATTAAAAGCCTGGTCCCTCCTGAAAAACACAAACAAGCAGATGAATTGTTGGAAAGATGCAAACGTGGAGAATCTCTCAACAATATTGAAGGAGTACGCTGGGATCGCAAACAAAAGCTCAGCCCGGTACTACTTACCTTTTCATTATTGAAAGATGAGGATGAAAAAATTGTGGCAATTGCCACTACAAGCCGTGATATCACCGAAGAAAAGAAAGTTGAAGCGGCATTGGCTGAAGAAAGACAAAACCTTGAACTGAAAGTTGAAGAAAGAACCAAAGAACTTGAACAGGCACAGAGAGAGGCTGAGTTTGCAAACCAATCTAAAGGTGATTTTCTTGCCAACATGAGCCATGAAATCAGGACTCCTATGAATGCAATTATAGGGATGAGTCACTTAGTAAAAAAGACCGAATTGACATCCAAGCAACTAAACTACATAGACAAAATTCAGGTTTCGAGCCAGGCCCTGCTCGGCATTATCAACGACATCCTTGATTTTTCCAAAATAGAAGCCGGAAAAATGACCATTGAGAAAACCAGTTTTCATCTCGATGAAGTGCTGGACCACCTTGCCACATTGGTTACCATGAAGGCCCAGGAAAAGGGTTTGGAGGTTTTATTCTCTGTAGGTAGAACTGTTCCACGCCATCTTATAGGAGATCCGCTACGCTTAGGTCAAATATTGACAAATTTAACTAATAACGCGGTGAAGTTTACGGAGCATGGTGAGATTATTGTTCGAATCATATCATTAAAGGAAGAAAGGGATGAGATTCAACTTAAGTTTGAAGTAAGGGATACAGGTATTGGACTCAATGAGGAACAAATTAGTAGGTTATTTCAATCTTTCAGCCAAGCAGATTCTTCCACGACTCGAAAGTATGGAGGGACAGGGCTGGGGCTCACAATCTGTAAAAAACTTGTTGAAATGATGGAAGGGGAAATCTGGGTTGAAAGCGAACCCGGCAAAGGAAGCAGTTTCTTTTTTACTGCAAACTTTAAGAAAGAAGAAGGTGAAAAAGAAAGCGCATTAATTATTTCCGAGGATCTTAGAGGAAAAAATGTGCTTATAGTGGATGATAATGAATCCGCACGAGAAGTATTGGACCACGCTTTGTCATCTCTTTCCTTTGATGTTTCCATGGCAACTTCCGGGGCCGAATGCATTTCCATGATTGAGTCCGCCGACTCTAAAAAACCGTTTGACCTTGTAATCATGGACTGGCAAATGCCAGAGATGAACGGTATCCGGGCATCCGAGATTATCAAGAATCATCCTAAACTAAAACATATCCCCAAGATCATCATGCTCACGGCTTATGGTCGTGAAGAGGTAGCAAACCAGGCAATAAAAGCAGGTTTGGATGCATTTCTGGTTAAACCCATGAATACTTCCGTCATGCTTGAAACCATCATGGAAGTCTTTGGGAAAAAAATTGAGCGAAAGGTACCGAGAAAATCTTTTCAGTTAGAACTGGATTCACAAGAAAGCAAAGCCTTGAAAAATATCAAAGGCGCACGAGTTTTACTTGTTGAGGACAACGAAATCAACCAAGAAATTGCCATTGAACTGCTTGAAGAAGTAGGCATGGTTGTCACCGTGGCAAGCAATGGAAAAAAAGCAGTAGATCGTGTCAACACATTACAATTCGATGGTGTTCTCATGGATATTCAAATGCCGGAAATGGACGGATTTCAAGCCACCAAGGCTATCAGAAAAGATGTTAGGTTCAAAGATCTTCCAATAATAGCCATGACTGCCAATGCCATGCAGGGTGATCGGGAAAAATGTCTGGACTCAGGAATGAACGATTATGTGGGAAAACCCATTGACCCCAAAGAATTGTATAAAAGCCTTATAAAGTGGATCCCACCCACAAAAAATTCCAATTCGCCACATGTTAATGAACCTCAAACCGAATTCCCCGAACTCCCTGAAATTGATATTCAAGATGGTCTAGCCCGAGTCAATGGCAATGAGGATCTCTATCGGAAAATGCTGATTAAATTCTGCCAGAATAATTTAAACGCAAAATCAGATATTCAAAGTGCAATAGAAAAAGGCAATAAAAAGCTTGCGCAAAGATTAGTACATACCATTAAAGGAGTTGCCGCTACGATTGGAGCAAAAGATTTAGCAAAAGCTTCTGAACCCTTGGAAGAAGCACTGCGCAATGGGAAAAAGAAAATTCCCACAAAGTTATTTAAAGAATTTCACAAAGAGCTGGAGCTGGTCCTAGATTCTCTTCAGGTTTTGATTGAAAAAGATCACGCAGAATCGGGAGTCAACGATTACTTAAAAATACAACTTCCCTCTTCTCTCATTATTGAAATGAAGGAATACCTCCAAAGAGGAATGCTGCTGGAGCTTGACAGGTTTTATGAGAAAATAGAGCACGTTGATCCTGGTGGCAGAGGACTTGTCGCTGAATTAAAAAAATTAGCAGGTCAGTTTGATGACGAGGGAATTTCAAAAATACTGGACAAATTAAACAAAGATTCTTAGCTGTCTATCATTTGATAGCTTTAGCATAGCAGATTTGAGCATCAAGGAAAACAAAATGGATAAACTATTGAGTAGTCAAAGAATTCTGATAGTCGATGATACTCCTGAAAACATAGATGTCCTTATCGAAGTTTTATCCGATTATAAACGGAGCGTGGCCATTAACGGGAAAAAGGCTCTACAAATAGCAAATTCAGATAACCCGCCCGATCTTATTTTACTGGATATAATGATGCCTGAAATGGACGGTTACGAAGTGTGCAAAAGGCTTAAATCCGAAGAAGCAACAAAAGAAATTCCAGTCATCTTTCTCACGGCCATGACCAGCGAAGAAAATGAGACCAAAGGCCTGGAATTGGGAGCGATTGACTATATAACTAAACCTATCAGCCCGCCCATTGTGCAAGAGAGAGTAAAAAATCATTTATTGCTGAAAATGGCGCAGAAAAGTTTGGAAAATCAAAATGTCATTCTTGAAGAAAAAGTAAAAGAACGCACCAAGGAACTGGTTCTCACTCAAGATGTCACTATCTTCAGCATGGCTGTTGTTGCTGAATTTCGCGACCCGGAAACTGGCGGGCATATCAAGCGAACTCAAAACTATATCAGAGCACTTGCTATAGAGATGCAAAAAGATGACAAGTTCAGCTCCGAATTAACCAATGGCAATATAGAGCTAATATACAAATCCGCACCTTTGCACGATATTGGAAAAGTGGGAGTTCCTGACAGCATTCTCATGAAGCCCGGTAAGTTGACCAATGATGAATTTGAGGAAATGAAAAAACATACCATTTATGGACGGGATGCAATCATTGCAGCTGAAAAAATGCTGGGAGGAGAATCCACGTTTCTAAGGTATGCACGGGAAATCGCCCACAGTCATCAGGAAAAATGGGACGGCTCGGGCTACCCAGACGGGCTTAAAAGGGAAGATATACCTTTTTCAGGAAGGCTGATGGCAGTGGCTGATGTTTATGACGCGCTTATTAGCAAGCGCGTTTACAAACCTCCTATTCCCCATAATAAAGCCATCGGAATTATTACCCATGGAAAAGGATCACACTTTGACCCTGATATGGTTGACGCTCTGTTAAATATTGAAGATGAATTTAGAAACATTGCCCTGGAATTTGCTGACTCCTGAAAAGGACTCCATTATCAGTGCAAGATTTCTCCCAAAAAGCTCACCCAAGAAGAAGTTTTAAAGTGTCTTTATTTAAATCATCAATCTGCGTGATCTTAAACCCAACCATCATAAAATCCCGGGAAAACTCATCTTCAATATCTGGCTTTAAAGACCGGATTTCACCTTCCAAGTTTATCGTCTCATCTACATATTTAATTTGAAGTTTGAACTGATCATATAAGCTAAGGGCACCTTTACCTTCTCTTGACACACGAACCACACCCTTTTCGAAGGAAATTTCATATAAGGTCCCAAATTGGCTTTTCTCGTCACCTCCCTTAAAGTCAAGCTTAACAACAAGTGCTGTATTCTTGCTAAATCGCTTTTTTACCTTTGCGCTATCTTTTGTTTCCATTACCTTTTTGATTCTTTCCACTAAATCTGCAGCGGAAAACGGTTTAACAAGGTAATTATTGATCCCAAGCTTTGCGACCTTAACCAAGTCATCCTTGGAAGAACGGGAGGTTGTCATAATAAAGGGAAGGTGGCGGATTTCTTTATCCTTCCTGATAAAACTAAGAATTTCATCTCCATTAGTGCCAGGCATTTCCCAATCGCAAAGAATCAGATCAATGGTAGATCTTTGTTCCGGGTTCTTCAATACTGTCAAAGCCTGTATACCATTAGTGCATGTAATCACATTGTTGCAGTGTAGTTCCTGCCTCAATATTCCAGCGACAAACATTTGCATAGTCGAATCATCTTCGGCAACTAAGACGGTTTTATTTTTTAGCATTTAAGTTCGCTTTAGCAGATGATTTATTTTTCTTCAGTTAACGCACCTAATTTACCCGAAATCAATATAAATTAACAGCTTCAAAAGATGGGTATTTTTATAAAAGGGAACAAAACCATATCAAGATGATATGACCTTTTTCCTGACAGGATACATTATTGATCCGCAGACTATACCAGAGGATTATTTTCTGAGGAATTTTTTCAGGATGTCGTCCATATCGAATAGCAGGGATATGGGTCTTCCGTGTGGACAGGTATAGGGCATGGAAGTTTGTTCCAAATCAGAAATCAATTTCCTGATCTGGTCCAGGTTTAGAGCGTGATTGACTTTGATTGCGTTTCTGCATGACATCATGATCAACACATCTACATATTTTTCATTAAGCACATCATCAAACGCCTCTCGTGGCAGGGCTTCTATCGCTTCCCTTACTAGTCTTTCATGGTCACCGTTTTTTAGAATCGCCGGAACAGACCTGAGGAGGAACTCATTCTTGCCAAACGGCTCCAGTTCCAAACCGAGGTCAAGCAATCGAGCAAGGTGTGGCATGAGCGTTTCGGTCTCTTCCGGAGAAAGTTCCAGGGGAAGAGGAAACAACAATTTCTGGACTTCCACTTTTCGGTTTTTAGCAGCTTCGCGAAACCGTTCATAGAGAATTCTTTCATGCGCTACGTGCTGGTCAACAACCAGTATTCCCTGCTTCCCCTGCATGATTATAAACGATCTATCTAACTGGCCTAACGGCTCAAACTCTGAATAGATCAGGTTAGCTACTGGTGTTGGCGCTTTATCAAACCAGGTCACTTGAGGTGAAGAATCTGAGTCTTCCGGCTTTAGCATTGTTCGCAGAGCTTGCGAAAGATCTCCCTCCGCAGAATGAGCCGTTACCCACTTTGGAGGCTGATAGCTTTGACGTGGTGTATGGGAATATTCAGGTTCCCCTAGTGGAATATCGTCTTCATTACGCTTGGCCAAATCTATCTGCTGGTTTTTCTCCAGCGCCTCACGAACACTATTCGCAACAAACTGGTGAACATCCTGTTGAAAAGCGAAACGGACTTCCGCCTTCGAGGGATGGACATTCACATCCAGTAATTTGGGGTCCATAGTCAGGTAGAGGAACAAAGCAGGATGTTGCCCCTTGGGCAATAGATGGCTATAGCCTTGCTGGGTCGCGTGCAGTATTACTTTGTCACGAACAAAACGTCCATTGATAAAACAATACTGGGCATTACGATTGGAACGGGTGTAAACCGGACTCGACACGTACCCCGTTAAATGGTAGTCACCTGATTGCGCTTCAACTTCAAGCAAAGATTTAGCGAGATCGGGCCCAAACAACTCCGCAATTCGATAATGTAATTGATCAGTAGATAATGTGTTGACCACCTCACGGTCATTATGAGTCAACAGAAACTGAATTTGAGGATTTGCCAGCGCCTGTTGAGTGACCACCTGAGTGATGTGCGAAAATTCGGTGGAATCTCCTTTCAAGAATTTACTTCGCGCGGGAGTTACATAAAACAGTTGTGCCACTTCCAATGTGGTTCCTTGTGGACAAGCCACTTCTTTTTCTTCCATAATTTCGCCACCTTCTACAACTATCAACTTGCCACCTTCACTTTCGCTTCTGGCACTAGTACAGCGCACTTTGGCAACTGACGCAATGCTGGGAAGAGCTTCGCCGCGAAACCCTAATGACTGGATGGCTTCAAGGTCTTCAAACCGGGAGATTTTACTTGTCGCATGCCTGGAGAAAGCCAACCGGCATTCTTCAGGAGACATACCCATTCCATTGTCCATAATGCGGATTTTCTTTTTTCCACCTCCCTCAATATCGAGACGAATCAGGGTTGCTCCGGCATCAATAGAGTTTTCGACAAGCTCCTTGACTACTGAGGCAGGACGCTCCACCACCTCCCCGGCTGCAATCTGGTTAGCCAGTTCTTCAGAAAGGACTCGAATTTGCGGAAATATTTTTTGAGAGGGAACAGACATGAAAATCCTTCAGCCGCCTAAAAATGCGCTTGGCTCACAATGATGACTCAGGTTGCTTTGAACAAACCTGTTTAAGCATGCTCCATTTACTTGAGGCGGAGTTCAATACGGAAGACCTGACCATTTTTTAAAGCAATTCAGAAACGATTGCAAGTCAATTGGTGATATGATGAGTAGGATGTAATACGGAGACGCACTGTTGGACAACCATTTCTTCGAAAAAAATATCCAGTTTTTGAAATTCTGCTCATCCCAAACGGGAAGCCTTCCTGAAACCCTGTCTGATAAAGTTTCAGTCATTTCAACATCTTCCGGTCAGCCTACTCTTCGATATGAAAACATTCTGCTACATAGTGGTTATGATCCTGAAAAAGAGGCCTATCGTTTTGCCGAAAAGCTAAAACCTGGATCCCGCGTTTGCCTGTATGGCTTTGGGATGGGATACCACCTGAGTACCATTCTGGATAAAATAGGTCCTGATGGCTATCTATTAGTTATCGAGCTGAATCTCGATATCCTTAAAGCAGCTTTGCAATGGAAAGATCAAACAGGAATATTTAAAGATAAACGTTTTCATTTAATATATGGAACTGATGAAAAAAAAGTTTCTCTTGAAATTTCCTTTGAAATGGCTCGGATTACAGAAGGCCATGCAGACTCTTTGGAGGTTTTGTTTCACACACCTTCTTTCAAATGCATCCCTTCAAACTTTCCCGCTCTCACCAATGCGTTGGAAGTCTTACTGCTTGAGCGCAGGTTTCCCGCTGTGTTCGGAAACCTCGAAGAAGAAAATTATTCATTAAACCAAAAAGTCATATCGGATTCTCCCGGAATCAATGTTTTAAAAGGTATACATACTGGCAAACCGGGCATTTTGGTCAGTGCTGGTCCATCTCTTGACCTTACCCTCCCTCACTTACACCGTATAAAAAAAGAATTTACGATTGCCTGTGTTGATACCGCATTTCCAATTCTTGTAAAAAATAATATTCAACCTGATTACACTTTTTCACTAGACCCTCAACTGGACAGCACAGCACATTTTATAGATTACCCCGCAGGAAAGACCAAGTTGGTATTTACTCCAACTTCCAACCATAATGTGATGAAAAATTTTCACGGTGAACAATACATAGTTTATAAAGAAGGACATAGACTTACCCAAAAAAACGAACCTGCCTTGAAAGAAAAGGGCACAACCCAAGCAGGAGGTTCAGTAGCCTGTCTTGGGCTCGATATGTTAATTCACTTTGGATGTGATCCGGTTTTCCTGGTCGGTCAGGATTGTGCGTTTTCTGGAAATCGTTATTACTCCAACCACTCCCTGTTCAACCTGAAGCTACAAAGTAAAATTTCAAGAATTGCCCCACTTAAAAAACTGCACCAGGAAAAAGCGCAAGAAAAAAAACTGCTGCCTGTAAAATGTATCCAGAGTAATTTTCTACTCACTGATCAGGTCATGTACAGTTATTTGCGCACTTTAGAACAAATCATAAAAGCGAATCCCCAAACACGTGTCTTTAACCTTTATTCACACGGTACTGAAATTGAACAGGCTTCTTCTTTAGGGTCGATGAACGAATTAAAGGCCTTTTCTTCTGTGTTGTGAAAACCATGACTAAATATCTGCCTCATCTAGGAGTCACCGCATTCATCATTTTTCTCGCTACAGATTATTTTGTTCCAGCTCAAAGCAAGCTTATCTCCTCACCCGATTCGGTAAAAACCATGGATGAAGGTAGTCACAAAGAAGGTAGCCACAAAGAAGGCAGTAAAGGTGAAAACCTTTCACAGGAAGAGAGGCTACGACGTATGGCTATTTTCCATTACAACGAAGGAAACAAATTTTCAAAGGAAGGGAATTTTAAAGAGGCTATCATTCGTTACGAAAAAGCCCTGCACCATAACAACAAATTCAAGGAAGCTTTCATAAACCTGAGCACTGCATATATGAAAATTCAACTGCTCGATAAAGCATTTGAAACGCTAAATACAGGACAACACCAATTCCCTCAGGAACCTTTGTTCGACTACAACTTAGCCTGCTATTATTCATTAAGAAAAGAACTGGTGCCGGGTCTATCTGCTCTCAAAAAAGCGGTGGATAAAGGCTTCAAACAATTCAGCCAAATTGATAGCGACTCCGATCTCAGCAATTTGAGACAATCAAATGGGTATAAAATATGGAAGAAGAATGCGCTAACAGCACCCTGAGAATTACGAATTTATCAAACAGATCTGACCAGAAGGATTAATCTTAAGCCCAACCTTGCCGCTCAACAAAGAAAACATTGGGGCACCGATCAATTCTTTGCGCCATCCCTGAAACAGGAAATGTTTTTCCAAATCTTCATTTTGCTCATAGTGGGCAACAAAGCTGTGAATCTGTTTGCGATCTGCCAGAACACTTGGTTCGATCTTCAACTCTTCAGACCTTATTTGTACATACGCGGAAAGCAATTCTTCCACCCCTCGTGTAGTGGCGTGCCCGTTTTTTTCCGGAAGCGCAACGAGGGCATCTTCTGGTACCGCCATAGCCTTTTCAATCGCAGACAATAAGGATGCTCCACTTTTATTAAGTTCCTTAGGATAAAAGCCCCGAATTCTGGATAGTGTTTTTTCATCCCTGGGGATTTTGCGGGCAATTTCCAGCAATGTTTCATCCCTGATAATTGACTTGGCCAAGCAATCTCTTTTGACTGCTTCAACTTCTCTCCATGCGGCAAGTTCCTGAAGCACAGTCAAGTTTCTGGGTCTCAAGCTACGCAGGTTTTTAATTTTCATAAATCTTTTTTGTGGATCCGGCAAAGCAAATGTACTGGGGTCTTCCCAGTTCTCAACTTCTCCCCTTACCCAGTCCAAACGACCCATTTTCTTAAGTCGTCCCACCAGTTTGTCATAAACTGGCATTAAATATCGAACATCATCTATAGCGTATTCAATCTGATTATCGCTCAAAGGGCGACGGCACCAATCAGTATAAGTTTCTGATTTATGAATTTTTTTTCCCAAAGCTTTGTGGACTATTTTCGAAAAAGATATCTGGGCTCCCCACCCCACCAAAGAAGCGGCGATCTGAGTATCGAAGATAGGGGGAATCACCTGACCACATAGACGCACCAGAATTTCAAGGTCCTGCCTTGCGGCATGAAAGACTTTTAATTTTTCAGGATCTTTTAACAACTCCAATAATGGCGTCAAATCGGAAAGCATTATAGGGTCAATGGCCGCAAAATGTTTTCCGGTACCAACCTGAATCAGCCCCACACGGTGGAAATAAGTCCTTTCCCTGACAAATTCAGTATCTACTGCCAGGACTTCAGCAGATCTAATATTTTCACAAAAATCCTTTAACTGGTCGGCGGACGTTATATACATAAAATCAACTCTTAGTAATCAGATTAAACCTATATCAGAAGTAATACAGGAGATAAACAGTATAAAAATAATACAGGAAAGCTCTCTTTCAAGGCATAAAAAATGGCATAGAGCATTAGCCCCATGCCATTAATAATTTAAATAATCCGTTAAAACATTTTTAATCAACGGTCTTCAAGTTGATACTCATCCTTGATAATTTTTTTGTTCTCCCAATCTGAGGATGAAGTGTCCTTTTCACCAAAGTCGATCAAATTCTGGTCACCATTCTTCCAAAATCGGTTGCTTAACTTTTTAGGGGATAAAACTTTTTTCAGCTCTCCTTTGGCGTCGAAAATCCTGACCTCGTAGAACATAACGCGCCCTGCCTCCAAAAAAAAGTCCTTGATGCCTTATTTTCTGGCAGCTTTTCTCCTATGTGATAAACCAAAAAATAAGATTTACCCTGCAACTAACATTCACCATAATGCTAACAGCAATTGATGTCAAGCAAATAAAGCTAACTTTTTCAATGGCTAATTAAGGTTCCCCCTAATGGTCTTCAGATTTACTCTACCTATTTGGTGAAAATAAACAGAAAAGGACCTTTAATTAAAAGCAAGTTTGATAAAAATTTCCTGCGAGAAATATTAAAAAGGCAAGTACAAAAAAAACAATAACTGCTAAATAGCAGTTATATTGAAAAAGAGCACTAACTTGTTGAAGGAAGGTTAGTTCTCTAACCAAGATGAAAAACTGTTGATTTTGAATCCAGGAAAGCCGCTGTTCATTTCCATAATAAAAATAACTCAGCCTTTGTTTTCGTAATAATCCAAGCCTGAGTGGTCAATCACCTTCTCACCCATAATGATTCGCAACGTATTACGCAGCTTCTCATCCTGATCGAACAAGGAGTTCACTGGCTTGAGATCCGGTCTGCATTGAGGAGATTTAAAATAAAACGAAAGCCATTCCTGGACACCTCTCATCCCAGCCCTCTGAGCCAAATCCAGAAATAAGACTAGATCCAGAACTACAGGGGCAGCTAAAATTGAATCGCGGCAGAGGAAATTTATTTTCAATTGCATTTTTTGACCCAACCACCCCTGGATATCTATATTATCCCATCCTTCCTTGGCATCCCCTCTTGGTGGATAATATTCGATACGGATTTTATGGTAATAATCACCATAAAGATCGGGATATAGATCATCCTGCAAGATACTTTCCAAAACCGATCCTTTGCTTACTTCTTTAGATCGAAATGAATCAGGGTCATCCAGTACTTCCCCATCGCGGTTACCCAGTATGTTACTGGAAAACCACCCATCAAGCCCCAGCATTCTTGACTTGAGACCCGGTGCAACAATCGTCTTCATCAGGGTTTGACCTGTTTTAAAGTCTTTGCCGCCTATAGGTGTTTTGTTTTTGATGGACAACTCAACCAGTGCCGGAACATCTACAGTAAGGTTTGGAGAACCGTTGGCAAAGGGAATTCCCATTTTTAGAGCAGCATAAGCATAAATCATTGAAGGAGGAATCAGATCAAGATCATTTTCCAAAGCCGATTCGAACGCTTCCAATGTTTGAAATGCTTCATGGTCCATACAATCCTGATAAGCTTCCGTGGAACCACACCAGCACATCACCAACCGATCCAAACCTTTTTCCTTTTTGAAGGTTTCAACATCCTGCATCAAAAGTTTGGCTAGCTCCATTTTATTGGGAGCACTCTTTATATTTGTTCCGGTAAGATTTCTCACAAAATTGGGATCGAACACAGCTGCCCATGGTTTTATCCCTTCAAGCTGTTCCTTTACCAGATCAAGCTCCTGCTTTTCAATCACCCCACAAGCCAGTGCTGCCTGATAGCAGTTATCGTCATAAATATCCCATCCACCAAATTCAATATCATCCAAGTCTGCAAGGGGAACAAAGTCTTTAATCAAAGGATACCGCGGGTTATCTCTTTTACCCAGGCGTATTCGTGACATTTGCGTAACTGACCCGATGGGTTTGGCATGCCCCGAATTAACCAGAAAGACTCCCGCTATAAGAGTCGAACTAACCGCCCCCATCCCTGGCAATAAAACACCCAACTTTCCTTTTGGCGGTGCAATTTGTTTCACCAAACCACTATAGTTATCACTAGCTTCATTCATTTAAAGTCTATCTCCTAATCTGTTAAGATCGCACTCTAGTGGTTGCAAACAGGTTCTGTCGGAAAGCCGTTATAGCAAGAAGTAAGGTACAATCGTGGAAAATTTTTTAATTCTGTGTGAGAATAACATCCTGCAAGCGTATTGGACAGTTTTATTTTCCAATTTAGAGTATTTACAAAAGCCTGACTACCTTGTTAAAACAATCTATAAAAATAAACAGCTTAAAATCAGAGGAACACTATAATATACTAATTTTAAAAAGGCTCTATCCACTCACTGACGGATGAACGAAACCACAAACAGTTTATTACCCAAAGATTCCCCTCAAAACAAATGTGGAGTCCTCTATTTACCTTCCCCACCAAATTCATGGAAAGCTACAGAGTGGTACGGATCGGCCATCGCAGGGGTACCATTCCTTTTAAGAAACATTCTGACTCTTCAGAGATGCGGGCTCCATGACATCATCATATACATGGACACCCATGATATTAAACCATTAGCAAATCTTATCGAGGAAGATTTTCGCATCACCTCAAATATTCATTGGATTTCTGATCCAGAAAAACTAAAAGAAGCTTTAAGAAACCTGAAAAACCGGGTTCTTATTTTTAATGGCTCAGCACTTCATGATAAAAAAGAAGTTAGTTCCATATTAGATAAAACTGATACGGACAACACAAAAATTCCTGAAAATTCACACCTCAACGAAAAGCACCTTGAATCATTGGTTCACAAAATTCAAACGAATGACAAAGAAAAATATGAGGAGTCCATAGAAGATCAACATGCTTTTCTATACATATCCGGGCCTACAAAACACCGTATAACAGACTATAAGGATTTCGATATTTTACATGAGCAATTGCTTAAAGGCTCTGGCCAAAACCATGACAGCACAATAACCAGACTTTTATCCCGCCCGGTTTCCAGAAAACTCAGCCGCTTTTTTTTAAATACACCTATCAGCCCGAACCAAATTACGCTACTAAGTTTTGTGATGGGATTATCTTCGGCATTTTTCTTTTTTCAAGGAACTTACCAAGCAAATGTATACGGTGGCATCTTGCTAGTTTTTTCGACCTGGGTGGACGGAGTAGATGGAGAGATAGCCAGACTGAAGTTCATGGAGTCCGAATTAGGTGGCAAGCTCGATATTCTTTGCGACAATATTGTTCACTTCTTAGTGTTTAGTGCTATTGGGTGGGGAATGAGCAAAGCGACAGGCGAGCAAATGTATATATACATTGGAATATTGGCTGCATTTGCCAGCCTTACCTCATTTTTTCTTCTGGGAGCATCTATTGTCAAAAAGAGCTCTAACAATCACCAACCTTCTCCGAAGTTACAACCCTCATTGGTTGATAAACTCGCCAATAGGGATTTTATCCATTTTCTTATGTTCACAACAGTTTTCGATTTGGTACATATGTTTATCTCTATCGCAGCAATTGGCGCAACGATCTTCGCTACCTATCTTATTTATTTACGCTCTATGGAGCTTTATTCGGTTAAATGCCCCGAACGTTCCTGAAATGTTTTCAGGAATTATTAATCAAATAGTTTTCAGCCTGCCTGTACCGTTCAGGGTCATCTATATCAATCCAGAACAGACCGTCTATCGGCATAACGCAAACTTTTTCTTCCTTAGCCAAAACCTGGACACCCCCCGATAGTGAGTCATCACCAGAGTCCCGCGCAGATTTCTCCAGCGCCGAAAATAACGCTGGAGTACATAGGAAAATTCCAGTATCAAAACAGTTGTATTCACCTATTCCTTTGCCTATACTCTGAATCAGGCCTTTATTCTCCATAACTCGAGTCACATCATCCAAATCAACCATTGGGTTTTTTAAATTGTGATCGACAGCAAGGACAAGCTCATCACCATCCAAGGGATAATCAATCATTTTTCGGACAATACCAGGATCAAAAAGATGATCTCCCATTAATAGTAAAAAAGGCTCACTTAAAAAATCTTTCGCCTTGAGCACTGACAGCCCATTAGCCTTTTCCCAGTCAGTATTATCTATCACAGTTATGGGAACACTAATTTTGCCAGCTAAATCTTCAAGGAAAGATCGGACCAGCTCACCTCGATATCCAACTACCGCATAAAATCCATCCACCCCGGCTTCTAATGCAGAACGAATAACTCGTTCAACAAGAGGAACCTCTAACAAAGAAGTCAGGGGCTTACTGTCAGACATAGACTTTAAGCGGCTACCCTTTCCAGCTATAATGATCAAGCATTTCATATCATCAACTACCTAGTTTAGGCAAACTATCCGTTACTTTGCAAAACCTGAAATACATAAACCTTAATCTGAATCTTTCTGTGCAGCTTCTGCAAGGTCGAAAGGCTTTTGTGAATATTCCAGACCTATAATGAAACCCCATGCCAACCAAACAACTTCCCGAACACGCCTCATTAAAGAGGCGGCAACACCCAACGTTGTCTGCCCGGCTATCGCTCCCGTTGCAACCATAAAGGCTGCCTCCTGACTACCCAAAGTAGCAGGGATGAAAAATGTTCCTGCCCTGACCAACTCAACAAGTGTTTCCAGAGTTATGGCCTCAACAATTGTAATAGGGTTGCCTAAAAAATAAAAAATGACAAATATTTCCAGTGCACCTAAAAACCAGTTAATAAGATTCAAAAATGACGCTGAAAGAAAACGACTTCTGTCACGAGTATAAAACTGAACCAACCTCTCATCCATATCGTGGATATGATGGATGAATTTTTCCAACCATTGCCCAAACTTTCGCTGGCTAAGCCACGTACCAGTTAACGAAGTAATCTTGTAGCGTTGGACAAGATAGAACAAAAAAATCCCGATAGCGATAGCACTTAAACTAATGACCGCGAAAAAATGGAAACTTCCTGGAAGGTTGGAATCAAGCAGAATAAGAAAAACACCCGTAGCCATAAACAAAACCATGGAAATCAAATGAGTGGATTCTGCCAGAATCAATGATGCTGTTCCTTCTCTGTATTGAATTCCATAATAGCGTTTAAGAACAAAGCCTTTTATGGGTGCTCCTCCAAAAGCACTTAAAGGCAACATTTTACCGAAAGCAGCTCCAACCATGCGAACCTTCCAAAGATTATACAACCATTTTTTAGTGAGCTGTGTACTGGGTAAAGTAATCTGCCATGCAAAAGTATCCACAATAAAAGCAATTTTATAAACAGCCAACACCACCAAAATGCCCCATCCTATTTTATTTAACTGAGACCAAACCAAAGGAAGGTCTGTATGGTTCAACACAAATCCAAACAGACCTACTCCTATCAGCAGATACAATAACTTTAGTGGTTTCATGATTGTTATACGTGCCAGCGACGTGCGCTTCGGGTAAATTGCAGACACCAATAAGCCTGAGCACCAATAGCAGCGGGAAGAAGAAGATACCAAAGCACCCCTCCCAAGCTTAAAAACAACACGATGAAACAAAAGTCACTACGTACCATACGGGCGTTCAATACAAACCGATCTATATCCGTATCGTCATCTTTTTTCATCGTTTCTTTTTCAGGCAATTGGCTGGCATGAAGCTGGGTTTTGTTTTGATATAGTTCTATACCATAATTAATGGTGCCCCCCAGCCCTGTTACGATACCCACCCACAGCCACCATTCCTGTCCCATGGCCGCAGTCGCACCCCAGCCCAGACAAACAAAGAAAACAGTGTGGACAACCCAATCTACAAACGTGTCGTACCTCATGCCAAAATGGCTACACATATTTTTTAAGCGGGCAATTTCTCCATCACAATTATCGAGCACATAGCATATGAGCAAAAAAAACGCGCCTAGAAGTGTATAGCTATAAGTCCCTTTCAAACATGCTGCTCCAGAGGCCAACCCAAATAATAAAGACAACGTGGTAACCTGATTTGGCACTATCGGTGTTTTTATTAAAAGCCGGGTAAGGTAATAGGAAAAATGCCGTATCAATGGCAACCATGCCCTGGGTGCATTGAACGCATGATCAGACGGGTTCTTAAAAAGTTCAGAAATAATAACTGCTATCCGGTTGGAATTATTTAAAAGTCAGGAATAGTTAAATTCAATAGGTTGAATAATAACCTTCCATTGCCAACAATCAAATTCAACACTATTCAAATTTATCAAACCTTACTTTCAAGTCACTGTTTTTGCAATGAAAAACTCTTACCAACCACCTGCTATAGCAGTCTTTTCAAAAAAACCTTCCTTAGCCATTCAAGCCTCATGAATTATCACCCAAAGTATGAGAGGCGTCAATTAATGTAAATTTTTCAAATACTTGAAAACATTTCATGATCTGATCCTCAGTCTTGTTATATTTTTAACCCTATGAATCTTAAGGGAAAATACCATGCTAAATCGGTCCCTTATTGAAGCTTAAAAAAGCCCCTTTCCCATTGACTTTCCCCTACCTATCCCCTATCTTTACACTAAACTTTCTGGAGTAGTCCAATGCTCCTTTCCTTAGAATTCCAATATCCTTTCCCAAATATGAAACAATGATTATATTGGGTATTGATGCCTCGACACCAAAAGGAAGTGTAGCTCTTCTTGATGGTGAGCGCATAATTGCCGAGTCATTGAGTTCTTCAATGTACTCAGATCAGTTTCTTGTTATGGTGGATGAGGTTTTGGAAAAATTAGAAGGTGGATTGGAAAAAGTGGATGCATTCTGCGTCACAACAGGTCCCGGTTCATTTACAGGACTCCGGGTTGGCGTTAGCTTGGTAAAAGGCCTGGTCTTGGCTACAGAAAAGCCATTTTGGGGAATCAATACACTGGAAGCTTATGCAAATCTGGTCAAACCCGTTCCCCAGCCAATCTGCCCGGTTCTGGATGCCAGAAAAAAAGAGGTTTATACAGCAAGTTTTAAATATACAGGGGAACATTTGTCCAGAGAAACCCCAGACCGGGCTGTCTCCGCGCAGGAATTATGTTCTACAATTAATGAGCCAACTATTTTTTTAGGCGGAGGACTGGAAACTTATAAAGATATCTTTTCTTGTCAATTGGGAGACAAGTTTATAAATAAAATTCGAGTCAAGAACCAGTCTATTGCCGCAAGCGCGGCTCAAATAGCATTCAATCAATCCAGTAATAAACCCTGTTTTGATCTGGATGCCTTGACCATTCATTATGTCAGGAAATCAGAAGCAGAATTAAACCGTAATATTCTTAACAAGGAGGTTGTGAAGCATGGACATTAATCCCGCTTTGCTTGAAAAACTCAAACAGGAAAACCCAGAATTTCGTGAGCTTTATGAAGAACACACCCTTCTTAAAATAAAAGTTGATGCTCTTAATAAAGCGAAGATCATCACTCCCGAACAAGAGGTTGAAAAGAAAAAACACCAGAAACAAAAGTTGAGCCTCAAGGATCGTATGGAGCAAATTTTAAGCCTCTATGAGGAGTCAAAGGGCTAATCAATAGTCACTCTACACATCTACGATGACCTCATGAGAGAAAAGCTGATCGACCTGATTGAAGGGAAGGGAGATCTTCCGCCCCTTCCCGAAATCCTGATGAACCTGGAAAGAAAAATCAACGATCCAGAGTGCGATATTCTGGAAGTCTCTGGCATTATTGAATCAGAACCCGTGTTGTCAGGTCGACTGATCAAACTCGCAAACAGCGTCCTGTTTGGAGGAGGGCGTGAAGATGTCGAAGACATGAATGATGCGGTTATGAGACTGGGTGTGAAAATGGTTCTGGATATGGCTTATACCGTAAAACTCCCGGGACTGTTTAACAAGTCGAAAAGCTTCAACCAGTTCGACTTCTGGACACATTCGCTGGGAGTCGCCTACCTCACACGTTCATTGGCACACATGGTAAAAGTACCTCATGAAGAAATCGAATTCGCTTACCTATGCGGATTGATGCACGATGTTGGAATTGTAGTTTTTGATCACCTGATTCCGGAAAGATACAACGAGTTTCTTGAGCAAATAAAATCATCCGAATTGACCCTGGCAGAAAATGAAGAGGGAACTTTCGGGATCACCCATGCTGAACTGGGAACGCGGTTCATCGAAAAATGGTGGCCGGTTTCACCCGGCTTGGTTGAAAGCATTCGCATTCATCACGATACACCCGACCACAATGCTGATGTGAAAAATATTGCCCACCTCCTCACCACTGCCAACCTGCTTGCCAACCAGAATGGATTCTCCAATGGAATTGTCCCGGAAGACACAGCTCCGCTTGAATACGGTGTTCTCGACAAACTGGAGTTGGACTCCGATGAACTGGAAATCCTCATCGAAAATACGAAAGAAGGACTAGAAGCCGCCCAGACTATCCTTAGAAGCAACTAATGGCTCTGACTTTGATTTTCTTTTCAAGGCACCAGCCAGAAGCTGGGACAAAAATTTCATGCAAACCACTTTTCTGGCTGGCATGATGTCTCCAATAACCCCAACCAGAGATTCAGCAAGGGCACGGTCAGTAGTAAGTATTCTAAAAACCTGATCACAAAAAAAACGGTTATATATCAGCACCTGGAGAATACGGCTCAATAAAAACTTATCCCCAAACTCCTTTTGCCGTTGCTTGTCATAAGCCGAAAGAAATTTTCTGGAAAAGTCTGAACACTTAAACCCATTTTGAATCACCTCTCCCGCAAGCTGGGCACTTCGTAACGACAGATAAATACCTTCACCTGTAAATGGATCGATAAAACCGGTTGCATCGCCAACCAGAACCAGCCCGCCACAAGGAACAGGCTTGACCGCAAACGCCAAAGACTCAACAGAACGTACAGGTTCAATCTGTTCTCCGTCCGATAGCATTCCAATTCGCCGGGAATTTTTCATTAAAACACGATGATAAAAAGTTTCCGGCTTTTCGCCTCCAACTGAAGACCTGTCCACCACAAGAACCACATTGGTCCGACCGTTTCCCACAGAAGATATACCCGTATAACCCGGTTGACTGACATGCATATAACAATAATCTTCCGGGACACACACACCCTGCCAGTGCGCAGAAAAAGCAAGTTTAGAATTTCCCCTGGGTTCACGCTTCAAACCGAACTTGCGAAGAGAAACTGCATTGCGTCCTCCTGCATCCACCACCATTTTGCTGTTCAGTGAAAACGATGTTTTATTTCCATCCCACCCTTCAACCCCTGCAACACAACCCTCAGAAAACAAAAAACCTGTCACCTTATGTTGTTCAAATACTTTCACACCCGAATTTTGAACTTGTCTTAAAAACAATTCATCCAACTGATATCTAGGCACTGATAAACTGGTAGGCCTCAAGCCGGTTTCCGAAGAAAAAGGATATTCGATCCCCAATTCCTCGCTTTCATAAGAAGAGATCGCCACACCTTTAAGGCGCTTTGGAGTCAAGGCCTCAATGGCATCAAGGACACCCAGCTGAGCAAGAATGGGGTCGGCACCAGGACTGACAAACTCTCCGCACACCTTGTCACGTGGGAATTTTGCCTGATCACAAAGAGCAACGCGATAACCACGACGGTTGAGGTCCAGTGCCATGGCGCATCCCGCCGGACCACCCCCTATAACGACAACATCAAAGGAGTTCATCTTTTGCGCCCAAGCAAAGCGATGCGGTAGGGAAAATGGCGGTGGACTTCATAAGGTTCTATTTCCGCCTGTTGAGCCAGTTCACGGAACTCTTTCGAGGTAAATGCATTCATCACAGAAACCGGCGCATCGTAGCGAGTCAGCCTGTTGCGCGTAAAAATTCTCGTCAATAAAAATATCGCCGCATGCGCTATTCGGCTCCTGTGCAGATCGTTCACCACCATTCCCAATTTCCCGGCCTTATATATCGACCTTAAAACCTTCACCGCCTTCTCCCAACTAAAATGATGGAGAGATAAAGAATTCACCGCAAGGTCAAAACTCTCATCCCGAAACGGCAATGAAAGAATGTCGCCCTGCACCAGTTTGATTTCAGGATAAAGGACTACTTCCTCCCTCGCCAGTTTCAGCATTTTGGCATTGATATCAATAGCAGTTATATGAACAGGCACACCCAGACGGCGCGCCAGCCTGACCAGTGCCACGGGCTGGTCAGCGGAACCTGTGGCCGCATCCAAAACCCTGAACGGACGATCCGGTTTATGGGATTTTAAAAATGGCTCTACATGGTGTAGAAGAACCCGGTAACCACTCAAATAGCGGTTGACGGTGGCAACATCCCTCAAGCTGTCACGGACCTCCTCATAAGGAGCTTCGTCCAGATCCAGCAGTTCGTCACGGAGATTTCGTGGAGGAAAAAATAAAGATCGCATTTATCATTGAGAGCTATCAGGTTGCTCTCTTCCAGAAAGGAGAAGCGTTAATGGACCCCTCTATTTCAAAGAGGGGCTGGGGTGATTTACCATCTCTCATGCATCTCATGCAATATGCGGCTCGCCTGTTGCTCATTGGCTTCACGCCCGGTGCTTAGTCCTTGAAGAAGAAGTAGGGTTGACCGGATTGAATTCTATCTCGTGTGATATCCGCAGCAATTTTTATGAACAGCCCGCGAGTGAGCGGAGTCATGATCAGGAGACCAATTATGTCCGTCACAACTCCCGGAGTTATGAGTAACATACTGGCAACCCCCATCACCGCACCGTTCAGGGCCTCGTTGCCGGGGACTTCCCGTGACTTCAACTGCCTCTGCATTTTTTCAAAGACCTCAGCACCGTAACTGCGGCTGACAACAATACCCACCAGAAAAGTGAACATGATTAAGGATACCGTGTTGAGAATGCTGATCACATCACTCACATACTTCAAACCATAAAGTTCTACCCCTGTGCCCAGGGCAAATACAGCTACAACCGGTAAAGACATTAAAAGTTCCTGGTTATCAAATTAAACATGTTATTCAGAAGCGTTCACCATAGCACGGCACCTGCCCGGTCGGAAAGCAAAAACCAATAATCAATAAATATCGGGGAAACCCCACCTTACCAAAGGAAAACCAAAAAAATATTTATCCCCCTACTCAAACAAAAACTATCGCTTTATCAAAAGTTTTCACGGGAAAAAATAAAATTTCTCCTTTTTTTATAGCAGTTTACCTTGTTTAAGGTATTGCCAAATTTGAAATTAATTGCTAACAAATACTTTCACCATAACTAAATCAACCGACATAAACTAAATTTTCTGAGTCGATCTACAATTATTTAAAACGGAGAAAGGTTATGCGCCGCCAACAATTATCAATCGCACTGTTCACGGTTTTATTCTTCCTTTTAAGTCTGGTCAGCAATATGCTGACTGCTGATCCCACTTTTTCTAGTATGGCCTTTGCACAGAAAAAACAGGACGCAAAAATCAAACTAAAAAAGAAAGCGAAGAAAAAGAAAAAAAGAAAACGTGATGACGATAAGGATAAAGATGATAGCCGGCGCAGCAACGGACTTCGGCAAAAAGTCAATGCTCTTGAGGAAGAGGTTGATGCCCTGGGACAGGAAATCGCAGATATTGAACTGACCCCCGGTCCGCAAGGTTTACCGGGTGCTGACGGAGCCAAAGGTGACAAGGGCGACCCAGGTGATACCGGACCGGCAGGCCCGGCAGGACCTCAGGGTAAAACAGGTCCAGCAGGTGCCGACGGTGCCCAAGGTGATAAAGGTGATAAGGGCGATCCAGGCGATACCGGACCGGCAGGCCCGGCAGGACCTCAAGGTAAAACAGGTCCAGCAGGTGCCGACGGTGCCCAAGGTGATAAAGGTGACAAGGGCGATCCAGGCGATACCGGACTGGCAGGCCCGGCAGGACCACAAGGTCCGCAAGGTCCAACCGGTGCAACGGGTCCGCAAGGCCTGCAGGGAATTCAAGGTGACACGGGTGCAACAGGTCCACAAGGACCTCAAGGGCCGGCAGGTTCTGATGGTGGGAACGATGAAATAGATGGTGTTGAGATCAGGCGTATCATCCAACTGCCTCCTGAACTCAGTTGTACCACCGACTCGGTTGGCAACGAGACCTGTGTTCCATTACCTGCTTCTCACATTTCGTTCCTGATTGATGGCTCTGGACTTTCTGTTGATGGAGTCACAGCACCCAATGTGACGCATTTCAATACCCTGTTGAACACCCATTCGGAACAGGCTTCGGGCGGCGGGAATGTATTGGTAGCCAGCATTAACACCATTACTGTGCGTGTCCCAATTAGTATTATTGCCAGCGGTCAAGGTGCTCACCGCTTCCACCTATTGAACAGCAATGGCGTTTCATCATTTGACTTCACGGCTGTTCCAGAGGTTCCTATAATTCCATCCCTGGGATGGGAACAAGTATTTGTACAATCTACTACATTGTCAGATGGATCCACTCATGAGGTAAGAGCTGATTGTCCTGCTGGTAAAGTAGTAACAGGCGGGGGTATTAATCACGGTGGGGATGCAAATATAACCGTTCATTTTAGCGGCCCCTCGGGTATTATTTCAAGCCCCAGCGATCCCCAATCGTGGACAGTTCGTTTTACACCTAAATCAGGTTTGGTAAAGTTTTATAGAGTCTTTGCGATTTGTATAAATAACTTTTAAAGGCTTACCGACTAAATCTTTTTTATAGTGATGGCCCACGGTACATCTCCGTGGGCCATTTTTATTTGCGCAAAAGACTTTTTAAATTAAGCCCAACGCCACACTGGCTGGTAGAATCATATCTATGGAGGACTTATCCCGCAGGCAGGTTGTTGCATTTGGTGCCCTATTGCTGCTGGTTGTCGCGCTGGCTTATGGCAACACGCTAAAATCTCCCTTTACCCTTGATGACAGCACGGTCATTTCCCAAAGCGATGAGAAGTTTTTCGATCCCTTCCCCCCCAAATACCGGCACCTGTTTTTCCTGAGCTTTGCCATCAACAAGAAACTGGGACAACTGGACCCGTTCGGCTACCACGTGTTCAATATCTCCCTGCATTTTTTAACAAGCCTCATCATCTTTTTCATTGTTCATATAACCCTTCAAAGGGGAACTGAGTGGGAGAGGAAGGTGGCCACTCCCATTTCCGTGACCACCACCTTGTTCTTTGCATTGAGCCCGGTCCACACCGAAACCGTGTCTTATATATCAGGGCGGACTTCAGGGCTGGCGGGGTTGTTCTATTTCTCATCGTTTTTGTTTTTTATAATCGCGGGGCTTCGGGAAAGGACTAAAGCATCACGCCTGATTTGCTATTTAATTTGTATTCTTCTATTCATAGCGGCGTTTTTCAGTAAAGAGGTCAGCCTCTCCCTCCCTGCCATTTACCTGTTATACGATTTCTGTTTCATGAATGGGGATCAATGGTGTGACCGTAAAACCCGTTTCCATTACTTTTATCTTCCCCTGCTTGCCTGTGGAACGATTGCCATTTTAAATGTTCCGGTTATAACAACGATGGTTATTAAATGGTGGGGAAAAATTGATTTTTATCATGCCCTGCAACAAAGCCAATCATAGGGCATGGACTGCACTTACTACTATTTCCCATAGGGTTGACGTTTGACTATAACTTCCCTGAAGGCTTCTTCCCCCAACCTGCATTGATGGCATGGCCACTTCTGGTAATAATTATTCTAACGGTGGGTGCCGCCAGGTGTTTTCCAAGGCATGCAAAATGGATTGTCTTTTGCAGTTTATGGTTTTTGTTAACCATAGCACCTAGCAACAGTTTTATACCCCGTCTTGGGAAATCGATTGACCTGAACCTGCTGAGCGAACGAAACTTATACATCCCGTCTTTTGGAGTTTTTTTGCTCATGGCTTCAGGTGCGACTTCTTTATTCGTCTCTCAATCTAAAACCATTCGCCATACAGTAACCGTTGGGCTTCTCACGATTCTGGCACTTCATACCGTTTTGCTGATCGACCGGAACGCAACGCACCGGTCAAACATCGCTCTATGGCAGGACACGGTTAATAAGGCACCGGGAAAGACCCGTGCATGGCAAAACCTCAGCCACCATTATTTAATGGAGTTAAACTTTGATAAGGCGTTTGAAAGTATTCAGGGATTGATGCAGTCCAACCCCTCTCCCAAATTTATGTCTCAAGCTCAAAGCAAGATGGGGATCATTTACAGTCGACGAGGAAATATGCCAGCAGCTGTCTCCGCCTACAAAGAAGCGATTCGTCTTGACCCTTCTTTCCCTGTCAACCATCTCAACCTCGGTGGAGTCTATATGAGAATGGGAAATTTTTTGAAAGCCAAAGAAGTTTATGATAAAGCCGAACAGTTATATAAGAACCATCCTTCCCAGAATAAAATTCCTGCAAGGCTTTACCTCAATAAAGCCTATGTCTTTTATTATCTGAAAAAGTTTGAACAGGCGGAAACAGCTGCCCGCACTTATCTGGACCTTGAACCCGGATCAAAATCAGGGCTATCAATCTTTAAAAATATCCATGCGGCCATGGGAAAAAATAAAACCTGAAAGAGTCTTGATGTATTAATTTCCAAACAAATATCCTTTTTCCAATATACTTTCTGTAGATTGTTACAATTCAGCAACATCTACTAAATTTAGAGTTGTCCAGGGTTGTTTTCTGCATATTTACAGTATATATTTACGCTTGTTGAAATTGCTTTTCTTTATATTTAGTAGGATTTAGTACTCCCTATTTTTTCTTAACAATACGATTTCTGAAAATAAGCACATAACGCATGATAGGAAGAGTAAAAATTCAAACTCTTTCCACTATATAAAGCGCCTTTTAAATTCTTATCGGGGAGAAATATTATGCGCCGCCTACCTGTAGCAGTATCGCTATTCACAGTCTCGTTTTTTATCTTTAATCTGGTCAGTAATGTGTTGATTGCTGACCCTGTATTTTCCAGCCAAGCCTTTGCGCAAAAAAAGAAAGATAAAGACAAAGATAAGGATGATGACGATGACCGGCGCAAAAGAGGACTTCGACAAAAGGTCAACGCTCTCCAGGTAGAGATTGATGCCTTGGAACAGGAACTCGCCAATATTGAACTGACCCCCGGACCAAAAGGCGATACCGGTCCACAAGGTCCAACCGGTGCAGTTGGCGCAACGGGTCCTCAGGGACCGCAGGGTGACACAGGTGCAACAGGCGCTACCGGACCACAGGGACCGCAGGGTGACACGGGTGCAGTCGGTGCAACCGGACCACAGGGTCCGCAGGGTGACACCGGTGCAGTCGGTGCAACCGGGCCACAGGGACCAAAGGGTGACACCGGCGCAACGGGCGCTACCGGACCACAGGGACCGAAAGGTGATACCGGTGCAGTTGGCGCAACCGGGCCACAGGGACCGCAAGGTGACACGGGTGCAACCGGCGCAACGGGACCACAGGGTCCAAAAGGTGATACCGGTGCAGTTGGTGCAACGGGACCACAGGGACCTAAAGGTGACACGGGTGCAACGGGCGCAACGGGACCACAAGGACCTAAAGGTAATACCGGTGCAACCGGCGCGACGGGACCACAGGGTCCAAAAGGTGACACGGGTGCAACGGGCGCAACGGGACCACAGGGTCCAAAAGGTGACACGGGTGCAACCGGCGCAACCGGATTAGCAGGAGCAACCGGTGCGACGGGTGCGACAGGTCCTCAAGGACCAAAAGGTGATACAGGCCCCCAAGGTCCTAAAGGTGACCCAGGAGATTCCCACACAGGTGCTATCTATCGCTGGGCAGTCTGGATGGATTATGATCAAACAGGTGGCTGGTATGCTAATAACGACAGCAATCTTTTTGGCGGTGTAGCTCCTAATGTATGGGGTGATTCAAATGGCACTGCAGGTATGATGGGTCAAAATTTTGATAAGATACGCAACCTTTTCACCAAAAAGGGATATGCGGACAAAAATGCCCTGGTTTGGGCTGAGCAGTATACTATGTATTCATCCACTACCGGAAAGCATGCTGCCGCTCTTTTCAGGGTCAAGAATACTACATCGTCCGATATAACCTGGACAGTGCATACTCACCAGACTGCATATTCAGGGTGGGGTGAAAAAGCCAGCATTGCGGTTAACGGTGCGGATGTTTGGCAACACACTAATAGTCAGGCGACCCATAAACATATCGTTAACCTTGTTATACCTGCTGAAGAAACCAGCACCGTCATCTTCGTTTCCGGTTCAGCACGACCGCAAAACATTAGCAGCTTACAATACCGTGCAGTCATGCTGGGAATCACGGATGACACATTAGTATTACCTTCTGGGCTTGAATATGTGGATGACTTTGACACGGCGACACCGCCGCCTCCACCGCCATTACTCACCCAGTCAGATGTCGATCAGATCAACACCTGGCTTGGGACACCAGGTCAACAGTGGACAGAGTGTTACCGTCTCAGTACCGATGGATCCAACACTTCAACCTTCCACAACCAGTGCGACAATAAGGGGGAGACTTTCATGGTTGCAACTTTGAGCACTGGCAGGAAAATTGGTGGCTACGCGGCTGTGCCTTGGACGAGTGCAGGTAACTATACCGGGAACTCAAACGGTTTCCTGTTTTCACTGACCAACAACTTTAAACACAGTTCACCGGGGCAACATTCAAGCATCCACCAACAGTACGACAACAGTAGCTACGGCCCCACCTTTGGAGGAGGCCATGACTTCCTCTCCGGGTATGGTGGAACAATAGGCAATAATACCTATTGCAACATCGGCTATAGCTATCAATGCCGGGTCGGGACTTATGGTACCAGCCAATGCAGAGACGACTTCTGTGGGATTTACAATCCACAAATTGTCGATCTGGGAGTCTGGTATAAGACCAACTGAATATTGAAAAGCCAGAGTCAATACTTGAAGAAGTATTGGCCCCGGCTTTCAATACTTTTTTCACCTTTTGGGATACTAAAAAGCGCAGGCTTAAATGGCGATTTATCTGTTGTTTTGCTAATGATCCATTATCAATGACCTGATATAGCTATCTTTTTTAGTGGTTTTTGTCTATAATTCGGATTAGAAAATTTTCTCGGTAGTGGAGGATCGGGATGAAGCGTTTTATCCAGACAGGGATCGTTCTTGGCACCGGTTTCGTGTTGTGGCAGGTGTCTGCCGATGCGCGGTTTCTTGATTTGAAAGAACAGAAACAACTCCCGGCTCCTGAAGTTGTTCCCACTCCCGCTCCAAGTATTCCGCCCAATCCCGTATACAAATCCAAAACAGAACCTGAAGGGATCAGTCTCCAGTTTGAGGACCTGACTCTGCTGGATGTATTAAAAAATATTCAGGACGAAACCGGCATTTTATTTTCCGTTGATCCTTCCCTTGAAACCGTTCCGTTTAGTGCCCGTATTCAGGCTAATGACTGGGAAACAGCGGTTCGCAAACTTTTAAAAGGATTCAGCCGTGTAGAAGTCTGGACAGACAACCTGGCAACCAGCAGGGTCTGGCTTTTATCAGGTGGAAGGAATGTTGAAGTGGCAGAAACTGCCCGGGCGCCACGGCAAACCAGGGCAGCAGTTCAACGTCAACCTCGTTTCCGTTCAGCTCCGGCTCCTGCACCGGTCCCAGCCGCGGCAGTTCCTGCACCGGTTGCCAATACTCAAATTAAAATTGAGAATCTTCCCCCGCATATTCTTTTTGAGCCGGGGGTATTGACCTTCTTCAAATCAAAAGGTATCGCGCTCCCTGAAAACGTGAAGAGAATGTTCGGTCCCAACCTTGAAGGATTGCCAGCCAATATGCCGATCTCACCACACATCCTCAACGACCCGACTTTCAAGCAGTTCCTTAATTCAAATGGAATCCTGGCCCCAAAAGCCTGACCCTATCCCTTAAAGTTCTTTAAGTAGTCGATGACCCGTTCAAGTTTTTGCTGAGTGACAAACTGTTCGACATCCTGTTTATCAGCATTGTCTTTATGGTGGAAGTTTTTAAAATCGGTTATAAACTTTCTTTGGTCTGCCATATTTGTAAGCCTGTAGGTCTCTAGCAGACGTACACCCTTATTGCCTCCCCTGCCTTTCAAAGAGTGACAGAACAAACAGTTGTCTTTAAAAACTTTTAATCCCTCCCGGGCTCTTTTGGAAAACCCTGCTGCTTTGTCTAAAGGAGCGTAATAACTCTTGAGCCGGACAAACTTCAACTCGCGAATGTTGGCCGTCATGAACCGTTCCTGAAAAGGCGGGCGTTTCCCATCAGGCACCAGGATGAGTAGAGGGTTTAACCAATCAGGCTTTGAACCCGAGAATTGAATTCTTGTGGCCAATCGCAAATCATACCGGTAAATATCATTAAGAGATAAAATGCCCTGATAGTCATCAAAGCAATTTAAAAGCACCGAGTCCTCTCCGCGTTTCATGGCAAACTTCTTTAACAAGCTGGCAAAGGAGATAGTTGAAAACCGTGAATCCCTTGTGTGCATGGCCCGGTCAAAATATTCACTGGAGATTTCCCGTACTCCTTGAGATTCCAGCTTTCGCCGGGTCCAAATTTCCGAGACGATACGACCCGCAGAATCAGCATGAGTGATTCTGAAAACCCGTTCTTCTCCTACCTGTGGATTTTCAGGTACCGATGAGCAGGCAGAAATACATAAAAGGGTCAGCAGGACCAGAAACCCGCGATTTTTATATTTCGACACTGAGTGATTCGCCCACACTGCCCGTATTTCATAAAATATCCGCTTCAATATTGAATTCCCAAGGTTGGACTGTAATACCTGATTTTCGTAAAATATTTGTTTCATTGGGAGAAACCTTCTATGATAGGTAAAAGCTTGCAACTATAGACTATTTACAATCAGGAACAGGCCCTCAGGCCACTAATTTAACATGGAAACAAACCCAACACTGGAGTTTAGCCCGGAAAAAATGGATTTCCGTGCCTACTCAATATCCTGGAACCTCACCAAGCGGTGCAACCTCAATTGCGACCACTGCTACCTTGATGCAGAGTTTCGGGGCGGACTCAAGACGGACGAACTCAATACCGAAGAATGTTTTCGCGTCATCGACCAGATTGCGGAAGTCAACCCTAACGCGTTTCTCATTCTCACAGGCGGCGAACCTCTTCTACGGCCTGACATTTATGAAATCATTCGTTATGCCGCCGACAAAAAGTTCATGGTCGTGCTAGGCACCAACGGCACCATGATCAACCGTGTCAACGCAGAAAAAATAAAAGCCGCTGGAGCACATGGCGTGGGAATCAGCATTGACTCTATGAATCCGGACAAGCACAACAAGTTTCGAGGAGTAGAAAAAGCCTGGGAACTTTCCATGGAAGCCTTTGACATTCTGAACGAAGTCGGTGTTGACTTTCTCGTGCAGATGTCCGTCTCGGATATGAACTATAAGGAAATTCCTGAAGTGGTTGAGTTCACAGAAAAGATTGGTGCCATTGCATTCAATTTATATTTCCTGGTCTGCACAGGGCGTGGACAAGGCAATACTGACATATCCAACGCCGCTTATGAAGAAGCCTTGAAACTGCTTTATGAGCAACAGATGAAATATAAAGGCAAGTTGATGATCAACTCCAAATGTGCACCGCAATACAAACGCGTTGTTTATGAGAATGATCCCGAATCGGTTTACACACGCACCTACTCCGGTGGCTGCCCGGCGGCCACACATTACAGCCGCATTTCACCAGAGGGCAATCTGACACCCTGCCCCTTCATCGAAGAGTCTGTGGGAAATTTAAAGTCCAGAAGCTTTAAGGACCTGTGGGAAAATGCACCGCTGATGATTGAGTTGAGAGACCGCAAAGGGCTGGATGGTAAATGCGGTACCTGTGAGTTTTCCGCATTGTGTTCCGGCTGCAGGGCTCGCGCCTTTGCCGAAACAGGAAATTATATGGATCCGGATCCCTCCTGCGATTACGAACCGGGAAAATATGGCGGCAAGGCCATTACCTTAAAAGTCGAGGATACACTCGGACTCGAAGTCGAGTTTCAAACACAATGGACACCGGAAGCCAAGAGTCGGCTCGAACGCATTCCATCTTTCGCGCGAGGTATGGTGGTGAAAGGCATTGAGAAGTATGCCGCCGAACGTGACATCCGTATCATTGATGAAACTGTAGTAAAAAAATCACGCGAAGAGATGATCGAAAAACGTGGCGCCATGTTCCCCTTCCTGAAAAAATTCATCAACTCGGAAAAATCATAGTTAAACACCTCAGAACGTCATCGCGAGCGACTGCAATGGCAATCAAAGCGGGCTACTTATTCTTATATAAACTTCCAACACGGAAGCCTCCACGGTCTTCCTGATCAATACTCGACTGGCGCGTGTCTTCGACATCAAGTTTCCCTAAAGCTTCAGAAACTTCAATCTGGTAGTTTTTGACTTTTCGGTAAAGCGGGTGGGTAATATCAAGCTTCAAATTTGTAAGCGCGGCGGTGAATTCTCCTTTTCCATCGGGACTCAATTTGCAGACCAGCTCACCTGAATTGTCATCTCGATAGACATCAATCACCTCAAGCGGTGTTTTATTTTTAACCTGGAACCCCATTTCGCGCAGCAGAGTCAGCACGGCTCCACGTCCATAAGCGCGTATGGGAAGACATTCTAAAAGCTCATTCAACAAAGACTGGGCACTCAAAGAAACCTCCTTACCAATAATTTTTTTGTAACTTCATTTTAAAACAAAACCTAAAGTTAAACTGAAAAATTTTTACAAACCTGAATAATTTGTCATAAAACTCAATTAACTGGAAATGTTTAAAGCCATGGCTCAAGTTCTGCGCTTTGTTTTTCAATAAAATTTGATTTATGATAAACACATTGGTTTTATAAAAAGTATGAACGTCATGAAACACTATATAGTTTTTTCATTAATAACCTTGGTGACCCTAGGTTTCTCCACTTCCTATGCAGTAGCTGGTGATGGAATCTACCAGGACAAGAATGGGATACACATAAAGTTTGATTCTATAGAATTGCAACAAGCCGCTCAGGAAATCACAGACAAGACAGGAATTATTTTTACCCTTGGTTATGGCATCCGAAATAAAAACCTGACAGCTGATATTCAAGCAGATGACTGGAAAACTGCAATAACCAGATTATTCACAGATTATACCCGTGTGGAAGTCTGGAGCGATGATTTGGTCAATAGTCGAATTTGGATATTGCAGGAAAACTCAGGCAGTCCACCAGTACTCATCTCAAAACCACGTTCAGCACGAAAACCAAATATTGTATCTGAGAACAGAACCCCATCGCGGTCATATAACAAGAGAACCGATCCGCCGGATGTGATCACGAATAAGACTATTTCCACACTACCTCCGCATATTTTAATGGACCCAGGTGTATTGAAATATCTAAAATCAGTGGACATCAGCCTGCCAGAATATATGAGGCGCAACTATGAGAACATGATCAAGGATTTAGAAGATATAGAAGTCCCCATCTCTCCGGCAGTTTGGAAAACCCCAGAATTCCAATCTTACCTCAGGTATCTGGAGTCTATAGGAGTAGAACTTCCTCCCAAGCAGAGTTGAGTTTTTAACAGCACAAAAGATATTAAGTTTGCCCAATTGATTATGAGGGCAAATCTCTACGAATCGTATATTCGCGATTGGTTGGAAAAGGACCCGGAATTGTCGATTTGACACCATCGGACCAGCGGATCTCAATTTCATTGATCTGCTCATTGGTTCCCAGCCCAAAGTGAATGATGGGTGCATCGAACGAGCGATAACCTCCGCTCGCTTTCATTTCCCTCATCTGATGGTTTTTCTTGCCTTCACCGTACCGAATAACAACCTTACAGCCTATGCAAAAGCGGTTTCCCTTGCCATCCCTGAGTTTCAGAGTCAGGCTGTTGTTTTCAGCTTCATTATTTATATAAAAAATGAAAGGACCATAGTTAGTATTGGTAATTATATCCAGATCGCCGTCATTATCGAAATCAATCAAGTTGAAAGCTGAAGCCTGATCATAATCTTCCAACCCAAATTCTTTTTGTGAAGTTGCAAAGGTTTTCCCTTTCAAATTGCGGAAGAATTTATTTGTTGTAAACTCCTGCGTTAAAAAAGATCCATTAACAAGAAACACATCCTGCCACTCGTCATTGTCCAAGTCCGCAAATTTGGCATTCCAGGCCCATTCACCAAATTTAATTCCGGCTTTTTCTGAGACATCCAGGAACTTTCCTTCTTCAGTTCCTTGCAACAGAATATTGTAATAGTCTTGCTGCTCAATTTCATTTTGAAAATCGAGATGACCCAATTTAGGAATAAAATAATCCCTACACTTATTCAAAGATATCTCATAAGAAGCAGGAATTTTATCGCAGAGAGCCGGATCATTTTTTTTCAATGCCGCCAGGGTCATTTGCGTGATCAGGCATTCCTTTTCAACCTGAGGTTTTTTAAATTGTTCACAAGTATCCTTCTGGTCTTCGGGAGGATCAAACAAGCTTAAAACCGTCAGCAGCCGGGTCAAGGTATGGCATTCCTCTCTGCCCAATATCGTTTTACCCGAATCGCAGAACTTTCTTCCAACCTCCCGCTCGTCTTCTCCGAAAATGTTTATGATATTATTCAGATTTTTTTCAAAACCTATGTTTACAAGAAAAATGTCCTGGGTCAGGTCATTATTATAATCAGCGGAATCGACACTCATGGTAAAGAAGGGCGTCTTGGGAACAATATTTCGATCTTTCAAGATTCTATCTAAATTTCCTTTTTGGTTACCCAGGTAATAAGAATCCGGAATCGAAAAATCATTTGCCACAATCAAGTCCAGAAACGTATCGTCATTAAAATCGGTTAAAAGTATGGAGTGGGTTTGCCCTGGTGGCCCAGTCATATCCAGCATTTTGAACTTGAGACCATCATTAAAGACAATCTGGTTTCGTGTCTCTTCAAAGGGATGCGAGAAGGCCTCTCCCAAATAATAATTACCATTTACAATATCCAGAAAACCATTGCGAGTAACATCCGCAAATCCCAGGCCATTTGTAAGCAGCGCGTTACCATTCGGCACAGGTATTGGAGAAGGGTTTTTATTACCAATACCCATTGGATCCAAAATCAAATAGTTTCCATTTCTCCATGTGGTGAGAAAAAAATCCAGTCGCCCATCATTATCCAAATCGACGAGTGCAGGAGTGATACCCTGCATATATTTCCCAGCCCAGGGATCAACAACGGATAACTTTTCAAAACTTTTCCCTTTTTTATTTCGGTACAATTCGTATCCCTTATCTGTAGCAATAGCCAGATCAATCCAGCCATCCCCATCCATATCACCAGAGGTAATGCCACGGCCGTGATACATCGGCTCAAAAAATAATAAAGGTGATAATTTATTAATGTAATCTATTCCCATTTCTGGTCCGAGTATCCGCGTAAAAGGAAGCCCACCATTTTCATTTCTTGGCTGATGGGGTCTAAATACCACTTGCAAATCTCCTTCTGAATAAAACAGGGTCTTCTTCTGGTTAAAATTATTTATGGGTTCAATTACATTTTGTTCCGGTTCGGCTGTTGTATCAGCCAGCTTGGAAGAAATTTCAGAATGTCGCGACATTAGCTCTTGTGAGCCGTTAACCTTTGCATCATAATTTTTGAGCCATTTCTCATATTTATAGCTGGACCATAAGTTACCCGTATAGCCCAAACCAACTCCAAGTATGCAGATAATTAGATATAGTTGAACCGCAATACGAAGGGAAAAGGTTCGTGACAAGATCATGCAGGAGTAAATACTGAATGTACCCAGGGTAAAAAGAAGTGTGATCACGTATCCCGCAGATAGCCCGGACATTTTCAGTGCCTGGGCCAGCATCATATCGAAACCAATAGGGAGAGGGAGAAAGGTCCCGACTAAAGAGATCACTCCCAAGTTTAGCAGGCTGACTTCCCTGCCCAGGAACGCATCAAAACTGATCAAATGACTGATCAAGGCTCCCAGGAACCCAGCCAGGATCATCAAAGGAACGGTACGTACAACAACATACATCAGGCTTTTCCAGTAGTCCCTGACCACTCCTGCTAAAGCAGATCCCCATGTTTCTTTAACCGGCAGTTCACAAAAAGAGTCCTTCATATTAGACACTTCGACAGCACTTTCGACCACAAACTGAGGATTTTGTTTTGAAAGAAAAGGAACAATCACCAATATCAACAGGAACGTCGCACCAACTTTTAGCGCAGCCATATAGAACGGAAACAATGTAAACAACATTGTCAAAACTACTATGTTCAAGGTAGGTGAACTGAACATCATGGCAAGCGCCATTTCCATTCGCCGGCTTGCTTCATAAACGCTTTTGGCAATCGGAGCAACACAGTTAACACATACACCTAAAGGAGTGCCCGCCAACATGCCGTAAAAACTGTTTCTTAAACGATGCTGGGAAGGAGCTCTTGGAAGATAGGTTAGGAGGACTAGAAAAGACGCCGCTAAAGCAAGTCCAAATGCCATTCCCTGCCAGTTCGCGTAATACCAGTTTAACGAACTATAAATAACCTTAGTAGAAAATGAAGCCCTGGTGGGGACATTGAAATGGGCTTCATGGGTCAATGTATCTTCAAGCTCTGCAACTCCGGCAGAAGATGCCTTTTGCCCCAAAGCAGGATAACGCGAAAGAGTCCAAAACCCCAACATAAGGACAAGGGTCAACACCAGCAGGATTGCGGCCTTTCGATTTGCTATCCCATCGGATTTATTATTAGGTTCGTGGATACTCAATGCCCTTTAAGAGTATGATAAGTCTGCCCGTCTACCTCATATATGGATCTTTCAGCCTGACATCGGTTTATATCTTCCCTGTTTTTGTCCAGACAGGCTGTTAAAACATTTTTGGATTTCATGAGGTCCTCTCCTGCCTGTCGCAAAATAGTGTCCATTCCACTTCCGTGGTCGTGATGAGGATGAGTTGCACAACCTGATATAAACAGAACTCCTGATAAAGCTATAAATGAAATAACCCTGCACAACACGATCATCATTTTCCTCCCAAAAACAGTTTTTATAGTTTGCTTTACTGGATACTGTTACAATCCCTGACAGCCTTGCCCTTGAATTAGTATAGGCCACTTATTTTCGCAGATGATTTTTTAATAGCGAAATCATTTTCTTTCGATCCTGTTGTTTTGCATAGTCCAACGGAGTCCTTCCCATATCGTCTTTCGAACCAACATCCGCCCCGTTGCGGATCAAAATTTTAGCCACGGCAAGATGACCGCTATAAGCAGCCCTGTGCAAAGGTGTGGCACCCTCTTCCCCTTTGGCACTGACATCGGCACCCTTTGCAATCAACAAAGAGACAATCTTTTTGTGGTTAAAAAAAGCAGCTAAATTAATGGGTGTTTCACCCCATTTGTTTTGCGTATTGACATCAACCCCATTATTCATCAACAGCTCAATTACCTCAACCTGTCCATGCCAGGAGGCAAAATGTATCGCTGAGTTTCCCTGACCATCCGTAAGGTTTATATCAACTCCATCAGCCAATAAGGCCTGCAACTTTTTTACATCTCCATGAATTGCGGCCTGATGGATACCAGTGTTTTGATCTAGGCTCCAAACTTGCGAAGGCATTAGCAGTAAAAAAAATATTATCACGCTTCGCACACAAAGATTCTTAAATGAATTTAAATCACAACCCATAACTTTTTTTACCTTACGAAAATAAAAGATCAATATCTGTAACAATGAAAAAGTTAAGTTGCAAACATTTTTTATTCACGAAAATCGTTCAAAAACCCAATTAAAATCTTCCCCGAATAAAAACTATCTGCATACAAAATATGAGTGTTTCGAACTTAAGCAAATCGACAGAATTAAGAATGGATAAAACAAAAACTATCACCAAATCATCCAGCAGAGCAGGTATTCATTAATAATCCGACTAACACATATTTCAATTGGAGTTCCGATTTGTCACAATTGAGTAACACTCTATAATTGGCATAAAAACCCCTATTTGAGGGGTTGAAATTACCAATAAGTTTAGGTTCATGACTAGTTAAAGCCTTAGAAAATGGTTTAAACTTCAGTCATGAC
>CAYFNV010000016.1:0-70954 GCA_964344595.1 uncultured Nitrospina sp. | reverse complement strand
GTCATGACTGAAGTTTAAACCATTTTCTAAGGCTTTAACTAGTCATGAACCTAAAATAATTTGTGCTAAAAATTTCATTGAGCCAACCGGCTTGTCAAAAAACATATTTGATAAAACATCGGGGAAATATGGTGTTATATAAATTATAACCCCACACAAAAAATAACAACCAGCATGAACATGCAGGTTATCACATTCGGCGAAACCCGTGTAATGCCAGTCTCGAGGTGAAAAGACACCCTCAATCCCAAAAAACTCTTCCCCAGCCAGATAAAGCTATTGCAGTCGTTACCGGTCTTTTGACAAGCAAAAAAGTTTTTCACTGGCCCCTCGGCTTCCGGGGTGCTAGTATTGCAATTTTAAATTTTCAACAAAATTTCTGCTATAATACCTCATGATTGACCCTAAAAATGTTCCAACCTATCTCACTTTTGACGATGTATTGCTCCTGCCCGCACATTCTAAAGTTTTGCCTGTAGACGTAAAACTTTCGACCCGATTAACTCGCAAGATAAATTTAAACTGCCCATTGATAAGTGCCCCTATGGACACTGTGACTGAAGCAAGCCTGGCAATTGCATTGGCGCAGGAAGGTGGAATCGGCATCATCCATCGCAATCTGGCTCCAGAGAAACAGCGCAAGATGGTTGACAAAGTCAAACGCTCAGTGAGCGCAATGATCCCTGATCCAATCACCATGGAACCTGATCAGAAAATCAGTGAAGCACTGGAAGTCATGCGGAAATACAACATCACGGGCATCCCCATCACGCAAAACAAAAAGCTGGTGGGAATTCTGACCAATCGGGATCTTCGATTTGAGAACAAGCTTAATAAAAAAATCCGTTCCCTGATGACCAAAGACGATCTGGTTACTATTCCAGAGGGAACGCCTCTGGAAAAATCGAAACAACTTTTGCACGACAACCGAATTGAAAAGCTTCTGGTGGTCAACAAAAAAGGTCACCTAAAAGGCTTGATCACCACCAAGGATATTGAAAAAGCCGGGAAATTTCCCAATGCCGCCAAAGACACTAAAGGCCGCCTTTTGGTTGGGGCAGCATTGGGGGTTACCCAGAATCCTGCAGAACATATTGAAGATTTAATCCGGGTCGGACTTGACGTTCTGGTGATCGACAGCGCCCATGGCCATTCAGAAAAAGTTCTGACAACCATCAGGGAAATCAAAAAAACTTTTCCCAAGCTCGAAATAATCGGCGGAAATGTAGCCACTGCTGAAGGCGCCGCTGCTTTGATCAAAGCCGGAGTCGATGCCGTGAAAGTTGGCATTGGCCCAGGTTCCATTTGCACCACACGTGTGGTTTCAGGAGTTGGTGTACCGCAAATCTCTGCCATCTCGGAATGCGTCAAAGTTGCAATCAAAAAAAATATTCCCATCATTTCTGATGGTGGAATCAAGCTTTCTGGTGACATCACAAAAGCCATAGCCGCCGGAGCCAACACTGTGATGATCGGCTCCCTGTTCGCCGGCACAGAAGAAAGTCCGGGAGAAAAAATCCTTTATCAGGGAAGAAGCTATAAGGAATACCGGGGAATGGGTTCCATAGGCGCCATGTCCCAGGGTTCCAGCGACCGCTATTTCCAGGAATGGGAACTCTCTGAGAGCAAACTGGTTCCAGAAGGTGTGGAAGCACGCATTCCCTATCGCGGAGCATTGTCATTCACCGTTCACCAACTGCTAGGAGGACTGCGCGCAGGAATGGGTTATTGTGGAGCGGCTACCATTGACGAGTTGAGAAAAAATGCTTCATTCATCAAGATCACACCGGCCGGGCTTCGCGAAAGCCACGTTCACGATGTGATCGTGACTAAAGAAGCTCCTAATTATAATATCGAATAAGCCTTCGGAATTTTTCTGGATCAACCAAACAGATTCCCGCATTACCATGACCACAGACATCCTGCACGAACAGAAAATTCTCATTCTTGATTTTGGATCGCAATACACCCAAAACATTGCCCGTAAAGTCAGGGAATCCCAAGTCTATTGTGAAATCCACCCCTGCACACTGTCTCTTGAAGAAATAAAAAATTTTAACGCAAAGGGCATCATTCTTTCCGGCGGACCCGCAAGCGTCCAGGAGAAAGATTCACCCTTATGCGACCGGGAAATGTTTGAACTGGGGATTCCCGTGCTCGGTATTTGCTATGGGATGCAACTCATCACCCATATACTAGGTGGCAAAGTGGACCCTTCTCCACATCGCGAATTCGGCAGGGCAGAGTTGATGCTCAAAGAGTTTTCTCATCTATTTGAAAAGGTGAAGAACAAATCAACTGTATGGATGAGTCATGGGGATAGAATTTCAAAACTGCCTATTGGATTCAAAGGCATTGCCTTCACTAATAACTCACCTATGGCAGCCATAGAAAATCCAGTCGCACAAATTTACGGTCTGCAATTCCACCCGGAGGTAGTCCATACAGCAGAAGGTGCAAAGATTCTCAATAATTTCCTTTTTAAAATCTGCCAGTGCGATACAAATTGGAAAATGGAATCCCTGGTCAATCACATGACCAAGGATATTCAGGACAAAGTTGGAAACTCTCAGGTAGTTTGTGGATTAAGCGGCGGAGTGGACTCTTCAGTAGCGGCAGTGTTGATTCATAAAGCTATTGGGGATAACCTGCACTGCCTGTTCATAGACAACGGTCTTTTAAGGTCTGGAGAAAGAGAAAAAGTAGAAAACACATTTCGTGATAACTTCAATATCAATCTTGATGTTATTGATGCACAGGACAAATTTCTCGAGAAACTTAAAAATGTTACTGACCCGGAACAAAAAAGGAAGTCTATCGGGAATACTTTCATCGAAGTTTTCGAAGAAGAAGCTAAAAAACTTGGAAACTTCACTTTCCTCGCCCAGGGCACATTATATCCAGATGTCATTGAGTCGGTCTCCTTCAAAGGCGGCCCTTCTGCAGTGATCAAATCGCATCACAACGTTGGCGGCCTGCCGGACAAAATGAATTTAAAGCTCCTCGAACCTTTTCGCGAATTGTTCAAGGATGAAGTTCGTGTGCTCGGACGCGAAATGGGAATGCCGGATGAAATCATCAATCGACAACCGTTTCCTGGCCCTGGCCTGGCAATCCGAATATTAGGGGATATAACCCGCGAACGCCTCAAAATCCTCTGTGCCGCCGATAAAATTATTCTGGAAGAAGTGAAAGCCGCGGGTTTGTACAACGATTTATGGCAATCCTTCGCTGTACTTTTACCAGTCAAAACTGTGGGGGTCATGGGAGATGCCCGCACCTACGAAAATGTAATAGCCATTCGTGCTGTTACCAGCACCGATGGCATGACTGCAGACTGGGCTCACCTGCCCTATGAACTTTTGGGAAAACTTTCCAACCGCATCATCAATGAAGTACATGGAGTGAACCGGGTGGTTTACGATATCAGCTCCAAACCCCCGGGCACCATTGAATGGGAATAGTTTTTCTCTCCTAATAAAAACAAATAAATCATTATTTCATAATCGCATGTCTTCAGATGGTGAAATTGCGTCTAAAGCTGTCGCTTGTCAGGATGGAGGGAAATCAATTCTAAGTAAAGCCTTCGGATTATCTGGTGGGAGGGGAAGAGTTGAAGCAAAAAAAGTATCCACAATTAAATAATAAGTGCTTTAATTTATGAGGTTCTTTTTTCTTCCAATAACTTTTCATGCAAAAATGATCTATACGCCTGGTCATCATCCATAATGTGTTTAGTTAGCCAGCTGTAAAGGAAGGCTATAATATCCATTTTGAGATCTTTGTTCTCCTCTTCATTCATAAACTTAAATGAATCAATTTTATGCTGAAAATATCGATGACCTTTTAAATGCATTGATGTATCAGGATAATTGTATTTATGAAATAAATCCTCTTCATATTTAAAATGGAACTCCGCATATCTCACCAATTCATTCAATACTAAATCAATAGAATTTTTTTCACCCTTCCCACGAATAGATAATGACAACTGAGCTATTAACTCAAGTATTTTTTTATGCTGGTCATCAATTGCTGGAATATGAACGCTATATTCATCCCTCCAAACAGGAGCAACTTTTGGCAACTCAATGTTTACCTTGGTACCAACATTAACTGCACTCTCAATCCAAATCCTTCCGGTATGACTGCTGACTAAATATTTAACTATGCCCATCCCCAAACCTGTACCTGGAATACATTGAACCTCCTTAGTCCTGTAAAATTTATCAAAAATATGATCCACTTGGTCCCTGGTCATTCCCTTCCCCTTATCAGAAACAGATACCAATACCACGTCTTTTCCGAATCTTATTTTCGTTGAGATTTCACAGCCTGGCTCCCCATACTTAACTGAGTTGCTATAAAGGTTTCTGAACACCTGCCCAATTTTTAAAGGGTCCATTAGTATGTCATAGGGACTTTCTTCTATTTCCAACTGAAAATTATTCCTACTTTTTTGAGCTTTGAATATATTTATTTCCTGATTAATACAATCAATCAGGCTGGAGAACTCAAGGTTCAAAACAAAACTCTCCTGGGATTCAATTTTGGATAAATCCAATAGATCATCAATTAAAGTTGACAAAGCTTCTGATTCTTTATTGATATAAGAAGAATATTTATTGACTATCTCGCTGGAAAGATCATCCCTATTTAGTAATAGTTCAGAATATCCTCGTATTGAGGTCAGAGGAGTCCTGATTTCATGAGCAGCCGTGGATAGAAAATCTGTTCGTTCCTGATTTATTCTTTCTTTATGAGCTTCAATTTGTTTTCTTTCTGAAATATCCTGGACCATTGCCACAAAGTGCTCAGGAACCCCATTAGGTGACTTAACGCAACCCACAGCTATTTCAACTTCCAAAATTGAACCGTCTTTACTAATGTATCTCTTCTCCAATCGATAATGATTCAATTCTCCAGAACAAACCCTTAAAAAGAGCTGGGTGTCCTTTTCAAGATCATCCGGGCAAGTGATATCTGCCCAGGTTTTTTTTAATAATTCCTCACGAGAATAGCCCAACATCTCGCATATTTTGTCATTGACTTCTATTAAGCCTTTGTCAGGGGATGAAACTAAAAACCCAACCAAAGGCATATCAAAATAACTCTTAGTCCGCAGAAAGCTTTGTTCTAATTGTTTCGACTTTAGTTCGACCAATTCTTCCAAATGTTCTCTATATTTTTTTAATTCTTCTTCTGACTTCTTTTGATTAGATATATCTATATCCATTCCAACCATTCTTAAGGGATTTCCATTGTTATCCCATGCTACTACTTTCCCAACATCAAGATTCCATCTGTATGTACCATCTTTTTTCAAAAGGCGATTCTCTACTTCATAAATCGATATTTTCTTTTTAAAATGATTTTCCAAGACATCATTTGTTTTGTGCATATCATCAGGGTGCACCAGTTTTTTCCAAGTATCTAAATTGTGCTCAAATTCCTCTGGTTTGTAGCCCAACGATTCAAACCAGTTTGATCCAAAAAACACATTATTTGTTTGAATATCCCAATCCCAAAGGTAACCTTTGGTAATTCCCATAGCCAATTTTAGTCTTTCTGCGTTTGTAGCAATCGAACTTAACAAGGGGTCGCTCACCCTAAAAAATATAATCGTCCCAATGATTGTGACTAAAAATCCGCCAATCCCAGCCATAACCCCAGATTTGATAAAAGGGCTCTTTATCTCATCAAGATCAACCTTTGCAACCAAACCTACATTCATCAATCTTACAGGCTCAAAAGCAGCTAAAACAGTTTGCCCTCTATAATCCAAACCTACAATAACACCCGACTTTCCTTGAAGAGCCATTCTCATGGGTTCCGCAAACTTTGAATTAAAGGGTATTGATTTTGCTGTTTCTGTTGCCGTTGCCGTTGAATGACGATGTCTTAATAGAAAATTAATCTTATTATTTTCTAATTTAGCCAGGGTAAATTCCCCTGTTTCACCAAATCCTTCAAAATTGTCATGAGCTTCCTTTATTTGAGATAAGGTGGCTTCAAAACTTCCTCCTTCAAAATCAGCACTCTGCACTTGGTCAAATTTAGCTACTGCCTCTATTATTCTTGCCCGGCTTTGAACAATGTGTACAAGCTCCTGACGTTTTTCTTTAAATGCGGCTTGATAAGAAAAATATAAAGCGATTGCCCCAACAACAAAAGCCACAAAGACCATTGTAAAAACCAGATACATCCTTTGTTTTTGCTCAAACCTCATATCATTTATATGTATAGATTCAGTAGCTGGTTTTGATCATTTCAAATTTCAAAAAGATTGGCTATTATTGTTTACCAAATCTTTTAGTTAAAACTACTTCAAAATGAAAAACATGGAATGTTTGGTACTGGCTCTAAGATACCCTCTGTATCCTACTTATTCCCTTCTAATCTTTATCGTCAGCAATTAAGCTTTCCCAGTTTTTAAACGTAAGTTCGTTAAAAATCCAGGTTACCAAAATTATCCCTGTGTCAATATCAACCAGAGGAGGAGTAAAAATGAAAACCTGCAATGTAATACTAACGACTAAAGCAGATGAAGGTGATCTGGAAATAATTGATAGCTATTCCAATATTGGAGAGATTTCAAGAAGTGGAGATTGTCAGACGGTCTATCAAACAATTTATATGCTACTAAAAAGTAAGAGGACAGCTAAACAAGAAACCCGTTAATATTATTCTGGGATGATGAGCTCTTTCATCTATAAAAATAAATTTTTCCAACCTTAAGAGCAAGCGCAAGTACAGCTTTTTATTTTTGATTCATATTCTTCAATACAACCTAACAAACCTTTTTTAAATCTATCCAAATCAAAAGGCTTTTGCACATAACAGCAGAAATCACCCTTTTCGATATGTTCTTGAATTTCATCATATTTCATATTTATCAAAACAAATCTCCCCGTATACGGAGCAACCTTATTTATCTTTTCTAAAATATTTGGGAAGTGTTTTTTTGACAATTCCCAGTCAACCACAACTGCCGCGACAAATTTTTCTTCAGAACATTTTGAAATTGCATCGTTCTCATTGTCGAACAACTGAGGTTTATGGCCATATTGCGAGATCAATTCACCGATCAGTTCACGCAAGGATTTATCTGGAATAACTGCAACAACGTTATACGATGAATGACCCATATCCTATCTCCCATAGTGATTCAGCGTTGAAAATAGCTATCCAATTTTTAATTCCTTATTAGAAGATAGATTTTGATATTTAAATATTCCAAAATTGCACCCCAAAACTTTCAGGGGGTTGAGTTTTTGATCAATATTTTTGCAGCTTCTTTAGCCTGAACAGCACTGAAAGACGAGTTGTTCACTTGTGCCATAGTGATTGCACCTTCTATCAACAAAAACATCTGCTCCGCTAAAGCATCCCCATTTTCCAGTTTAGCCTTTTTCGCCAGACCTTTTATATAACCCAGCATTAACCTTTTCGATTCCTGGCAAACATTCCTGATGAGTGTGCCTTCATCAGGATACTCCCCCATGGCTCCAACAAGCAGACATCCTGAAAAATTTTTGCTGTTAAACCAATCTTCCACTACGTCAAAAACCGCCAGTAAACGGCCTACGGATTCTCCACTTTTGATTTCTACAGATTGCATGAACTCTTTGCGAAATCGTTCGTCATAACAACGCAGTGCGGCAAGAATCAGGTCCTCCTTAGACTTAAAATGATGATAAAGCGTTTTTTTGGTAATACCCGCTCTCTCTGAGATCGCATCGACTCCTACAGCGTGAAATCCCTGCCTGTTAAATAACCCGACTGCCGTTTCAATCAATTGGTCTCGCTTAGTTTTTTTGGTCATTTTTTTTATTTTGTTGTAAGGAATCGAGCCCTAAGTATACAGATCTGTATACTTTTTAAAAGTTCAATTTTAATTGTTAACAATTTATCAGGAGAACAGTTTATGGATTCTATATTCAAACGTAAAACCCAATTTGTAGCAATGGTGGCTTTAGTAATTGCATTATTTGCTAACGGCGCATTTGCCGGAACTGAGATCGCCGCTCCAGTAATGGGAGGCTATGATCCGGTTTCATATTTTAAAGACGGTGGACCCATTCGGGGAAATGGATACCACACTGCAACTCATAATGGAGGCACTTACTTGTTCGCCAACAAGGAGAATAAGGAACTATTCATTTCAGACCCTGAAAAATACGCTCCTCAATTTGGGGGGTACTGTGCTTACGGAGTAGCCGTGGGGAAAAAGTTTTATTCCGATCCGACTATTTGGAAGATCACCAATGGAAGGCTATATCTAAACCTTGACGAAAATATCCAGAAAAAATGGAATAAGAAGATGAATGCTTATATTTCAAAGGCTGATTCCAACTGGATAGACATTGAACACAAGCACCCTTCAGAGCTTTAATTCAAAAACCTTGTATGTGTATCTGGTTCACCGTTCAACAACGGGAACCAGAACACTCCCTTTTCCATAAAACCAAATTTTTATACTGGAGTTTTAGAATGAAGAAAACAAAACTTTTTGCTTCAACTTTGGCTATTGTTTTAATCAGCATTCAGACAATTTCATCCCAAGCTGAGGAGTCCTTCGCCCCAAATGTTGATTCAAGTACAGGAGCTATCAGCGTTCCTGAAAATTATACCAAGTGGGTCACTCTGGGGACCTGGGCACATGCTAGAACTGAAGGAAAACCTGGCTCAAAAGAATATCATGTCGTCTATACCCAACCAGAAACTATCGAATACTATCAGAAGTATGGACGATATCCTGACGGTGCGGTATTGGTAAAAGAACTGCTTAACACGAAAACAATGATGATGACGACAGGTTCTGCGGTAAGCCATGCGACATCTATTAAAGGATGGTTTGTCTTAGTCAGAGACACCAGAGGCCGATACAAAAATTCAAAACTATGGGGTGACGGCTGGGGTTGGTCTCTATTTAACGCTCCCGACTCAAAAAATACCGTCTCTACAGACTATCAAGAAAACTGCCTGGCATGCCACCTGCCAGCTCGTGATCTGGCAGATACCGATACCCATGAGGAGGATAAATGGGTTTACACCATTGGCTATCCTGTCCTTCAAAAAAAATAGATGGTTTTCGGGTTAAAATGGCCTTATGAAAACCATTACCCTGTTCACATTTGTATTACTCATGTCGAATATAGAGAATTCACTTTCCTCTGAAATGGTGGAAGTGTCGGCAGGAGAGTTTGTAATGGGAAATAGTAACGATGCTTATGCAACTCCTGCTATTACTGTACACCTTGAAACATTCTTTATCGACCGTTTTGAAGTGACCAACGAGGAGTTCCGGAAACAGTTTTCGGACCATGTTTTCTGGAAAGATTTCGAGCTTCACCCGGTCACCAGCATATCTTGGAGTCAGGCTGATATTTATTGCAAACAAGTGGGCAAACGCCTGCCCACGGAACAGGAGTGGGAAAAGTCCGCCCGGGGAACCGACGCCCGGATCTACCCGTGGGGCAATAAACCCCTGCGTAAAAAACCACATCCCTTTTATTCGGGAATCATCAAGCACCGGGTCGGACTCAACAAAAAGGACAATTCCCCCTACGGTGTCCGCGATATGGCAGGTTCAGTATGGGAATGGACAGCAAGCTCGGAAAACGGGAAAAAGGTCACCCGAGGCGGACTATGGAACCATCACCTGGATTATAAATACGGAAAAACTTTTGACCGCAACCTGATCGCTCCAACAGAGCGATTCAACTTTCTGGGGTTTCGATGCGCGAAATAGAAAAATTAACGCGCCGGTTTTTTCTCAAAAGCGGACTGTGGGCAACTGCCCTGCTTTTTTGGCACGTAATAAGGGGAACCGCCAAAGCCGAGGCATCTGATCCTTTTTCCGGGACTGATTATGTTGGTAAAACCAAAGAGGGTAAACACAGGTCGTTCTATATCAATTTCTGGAAACCAATGCACCGCATCAACGCCAATACATGGAAATTGAAACTGAGTGGTTTGTGTGAAAACCCCAAAACCTATACGCTGGTAGAATTGCTAAAACTTCCTGTTCGCTCACAATCTTCCCGTTTGAAGTGTGTCGAGTGCTGGTCGGCCCGTGCAGAATGGAGTGGTTTCCCAATAAAAGAACTCGAACAGGTGGTTCGTCCCCATGCATCTGCAAAGGGTGTGGTGTTTCATTGCGGTGATGAGTATAAAGAGTACCTGCCTCTCAAGGAATTACATCAAGACAGGGTTCTGCTTGTGCACAGTATGAATGGCAAACCCCTTTCTGACTCTCACGGATTTCCTCTACGTTTGATTGCACCTTCGAAATACGGTTATAAAAACCCCAAAGCGATTCTGGAAATGGAATATGTAGCGGAACAACAAGTGGGAACATGGAGCAGGATCGGTCCTTACTCCCCGGACGGTACTATCCTCCCGGGAACCGACCACCCTCTTGAATTCAACAAACAACCCCGCAGAATTTCAGGCGGCGAGATTTCTGACTACTAGGCGTAGGGCCACCAGCGTAACGCTGGACTCACCTGCAGTAGCAGGTTGGATTGGTAGGCAAATGATCGTAACTTCTTCAAACGAGACTTCTCACTTTTACCAAATAAAGCCATTGCTCTTAGCCACCAGCGGCTCGCCGGCTTATGAGGGTTGCAATTAGCAAAGACTCATCAAACCTAGCTAAACTTGTTGACCGCTAAACTAAGTTATTGCTCGTTGGCCCCACGCCTAGTGGTTAGCGGGGGGAAGCGGCGATGTTGCCACCATCTATAGTGATAATGCTTCCCGTTGTTTTTTCTGCCAGGGCAAGATTGAGGAAACCCTGCGCGACATCGGTGTCATAGACTTCTTCCTGCAGGAGGTTATTTTTGAAATAGTCATCCGCAGAAAGTCCACGCGCTGCGGCCCTTTCTTTCAATACCTCTTCAGAGAATAAGGCTGTGCGAATCCGGTCAGCATTGATAGCATTGGAGCGGATTCCATGCGCCCCGTAGTCCAGCGCGTACTGCTTGGTGAGCGCCACCACTGCCGCCTTGGGAAGCGCATAGGGTCCAAAGTTCTTACCAGGGTTGAACGCCGCCTTGGATGCGTTGAACAACAAAACACCTCCTGACTTTTGTATCAGGAACAATTTTAAAGCTTCAGACGCCAGCACCTGATGGGAGAAAAAATTCAGCTCAAAACTGGCTCGTAATGTTTTCATATCCATCTCCCCAATGGCCCCTTGCACGGCATTTCCTGCATTGGAGATCAGGATATCGATGCCACCAAACGTCTGCACCATTTTCTCAAAAGACTGATACACAGCTGATTCATCCGTCACATCCAGAACCTGGGCAACAACTCCTACCTTTGATTTTTTACGTATCATATCAGCGGCTTCACTTAATTTATCCTGCGATACATCGGCAAGAAAAAGATTAGCCCCCTGTTCGGCAAAAAGCCGGGCTGTCGCCAGACCGATCCCAGATGCGGCTCCTGTGATGTAAGCCACCTTACCTTGTAAGGGCGGTGCTTTGGCTTTTCCCAGTTTGGCCTGCTCCAGAGACCAGTATTCCATGTCGAACAGGTCACTGGAATCAAGAGGTTTATAAGTACCCACTGAAAAGGATTTATGAACAATATCAATAGTATGTTGATAAATATCAGCTGAAATACCTGTCTCCTTAACTGTTTTACCGATGGTCACCAATCCTAAGCCAGCTACAAGGATGACCCGGGGCAGTCTATCCAGTTCAGTTTTGTCCACCCCCTTGGCAGATTTATTGGACTCAAAATACTGGTGATAACTTTCACAATAAGCATTCAGCGCCTGTAAAACTTCTTCCCTCAATTTTTCCGGATCTTTCCATTGTTTTAGGTTTAGGAGTAATGGTTTTTGCTTGGTGCGAATCACATGGTCCGGGGTGGCAGTACCTATCTGGGACCATGACTCACACTCTTTACTGGAAGCAAACGCTTTTGCCTGGGTGTCAGCACGGTGATGCACAACCCAGTCCTTACCGGATTGATCCTTATAAAGTCCGCGAAGCACTGGGGCCAATGCATTCATTAAAGCATCCTCGCCAGCTTCCAGTGCTGGTCCTGTTGCCGGAGTGAGGGGTTTTAGCTGGCTCTTCCCGATATAATCTTCCAAAAGTGTCACTGCACGAATGTGTCGGTCGTAACTTTCTTTGGCAGTATCACCGAAGGTGAACAATCCGTGGTTAAGCAGAAGAAGCCCTTCAACATTTGGTCTTTTTTCATAGACTTCAGCGGAAGCCTTGGCGAGCGCAAAACCTGGCATAATGTATGAAACAATGCCAATCGTATCGCCAAAAATATCCTTACAGATTTTCTCAGCATCAGGTTGATTGGCAATGATCAAACTGGCATCCGCATGCGAGTGGTCGATGAACTTATGCGGCAAGAAAGCGTGCAGTAAAGTTTCTACCGAAGGGTTTGGTGAAGACGCGTCCAACAAATGTGTTCTTTGTTCATTGACCATGTCCTCATCACTCAACCCATCAAGCTCTCTCAGTTTACGCAGGTAGTCGAGCAGGACCCCGGGAAGACCCGGAGGCTCCAGCGTATCAAGGTCCCAGCCGCTTCCTTTAACATAAAGCACATCCACTTCCTCATTCACCTTGTTATGGGTGCGCGACTTGACGGAGGTATTGCCTCCACCATGAAGTACCAGGGAGGGATCAGCCCCAATTAACCTTGAAGTGTAAACCCGAAGAGCTATATCTTCAGAGACATCCTTGTATTGTTCAATAGCCGCCTTAGCATCTGAGTCGTTCCATTTATTTTCCATAGATATTCCAAAAAAATATTTTCATTAAGAGTTGCCGGTTTCCCGGTATAGTTTATAACCACTGAAAGCTATAATTCCCACCAAGGCAACAGGCGGGAGCAGCCAGAAGTAAAAAGGGTACCCGAACAAATACATGTAGCACCACCAGAAATTAGGCGCATTGACTGCCAGGCCATTTTCGAGAACCACTCCGATATCTGTTCCCAGGAATCGCTCGCCCTTTTTGGCAAGCGAAACCATTTGTGCCATTTGAAAGTCATCGTCCAGATTTTCAAAGACTTTTACAACCTGACCAAACTGCCCAATTAACTGAGAGTGTTTCGGAGAAAATAAAATTTGATCGTGTCCCAGTCTTCCATAGTCTCGACTCATTTCATAATAGTAGCGGGCAATATTTACGGTCACGGAAGGCAATTGAATTAAAATCCCCATTAACAGCACGATCAGGAAGGGAATTTTAACAACTTGTTTATGCTCACGCAAAAGAAAGCCAGCCGGCAATATTAAATAAGGAATAACCACCAGCATCAATCTGGGCCCCCAACTCATGCCCCCCTGCCAACTCCCCCAGAAAGAAAACAATAACAGGTGCGAAACTATGAGCCAACCAAAAAGCAACGCCGTTTTTCTTTGCTCTTTGAAACAAAGTGCAAAGGACAGGCAGCCAAAAAGAGTTAACGGATTGAACAAAAACAGGGATTTGCCTGGAGAAAATAAAAGGCCAAAAAGACCCACTATGAATCGACCGGAAAACTTTTCATATCCGGTTTCCAGCGGGTCCGCAAACCGAATATAGTTATAAAACATAATAAGAACCAGAACCGCGACTACGGGTATAGCAGGACGAATCAGATCCATGACCAGCTCGTTTGTATTTTTCTCTTCCGACTCGGCCCACACCATACATTGGTAAATAATGAATCCCGGAACAGCGACCAATACTGCCAGTCGGCATGATATGGCAAAAGCCAGAAACGTTCCCGCCCAAAGCAGGTCCCGTTTTCGCGTGTCTTGATCTTTACCTGTCACAAAGTACACAGCTGACAACATAAATAACGTAGTTGCTGGTTCACTCATAAAATCTTCAGAGTAATACCAGGCTATGGAGGATAGCCCAAAGCCAGAAGTTACCAGCAAAGCCGTTCTTGGGCTGAACTTAAACCGGTTCGTGGCAAACTGAAAGATCACCAGGCAACTGAAGGCTGTAAGCAGAGCATTGATCATGCTGACTGAAAATTGAGTTGCCAGGGACGCCTCAATACCCAACAGAGAAGATAAAACCTTTCCTGCGATATAAAACGGTATAGCAAGTACACTCATGCCCAAGCCGTATTTGGAAAATTGCGGACCGAGTGTATCTTGCGAAGTAACAGCTTCATTAAAACTTATGCTTTGATTCTCGACCATGGCTTTGGTAAGAAAAAACATGATTTTTCCGTCTGCAGACTGGATGGAACCCTGACCAGTCAAAACATAGATAGAAAAGAAAAAAAGAAACACTAAAAGGTGGGTTTTAGGTATTGTCATTTCAGAATAGAGGCTCAGGCAAGAAAACACTATAAGAAAGAACTTTCTAACTCATTGTTTATCATAATATTTTGGGCCGGTCAAAAATTGGCCTTTGGCTTTTGGAGTTTTCCTGTTACAAAGCCTTCTGAATTTAATTAACTTCTGTGTTATGGTTTAAAAAATGCTTGCCCAAATACATGTAACATTCAAAGAAGGTGTTCTTGATCCACAGGGGAAAACTGTCCACCATGCGTTAAACGATTTGGGATATGACGAAGTACTTGATGTAAATATTGGCAAATATCTGGAAATTAAACTTGATTCTGCGTCGGAGGAAGAAGCCGAGATAAGGGTCCGGGAAATGTGCGAACGACTCCTGGCAAATACGGTGATTGAGTCCTTCCGCTTTACCCTTGTTCCCACTGAATAACACTCCAAACCAATCAAACCATCATAAAATGAAGTGTGGAATTGTCGTATTTCCCGGGTCTAATTGTGACCACGATTGTTATCATATCCTCAAACATATCCTGAATCAGGAAACTCATTGGCTTTGGCATAAAGAGGAAACCAACCTGGAAACGTTTGATTTAGTGGTTCTGCCCGGTGGTTTCTCTTACGGGGATTATCTGCGGGCAGGAGCTATTGCCCAATTTTCCCCTATTATGAGTTCAATTAAGCGTTTTGCCAAAGACGGGGGCAAGGTAATGGGTATCTGTAATGGGTTCCAGATTCTTCTGGAATCTGGGCTTCTGCCCGGCACATTGATCCAGAACCAATCTCGAAAATTCATTTGTAAAAATGTATCCGTTCGTATTGAAAACTCCGAGACGCCCTTTACAAGGCGTTGTGAAGAAAATCAGGTTCTGGAAATCCCTATCGCACACCATCAGGGAAGCTACTATATCGATCCTTTTTCCCTGAGCCATCTTGAAGAAAATGGACAAATCCTTTTCCGGTATTGTGACGCAAAAGGGAAAGTTTCCGCAGAGTGTAACCCAAACGGTTCTGTAGATTCGGTTGCAGGTGTGACCAATGAACAAAGAAATGTAATGGGAATGATGCCGCACCCTGAACGTTGTGCTGACCCAAAGTTAATGGGAACAGATGGCCAGGTTATCTTTCAATCTCTTATTTCAAATGACTGACACTTTGGACAAGACAAAAAAAATACGACCTGATCCCGAGATCAACCCTGAAATCGTCAAGGAACACGGTTTAACTGTAGATGAGTTCCGGCGCATCCTGGACCTATTAGGCCGAACCCCAAATATTACTGAACTGGGTATTTTTTCTGTTATGTGGAGCGAACATTGCAGTTATAAGAGTTCACGGCCTTATTTGAGAAAGCTCCCGGTTGAAAGCCCCAGGGTTCTGCAGGGTCCAGGGGAAAACGCGGGTGTTGTAGATATTGGCGATGGGCTCGCTGTCGTATTTAAAATTGAAAGTCATAACCATCCCTCATTTATTGAGCCCCATCAAGGTGCCGCGACCGGTGTTGGTGGTATCATGCGAGATGTTTTTACTATGGGCGCTCGGCCAATTGCCTTATTAAATTCATTACGGTTCGGAGAACTTGAGGAACCCCGCACCCGTTTCCTGCTTAACGGTGTGGTCGATGGCATCTCCAGCTATGGTAACTGTACCGGCGTGCCCACTGTTGGTGGCGAAATTTATTTTGATGCCTGTTATAACGGAAACATCCTGGTCAACGCGTTTTGCCTGGGGCTGGTTAATTCTGACCGGATCTTTCTGGCTGGAACCGGTGGTGTCGGGAACCAAATTCTTTATGTCGGATCAAAAACTGGACGAGACGGAATTCATGGCGCAAGCCTTTTGGCTTCTTCTGAGTTTGATGAAAGCACAGAGGACAAGCGTCCCACAGTCCAAGTCGGCGACCCATTCACCGAAAAACTTTTGATTGAAGCCTGCCTTGAGTTATTTAAGAACGACTGGGTAGTAGGGGTTCAAGATATGGGAGCCGCGGGACTCACTTCATCTTCATTTGAAATGGCACACCGGGCTGAAACCGGAGTGTTTATGGATTTGTCAAAAGTTCCTTTGAGAGAAGAAGGCATGGTCCCTTATGAAATTATGCTTTCCGAGTCTCAGGAAAGGATGTTGTTCGTGGTGAAACCAGGTCATGAAGAAGAAGCCCTTGCTATTTTAGATAAATGGGGACTGGACGCCGCCATCATCGGCGAAGTAATTGAAGAGCCCTGTGTCCGCATACAGTTTGAAGGTCAGGAAGTGGTGAACCTGCCAATTTTTCCAGTTGTTGATGGTGCACTGGACCTGAAACGACCTACAGAGCACCCAAAATATCTTGATGAAGTGGTGCATATCAGCATGAGTGATTTCCCCGATATTTCACGCGGAGATACAGCCCTAAAAAAACTTTTAGCATGCCCAAATATTGCCAGTAAGGAATGGGTTTACGAACAATACGATCATATGGTGCGGTTGAACACGATGGTTTTACCCGGCTCGGACGCAGCCGTCCTTCGTATCAAAGATACAAATAAAGCTGTAGCCATTTCAGTGGATTGTAACAGCCGTTACTGCTATCTGGATCCCTATGAAGGTGCAGCGATTGCCGTTGCAGAAGCATGTCGGAATGTGGTTTGTTCTGGAGCCCAACCTATTGGACTTACCAATTGTCTTAATTTTGGTAACCCTGAAAAGCCCGAGATTATGTGGCAGTTTCAACAAGCTGTAGAAGGAATGGGTGATGCGTGCAGGTTTTTTGATATTCCTGTGGTCAGTGGTAACGTCAGCCTCTATAATGAAACAAAAGGGGACGCGATTTATCCGACCCCAACTGTTGCTGTGGTCGGTCTGATCGAAGATCAGGAAAAAGTCATGACTCAGGGATTCAAAAATTCCGGGGATCAAATTGCTCTCATCGGTTTTACCATGGAAGAACTGGGAGGAACCGAATACCTGAAAGTCATCTTTAATCGCAGTGAGGGCAAGCCTCCTGTTCTTGATCGAAAGCACGAGAAACAAGTTCAGGGTTTTTGTCGGGAGCTGATTCAAAGAGGTCTTATTTCTTCTGCCCATGATTGTTCTGAAGGGGGACTCGCGATAGCGGTAGCAGAATCCTGTTTTTCGCCAGGATGTCAGGCTTTAGGTGCCACCCTAGAACTGGAATCCACATTAAGAAAAGACGCGTTGTTGTTTGGGGAAACTCAATCGCGGATAGTTATTTCTTTTCCCGAAGAGAAAATTGATGAAATTGAAGATCTGGCTCTGGCCTTTCCGGTCGATTTTTCCCTGATTGGCAAAGTGAGTGGTTCTCATCTCACGATAAGAGTCAATGGAGAAGAAATTGTTAAGCAGGAAATTGAAGCCTTAAAAGAAATCTGGAAATCTTCACTGGGGAACTATGCTGGACAAACTACATGAGGAATGTGGAGTTGTAGGAGTATATGGTCATCCCGAGGCCGCCAATCTGGTGTACCTGGGGCTCTATGCACTACAGCACAGGGGTCAGGAGAGTGCGGGAATTGTTGCCAGCAACCTTTCCAAAATGCATATTGAACTGGGCATGGGACTGGTTGCGGACATATTCAATCCAGGCAGAATCCTTAATTTACCGGGCCCTTTAGCCATTGGCCATAACCGTTATTCAACCGCGGGGGATAGCAAACTGGTTAACGCCCAACCTTGCATGATCAACTATTCCGCTGGGTCATTAGCGTTAGCCCATAACGGTAACCTGGTAAATTCTCAAACCATTCGTGAAGAGTTGGGCAATAGTGGAGCAATATTCCAGTCCACTAACGACAGTGAAGTCATCGTACACTTAATGGCCCAATCGAAAGCTGATACTTTTGTAGACCGGGCCGCAGATGCCTTGAGTCAAGTTAGTGGCGCCTATTCCCTGGTTTTGATGACAGAAACTGAAATGGTTGCGGCCCGTGACCCACAAGGTTTCCGTCCGCTTTGCCTGGGGAAACTTGATGGCGCATACATCGTAGCCTCAGAAACCTGTGTTATGGATCTTATTGAGGCCGAATACATACGCGAGGTTGAGCCAGGTGAAGTGCTTCTGATCAATGATCAGGGATTAAAATCATTTTTTCCTTTTAAAAAATCCGACCCCAAATATTGCGTATTTGAGCATATTTATTTTGCGCGTCCCGACAGCTTTATTTTTGGAGAGCATGTATACAGTGTTAGAAAAGACATGGGTCGGGCAATGGCACAGGAAAGTCCGGCTGATGTCGATATTGTTGTACCTGTTCCCGACTCGGGAGTTGTCTCGGCAATGGGGTTTGCTGAAGAAAGCAGAATTCCCTTTGAAATGGGTCTCATTAGAAACCATTATGTTGGGCGAACTTTTATTGAGCCACAGTCGCAAATCCGGCATTTTGGTGTGAAGCTGAAACTGAACCCGGTAAAGACAATGATCTCTGGCAAACGCATTGCGATCATTGATGACTCAATAGTACGCGGTACTACAAGCCGTAAGATAGTAAAAATGCTGAGAGATGCAGGAGCCAAGGAGGTTCACCTGCGTATTTCCGCTCCACCCATTCTTTACTCCTGCTTTTACGGTATCGATACACCCACCAAAGAAGAATTGATCGCGCATAAACACAATCTGGAAGAAACGCGCCAATACCTGGCAGCGGATTCCCTGGCTTACCTCAGCCTGGAAAAAATGATGGAAGTTTTGGAAAATGGCAAGAAGAAGTTCTGCTCCGCCTGTTTCGATGGAAATTATCCCGTCCCGATCATCGACAAAAAACTGGCGACGAGTCAGCTGGGCCTTTTCTCCAATGAGAATACTTAGTTAGTTCAGAAGAGATTATTGAGACGGAGTCGATTTTATTTGCGGCAGTACCTGAGTCTCCTCCAGAAGTTCTCCGAATCCCTCAAGGTCTTTGCGATATTGCGCCAGCGACTGATCCAGTTTTTCCTGCGATTCCAGAATACGTCGATACGTATTGCGAATGTTGTCATAGTCGTGTTTGCTCAGGACCAGCTTTTGATCCTTAACCGGCTTTGACTGTGATGAAGAACCGGGTTCGGCCACATGCTGGCCTATATCGTCACGAGGTTCCCGGGTAAAGCCCGTGAAGATTTTCTCCAATGCTTCATCCAACGTTCGCTCCATGGCAATAATGTCTTCATATCCAACGATGACGCGTTTAAGTTCGGGAATCTTTCCGGCATCGGCTTTCAAATACAAAGGCCGAACATATACCAAAGACTCTTCAATGGGAATAACCAGCAGGGTTCCTTGTATAACGCTTGAGCCACGTTGATCCCACAATGAAATCTGCCGGGAAATCTCCGCATCCTGATTGATCCGGGCCACCATCTGGCTGGGACCAAACACCAGTTTTTGCTTGGGAAAAGTATACACATCCAATTTGCCATAGTGTTCCCCATCACTACGCGCTACCATCCAGGCAGATAGATTACTCTTTCCTCTAGGAGTATACGGTAGCATGAGAATATATTCCTCACGATCCTTGCCCGGCAATTTCATGATTGTGTAATACGGCCTCATGATATTTCCGTCAATTTCCGGGATCTCCCACTGGTCTTCTTTGTTATAGAAAACCTGAGGCCGCTTCATATGGTAGGTCGCGTAAATATGAGTCTGAATCATGAACAGGTCAGAGGGATAACGGATATGACTGCGCAGGTCTTCCGGCATCTTGACCAGATCCTGAAACAAGTCCGGAAAAATATTACGGTAGGTGCGTATGATTGGATCTGCCTCATCAGTAACATAAAAATTCATCGAACCGTCATAGGCATCGATAGAAATTTTTACAGAGTTCCGCACATAGTTTCCGAACCTGGGAATTTGAGGGGAGTATGGAAACCGGTTACTTACTGTGTACGCATCATAAAGCCAAATCAGGCGTCCTTGTGAAATAACCAGATAAGGGTCATTATCCAGTCTTAAAAAAGGTGCCACTTTCTGCACCCGGTCAGTAATATTCCTGTACATCAAAACCCGGCTTTCATCATTTATATCTTCAGAAAAAATTATTTTAAGAGCTTTGAATCGTGCCGCCAACACAAGCTTGCGGAAAAAAGAACCGACTTCAAAACCACCTTCGCCCTCATAGTTTTTATATACATTTTTCTCACCTTCCGGATAATCAAACTCCTTGGTCCCTGTGTTGACAAACACATGATCGTTTGCCAGCTCACCAAAATATATTTCCGGTCTTGTTACAGCCATATCTATGTTGGATTGTGGTGGAATGTCTTTAACAAACAAAACTGGCAGCCCTTCCGGTGTAATCTGGTTTACAGGACTTAAGGCAACTCCGTAACCATGAGTGAATGTTAAATGCTCGTTAATCCACGTGCGATTGGGCAAGTTGGAAGAAAGCAGTTCTCTGGGTGAGAGCAAAGTCTGACGATAGTCCCCGTTAATCTGGTAACGATCGTTGTCCACAGACTGGAACTGGTAATAAGTTCTAATCTCCTGTATCTGACCAAGGGTATCAAGCAGGGGCTCCTGATCCCATAGCCGGACATTTTCTATAGTGATAGCGTTTTGCCGAATGCTTTCTGCTGTCAGTGAAGCGGAGCCTGAAAGCTCATGCGTCTCAGTCTGGCTAAGTCCATAGGCTGTTAACGCTCCAGCAATGGTGTGTTCAATGTATGGAGTTTCCTTTACCAATTCATTGGGAAGTACAATAAATTTCTGTAATATTTTTGGGTATAAATTTGCAACAAAAAATACCACGGCCAAACCTACAGCCGACATCACAACCTTTTTCATACCCGGACGGACAAACCCAAAAAATGAAAAAAACGCACCCACAAAAGAAGTTACCATTAATATATAAAGGACAGGAATTGCCCCCTTGTCATCAGAGAAACCAATTCCCGCAATCAAATCTCCACCCGCAGTCAACAACTCATAGCGTTGCAAATAAAACTCGCTGGCAAACAAAAGAAAGAATAAGCCGGCAATCCCTGACAGAGTACGTCTTGCGTCAGGAAGAAGGACTACCCCGGTTGGACCTACATAAATAAAACGCTTGAAAAAATAGATCAGCCCAACGCCCAGTGAAAGCACAATCATCGTTTCCCACAATAAAGATTTCACCAGCAGCCATAAGGGAAGTGTAAAAAAGTAAAAGGAAATATCTTTACCGAATATAGGATCCACCTCGCCATATGGAGAAGCGTTTAAATACTGAAGAAGGGTTTCCCATTGCTGGGCCATAACCAGTCCGGTCATTACTGACAAAACCAAGGGTGCCGCAAAGATTAGAAGTTTCAAATTCCCCGCCATAAAATCCAGCAAAGGAACTTCCCTGCGAACCTGGTCTGACAGAAGAATGGGAAGGTGGGAGGTTTTCTTGTAGACTTGATTTAGAAATCCGAATGTAAACAGAAAAAATAATACACCCGTCAACAAACCAAACCCTATTTGCGATACCAATACTGTCCATAAAACGGAAGTGAATCCATGACTTTCAAACCACAACCAATCTATATAAAAAGAAAGGATCTTATCGGCAAACAGCGAGCCAATAAAAACAACTGCCGCCAGAACAAACAACCATTTTTTAATTGTCTCCATCTCTTTAGCCTAGTTTTGCTTCCATTTAATGGAACAACCCATGGAGGGAATCTGTTCATCAGGAATTTTTTTACCAGCAACAATACAATCCAGAGCTTCTTTTAAGTTTCTCTGAGTCACCTTTTCTTCATGTTCCCAGTTGTCATCGATCCTACCTCGATACACAAGTTTCCTCTCCGGACCGTAAACATAAATATCGGGTGTGCACACAGCATCATAGGCCCTGGCCACCTCTTGGGAGGCATCAAACAAATAAGGGAAATTTATTCCTTTGTCTTTTGCTACCTTCTTCATATTTTCCATTGAGTCATCAGGGTAGCGTTCCGCATCATTAGAGTTGATACCAACCAGTTGAACACCATTAGGGCCTGTCTCTGCCTGCAAATCAATCAACCGTTGTAATACCGCTTTAACGTAAGGGCAATGGTTGCACATGAAAATGATCACCAGGATTTTCTTCTCTGAAAAATTTTCCAGAGAGTATATTTTTGAATCCACTCCGGGAAGATTGAAGTTTACAGCCGGGGTTCCCAACGGAACCATTGTTGAATGCATTAAAGCCATGACATATTTTGAGGGCAGTAATTCCTTAACATCAGGAACCCTCTTAAAAAAAGATTATTGAAAGAGTTCTCGTCCTTGAAAACCAAAGAACAGAATCATGCTACCAACCTTTGAGTATCGGCTCAATATAAAAACTCCGACCTCTCAAGTTGAAGACTTACAGGTCATTCCCGTAACTCGGCAGGTATAACATGCAGGGTGCGCAAGTGGAAAGGGTCGCAGAGTTTCTTCTATACTGCTACCCATGCGAGCCTTCGGGTTATCAACAAGGATGGGACAGACATATACACCTTCTCCTGTCGCCATACGTGAAGTTGAACATTGGAGTTGCGTAATGTCAAAATTCTCAAAACATGCTTCAGTTACCCGCTCTTCGGAATTATAAGCACGATGATTTTCAGCCAGTTTTCCAAGCATGAAACCAGGTAATACCTTGATTTGTGGTTGCGGTACATTGTGATCCCGAAGAAAATCTAAAAACTTTAATTCCATCTCTCCATCCTGTTCCTCTTCCCAGGAGCGTGTGATAGTGAGTATTGGCGAGAACCCGGCATGGGTCAGGTGTCGGATTCCTTTCAAGGCCTGCCTGAAAGCATTTTTTCCACGTATGGCATCATTGGCTGTTTCGTCAAAGCTTTCCATACTCACTCTAAAACGCAGTAAATGTTCAGAGGCATCCTGAATATCCCTCAACCTTTGGGCTTTCTCAGCTGTAATTTGAGTTCCATTCGTCAGGACATCAAGCGGACCATAGCGCAGTATCTCAACAAGAATTTCAAAAATCTCCGGGTTGATAAAAACTTCACCGCCAGTAATGTAATAGTCTTTCACTCCCAAAGATTCAGACTCCTTCAACCTTTCCTTAACCTGGGACAAAGTCATCATTGCAATGGTATCGTTCTTTGGCCCACAACTGATAAAACAATGGGTACACTCCAGATTGCAGAGAGTTCCCCCAACCTGCAACCATAATGTCTCAAGTCTCTTCAACGGCACTTCAGGAACAACCTTGTTGTTGATTTTATTTGCTTGAACAACCATACTGCCCTAATGAAAAAGAAAGAAACAATTTGCTCTAACTGTGCTTGAACTTAAAGATCCTTACTACCTTCAAGCACAACTTGCTCAGCCTGATAAATATTAGTATAAATTTTCAGATACGCCTTACTTTAAAAGGCTTATAAACCTGACGACTCAAAAGAATCACTGACGTTACGTATACGTAGTTTGCGACGCAATGCCGCAAAACCCGCCGATGTCTTTTTCCCAATCCCGGACCTGTAAACTGGAGTCACCGCAAGTCGGGCCTGAAGCGGGTCTTCAGTAAAAAAGCGAGTATCAAGTGGACTCAAAAAGCGACATGTCGGATAAAGCCATTTTAAAGGAAGACGGTTGCGTTGAATCGCTTTGTTCATATGCTCTGCCAGTTCTACGAGATCACGGTATCCGTCAGAGGTCTCACTACTTTTACGTTGCAAATAAATTAACGGGATGATTCCTGAGTCCGCAAGCCGGTCAACACCTTCCTTACACCTTGATAGAGGTTCCAATCCCAAAACCAGATCGGTCCACACTGTGCCGGGAGGAAAAATCCCCGCTGCATATTCCAGTGCTGAATGAACCTGTTTTGCGGTCATCTTTTTTTTCGACTTGATCGTCCCGGAAAAACCACCCAGCGGGAAATTAATAATATCGAATCCGGACGCGTACATGAGGTCAATGGTTCCCTGGTTTGAAGGAGGAAAGCCTTTCAGTGCAACGAAGGTATTAAACCTTTTTTTAATCGCCTCCACCAAGGGCGCCAACCTTGCGAACCCTCTGTCTGCATCTTCACAAAAATCCATATTCAACTGCACAAGGTCTGCGGAACCTTCTTCGAAAGCCGACTGAATAACAGATAAAATAACTTCAATCGGCATACTCAGCTTTTTGCCCTGCCCAATAGCACGGAGAAATATGTTCAGGCAATAACCATCAAGACAAATATTTTCCGATACCGGGGTACGCTGCTTCAACTGCTGCTTTAGAAATTCAGGAACCTTGATAATGCCAACATCAATCTCCCCTTCCCTCATATGAAGACGTAATTGATCTCCATGGCAAACCAGCTTCGGTCCATCCTGGTCTTGCGCAATCAAGTTAGTTTTGACGATGAAATCTTCAGCTAAAGCTAAAGTGATTTCTTCGCCCGGCTCTCCAGAACACAGCCCGCCAGCAACTTCAGAAAGTCCCTGTATTATGGATGGAATCAAAATTCCTCTCTGCACCAGACCCAGCTTTATTTGTCCGTGATAAACCTTATCCATAACCATTATTGATCCAGAATTTTCTGATGAATGCCACCGAACCCGCCCGATGACATGACCAGCACCACATCACCACTTTCAGCATTTTCTGACATAAACCCTACAATGTCGTTCACTTCCTCAATAAAATAGGCATCGCAATCCTTTTTTTGCAAACATGCCACAACCTGCTCAGGGTCCAATCTTTCTTCCTCACTGATTTTTTCAGGAGCAAACAAACCTGCAATAATCACCTTGTCAGCACTGAGGAAACTATCGGGGAAATCCTGTTCAAATACCTTGCGTCTTGAAGTGGCTGACCGAGGTTCAAAAACCGCCCACAACCTTTGGCCAGGGTATGCCTCCTTAACCGCTTCTATGGTAAGGCGAATGGCAGTCGGATGATGTGCAAAATCATCAAGCACTGTTATGCCATTTCTAACCCCGACCACTTCTTGCCTTCTTTTGATACCTTTAAATGACTTAAAAGCAGAATTTATTTCATCTGCAGTCAAGCCCAATCGCAAACAGAGAGCCGCTACAGCCGCCGCATTTTCTACATTATGTCGGCCAATCATGGCCAATTGAAAATTTGCTTTTTTTGCACCCTGACAGGACAAAGTAAAATTACAGCGCCCATCTTCAAACCGGTAATCTTCAATCAACCAGTCAGCCCCATCACTATAGCCATAGGTCTCGATCTTGCACGCAGCATCTTTTAATACATCCTGAATGTTTACATCATTGTGCTTAACCAGTATAACCCCATCTGGGCGAATCATGTTCACATACTTGCGAAAAGCGTCTTTAATCTGGTCAAGGTTGTCAAATATATCAGCGTGGTCAAACTCAATACCCGTCAAAATAGAAGCATCGGGACGATAATGCAAAAACTTGGGACCTTTATCAAAGTAAGCACTGTCATACTCATCGCCTTCTGTTACAAAGAAATTTCCTTCAGGGACCTGATGGTTGTTATCAAAGTTTTTCAACCAACCACCAACCATGAAACCGGGTTTTCTTCCTGATGAGTGAAGCACCCAACTTAAAATCGAAGTGGTGGTGGTTTTTCCATGCGTTCCAGCCACTACCAGAGATTGTCTACCTTCCAGAAAAAAACGTGCAATGGCTGCAGGAAAAGAAGTGTAGTTTAATCCGGCCTGCAAAACAGCCTGAACCTCTTCGTTGGATTTGGAAACCGCATTACCAACAATGACCAGATCAATATCTTCGGTTATGTTTTCCTTTCGGTAACCCGGCAAAACAGGAATTCCTGCATTTTCCAAAAGGGTACTCATAGGCGGGTAGATATTGGCATCAGATCCAGATACCCGATACCCGGCACCTTTTAACAACCCCGCTAACGCCGCCATTCCAGTGCCGCAAATTGCTATAAGATAAATGTTTTTAATGTCTTTCATAGAAAGGAGGCATTGTAGAAACAACCCGGAGCAAAGTCAACAAGATGACGCACAGGCAAAAAATATCCTCCAAAGTCCATCCCACAACTTATTTACGGTCTTCTTTCTTAATGAAATAATTCCTTGAGTTGCAATAGATGGTCGATAGAGCAATCTGGATTTGCCAGGGAAATTTCTTTCGCGTCGCCAAACCCGTGGCTGATCACACAGGTGTAAACATTGGCACGCTTACCAGTTTCAATATCCACAGTACTGTCACCTACAAGCACTGCCTGCTCCGGGGAACATCGAAAACGCTCCAGCAGATGTTTCAAACCTTCCGGGTCAGGCTTTTTAGAATTAAAACTATCGCCACCAATAATGGCATCAAAGAGATCCAGGCTTTCAAGGGATTCCAATATACGCCGTACAAACTCTTCGGGTTTATTGGAACAGATGGCCTGCTTTTTATCGCTGAAGTGATCGAGTATTTCGCGTCCAGAGGGATAAAACCGGGTGTGGTTCATCAGGTTTTCAGAGTAGTGCTTGCGGAAGAGTTCAACAGCCCTGGGTAGATCGTCAAAGCCCGTTCCACTTATCGACTGGCTCATCAATCTTTCAACACCTTTGCCTACATATTGTCGGATCCTTTCACGGGAAAGAGTTCTCAGTCCCATTTCTTCCAGTGAAAGGTTTACAGCATCAGCAATATCAAAAAGAGTGTCGACCAGAGTGCCGTCAAAGTCATAGACAATCAGAGAGACTTTTTTTTCCACTAGCCGTGAAGGCAGCGGGGCAACAGCCCACTGAACCGAGAAAATGTTTGCAAGCAAAATAAAGACATTGCGATTTTCCTGCGGAGGCACTCCACTAGAAGTTTGATTCGTAACGATGGGCCTTGACGATATTGTTGTCGTCAAACAAAATCACCAACCCTTTTGATTGCCCTTCACCAATTGCCTGCCAGGTATCCAGTTGATAGGTCCACATGGTATGTTTGTTTTCTGTCCCTTCTTTATAGGGCACCCCAAACCAGTCGAGAATTTCAAGTTGTGTGGTAACATTATTTTGAATATTTTTGACCTTTGAGCTGTCAAAATCTTTCCCGACCGTACCGCAGCCAACCACAAGCATGCAAAGGGCCAGGAGGAAAACGCGAAGCCGTTTCATGGGTTCCTCCTTCATTCGGTTTTAACCTTTAACTAATATGCTGAGTGTAACAAACCTTTAAGAGAAAGTATAACCTGGGGAACAAAAATCAAATCAAAGTATCTCATCAGGAATGTTTATAAGGATGGCACTTGTGATATTCGGCTAAAATATTTTCAATACGCTTGTGGGAGTGCCCCGGCAACCGTCCTCCAATGTGGGAAACCACCTGCGCCGCACAATAAGAACCTATAATCGCCGATTCAGTCAACGACCTCTCGTTGATCAGTCCATAGAGGGCTCCAGCCGCAAAAAGGTCTCCGGCTCCCGTTGTATCGACTGCATTGACAGGAAAAGTACTGACCTGGACAGGCTCGTTACCACTTTTTCCAGCAAGCGCCCCTTTTGAACCCAAGGTCAAAAACAAAACATCCACCCATGCCAACAACTTATCAAAAGCCTTGCGAGAATCTGTTTCACCGGTCATAGCCTTAGCTTCCACTTCATTACAAAACAGTATATCAACATCCCATTGGATAAAGTCTATAAGGCTCTCTCTATAAGTATTGACAACAAAGGCATCACTCAAAGTAAAGGCAACAGGAACACCCGCTTTTTTAGCAGCCTTCGCCATATGCAATCCGGCGTCGCGGGTTTCATCACCAGTCCATAAGTAACCTTCAACATAAACCGCCTTTGCATCCTGGATGATGGTTTCATCCACATTATCCGGGTGAAGCATTGAAGAAACTCCCAGGTTCGTCAGCATCGTGCGTTCAGCATCGGGAGTAATGAGAATCACACAGGTACCAGTACCTTTATCATCGGAACCAGGACCACAGAAACCAACCTCGCAGGATCTCATATCTTCTGTGTAATGCTTGCCGTTTTCATCATTGGCCACACGGCCCAGGTAATAGGATCTCGCTCCCAGAACACTTGCACCGTGAATCGTATTAGCTGCGGAACCTCCTGATGAAAGCTTGCGGGGTTTGGACTTCAGGGTAGCTAAAATATTTTCCTGCTCTGCTTCGGAAGAAAGGGTCATGCCGCCTTTGGTCACCGATAATTCTTCTACAAAGGCGTCATCAACTTGAACTTCAATATCGACTAACGCGTTTCCTATTCCTACAAGATCGTAATTCATAGATTTGTTAATTCGGCATATAAGAGTTTATCAGCTATGGAAGGAGTTTATTCTGTTGTTGGTTTAACAAACATTTTGTAGGCAATGAAACCAAATAGTGTGACACCTGCCACAAAAAAAGCTCCTCCAGATGCCTGGGCGATAAGCGCAACAGATTCCTTTGCCGCTCCTGTTGACCCCATACCTGGAGCCATATAGCCAGACAGCAACCAGAAGAGTCCATATCCCAAGCTGCCTAATCCGCTGAGTAGTGAGATTCCTAATTGTGCTTTTGCCGGAAAATTCAGCCAGGCCACCAAAAGTGAAAACGCAATACTGATAACTCCCATAGTTTGTGAGTGCAAGTGGGCTCGTTTCATATAGACCCATGATTTTTTGACCACCTTATCGGCTTTGGCCTGATCACCCTTATACACTGTAGACAAGGACTCTGAAGCTCCAGCCTTTAAGGTATCTTTGATGCTGTCTTCACAACAACCAAAGGAAAGCCCCATCGATCCTCCAAAAAGGATCGCTATCATGGCAACCAGAACACCGTATTTGATATGTGAAAAATCAATCATGATCTCTCCAGAAAGTATTGTTGCTAATGCCCACCTTAAACAGGTTCGATAATGCAACAGGATTTGTCAATTGTAAATTTTTTTTTAACAGAGTAGAATTTTTCCTGATGAGAGACCTTTACTATAAAACCAGATTAATTATTGCCCTCTGTATTTTCGGTTTTTATCTGGCGCTCCCCTTTCAGGCAGAAGCTGATATTCGTGAGACAGGTATCCCGATATTTAAGAAAAAAATCACAAAAATCCTTTCCAGTTCCTGTCTGAGGAAAAAAAATTTTGGAATCAAGATTTACTCGCTGGATCGTGGTGAATCCCTGTTTGAGTTACGCGCTGGCAAATTATTTATCCCCGCCTCAAATCTAAAAATCCTTACCACAGCCGTTGCACTCCAGGCCCTAGGCCCAAACTACCGCTTTCCAACACGGATCTATACAGATGGAAAATTAGAGGGTGGCGAATTGAACGGCAATCTTTATATCAAGGGTTATGGAGACCCTAAGTTTGTCACTGAACAAATGTGGCTTCTGGTCAATGAGTTAAAAAATCTTCCAATACACAAGATCAACGGAAATATTGTTGGTGATGATTCATTCTTCGATGACAGGAAACGGGTGAAAACCTGGATCAAAAACCCTGGTGCCCAGGCTTATGAAGCCCCGTTAGGTGCGTTGTCTTTTAACTTCAATACCGTGCAGGCATTTGTGAGCCCCGGAAAAAAAGTAGGAAGCAAGCCAAAAATTATCATCGAACCTGATACCGAATACATAACTCTCGACAATCAGGCCAAAACCCTCAAACCCGGCAAACGCGGCCGGTTGATTGTAAACCGGTTGGACCGTAATGGATTTGATGAAATCACCGTTTCAGGAGGGATTCGACTGAACCAACCACGTGCCAAGTACTTCTTAAACATTACAGATCCCACCCTTTACACTCTGAGCACACTGAAGAAATATCTTCATCATGCTGACATCCAATTCCGGGGGAAAAGCATACAGGGCAGAGTTCCAGAAACAGCAATGGAATTATTAACCCACGAGTCCGAGCCTCTAACCCTGGCACTTCAGGGTCTCAACAAGTTCAGCAACAACTTTGTAGCAGAACAGATTTTAAAAACTATTGGGGCTGAAAAATTCGGCCCACCCGGAACCACTCTTAAAGGCCTTAAGGCGTTTGAAGAATATTTGATGGAACTAGGATACAAACAGGACCAGTATAAGGTTCTTGATGGTTCCGGACTGTCACGGCAGAACCGCATATCACCACAAATGATCATTGATATCCTACGCCACGTCAAGAATGACCTGGGAGTTTATCCAGAATTTGTTTCTGCTTTGGGTGTGATGGGTGTTGATGGAAATGTAAAAAACAGGATGAGAGGAGTAAAAATCTCTGAGCGGGCACGTGTTAAAACCGGAACCCTGAATTTTGTCAGTTCACTTTCAGGTTACTTTCAATCCAGGGATGGTGAGACTTTTGCATTTTCAATATTAATGAATAGTTTGAAGTGCTCTAACGGCAGGATCAAAAAACTACAGGACCAGATCATCCGCGAAGGTTTAAATTTTCGACGTATTCCTACAGGAAGTGTCGTCTCAGAATAACAGGAAAATACATCAACCTCTTTAGAACAGTAGCCCTAATCTTCTCTTTATTTATCCGCCAAAAACCTTGCGATTTTCCTTGCGGTCTTCTTCAAGGATTTTTTTCCAATCTCTTTTCACACATGGTGCTGCAAGAAAATCCTCATAAATGGATTTTGCAAGTTCCATACGGTCAATGCCTTCTGGAGCAACCTGAATATCCAATTGGGCCAAAGCCATATCAAAATCCTTATCCAGCAAGGAGGCTGAATCCATATCACAATCTTTAAGTGCCTGGCGAATGGTAGCAGGGTCGTTACCAAACCGTTTAGCAACTTCATTGATGTTTGAAGGCCGGTATTCCTTTTTAGGACCGATACCTAAATGGTATGCACAAAACAGGCTGAAAGGGTCCAAGCCACCCGTCAACCGCTTCTCTGAAACAGGAGAATTCTTTGAGACCGGGGTATTGGAAGAACGATGAGAATGCGGCGCCGTTCTGCCATTCCCCCCTCTTTCGTGGTTTGATGACCTGGCTCCATTTTGCCTTACGGAATTATTGCCATTATTACGCTTTTGACGGTGAGAGTTTTTGCCATTTTGATTTTTTCGATTATTGCTTGAACTGGAACTGTTTTTATTGGCTATATTGATATGCGAGGTCAGCGTCTGAGAAGAAGAAGTGCCAGAGGAAACCCATGGGTGGATCCCTCCTTTTCTTTTTCCCGAATTTTGGTTTTGATTATGGTTGTGGTTTTTTCCGGATGCATTTCCCTGGCGGTTTTGAGTTCTCCGCTGGTTGCCTCCGTTTTTTCTGAATGAGCCTGTCTTTTTCAAAACGCTATTCCTTTTGTTATGAGGTTGCGTGTCATGTTCATCCCTTCGTTATAATTTTAATTTTTGGTTAACTGCTCCAACTCATCTACCAGGGCAGAAAATTTTGCTAAAGCGGTTCTAACAGGTTCGGGTGAAAGCATATCCACTCCTGCTAATCGCAATAGGTCTATCGGATATTTTGATCCGCCTGATTTCAAAAAACACAGGTAGTCGTTCAACTCAGTATCTCCACCAGAAAGAACCCTCTCGGCCAAAGCATAGGCCGCAGAAATACCTGTAGCATATTTATAAACATAAAAACTGAAATAAAAATGTGGAATACGAAAGCATTCCAACGATAAACAATCATCCAGAACCACTCCCGGACCAAAATAAAGTTCAAGAAGACCCTTGTAGATATTTTTAAAAGGTTCCAAAGTTAAAGGCTCATTGGCCTCCATCGCCTTATAGACCTGATGCTCGAATTCGGCAAACATGGTTTGCCTGTAAAGCGTACCGCGAAAGTTATCAATCTCCCTGCAAATTAAATAAATTCTCATATCCTGATCTATATCCTGATTCAGGAAGTGGCGGGTCAAAAGAGCCTCATTAAAAGTAGAAGCCACTTCAGCCACAAAAATCGTATAGTCAGAATAGAGATAAGACTGGTTTTTTCTGGAATACAGCGAGTGCATTGAATGCCCTGCTTCGTGGGCAAGGGTGTAGGCACTATTGATATTGTCCTCTCTATAATTCATGAGAATAAATGGATTCGAATCGTAGCACCCGGATGAATAAGCACCGCTACGCTTGCCTTTATTTTCATACCTGTCTGTCCAGCGGTCTACTGACAACCCTCGCACCAGTTGTTCAACATACTCTTCACCTAATGGGTTCAGCGCGGACTGGATTTCTTCCACAGCCTGATCGAAAGGCATATGCCAGTTTATATCTTTCACAAGCGGAACACTGCAGTCATAAACGTGCAATTCATCCAGTTTTAACAGGTGTTTTCTCAAGTCAAAATATTTGTAGAGAGGTTCAAGGTTCTGATGCACAGACTCAATCAGGTTGTCATAAACCTCTACAGGAATATTTTCAGAAAACAGAGCTTTGGAACGGTAACTGGGAAATTTTTTGGACCGCGAGTAAAACAAATCTTTTTTTATGCTACCGGCAAGCAATGTGGAATATGTAAACTGATGCGCTTCATAAGCCTTATAGTAGGTAGTAAAAGCATCCTTCCTGACTCTACGATCATAACTTTGAAGAAGGCTCTGAAAGTTCCCGTGAGTGAGGGAGATCTTATCTCCCTTTTCACCCTCAATTTCTCCAAGTTGCAGGTCAGCATTATCAAGCATGTCAAACACTTCCCTCATGCTTCGCCCCATTTCTCCAGAGGCTGCTAAAAGAGCCTCTTCTTTTTCTGAGAGTGTGTGAGCTCTGTACCGCAAAATCTTTTCAAGATGAAATCGATAAAACTCCAGTTCCTTGTGGCCTAAAAACTCTCGCATCCTGTTTTCAGGAATTGACATGATTTCCGACTGAATAAAGCTTGAAGTTTTGCTCGCTTCACTGACCAACATCATTATCTTCTCAAAGTTCCCCTGGTAAATACTATTGGTCTTATCTTCATCATTTTTTAGATGGGAAAAAGTATAAAGCTTTTCCAGTTGTCGGGAAAAGTTCATGTCAAACTCAAGGCATGCCTTAAGTTTAAGAGCAGAATCCCCCAGGGTCCCGGCAAAGGACGCATATTTCTCAACTTCCTTTTCCAATTCTGCCAATTCGGCAGTCCAGTCTTCATCGCAGGAATATAATCCTGTCAAATCCCATTGGGACTCAACACTTACTTCATTACGCGTAAGGGTTCCTGTTTTAGCATCCATGATCAGAATAGATGAGGAAACATGAGATTCCTAAAGGTGATTAACATTCTTTACTGTATTGCCTGCCCTATAGTTTTTAAATGAATTTCAAGTTTGGCCTGTTTTTCAGAAAGGGTGGTTTTCCTTTTCTCGTCTTTTTCAATGACGTCGGCAGGCGCCTTCTTCACAAAATTCGGGTTGGAGAGTTTCTTATCTAAAAATATGAGGTCTTTTTCAATTTTTTTCAACTCTTTTTCTATGCGGTTCCGTTCTTCCTCGAAATCCATCATGCCCTCAAGAGGAATAATTAAGTCCATTTCCCTCAACACCGAAGACGCAGAAACCTTAGGTTTAACGATATCTGGCCCTATGGTAATTTGATCCACACGGGCTAATTCGCATATAAATCCTGAATGTTTTTTCAAAGTAGCTTCAAGTTCCGCATGACGGGTTTTGATTAAAACGTTTAATTTCAACCCTGGATTGAGGTTCATCTCTCCACGGACATTTCGCACCCCCGTAATGACCTCCATCACCTTTCCCATTCCCTCTTCCACTTCTTTATCACTTTTTGCGGCATCGAATTCGGGAAAAGCGCTGATCATAATGCTATCCCCAGCTTTAGGCAACTTCTGCCATATTTCTTCAGTGATAAACGGCATGAACGGATGAAGGAGCTTCAGGGACGCCTCAAGGACATGTACAAGAACATTTTGCGCTGCAGTTTTTTCAGCTCCTTCCATCTGCAAACGGGACTTGGCAAGCTCAATATACCAGTCGCAATATTCATTCCAGATAAATTTATAAACTGCCAGCGCAGCATCATTAAACTTAAAATTCTCCAGAGAGTGATTGACTTCCTGCGTGGTGTTATTCAGTCGGCTTAAAATCCATTGGTCAGCGATTGATCTTTCCGCATGTTCATCCAGTTGACAGCTTCCCTTATAGCCTTCAAGATTCATGAATACAAACCGTGAGGCATTCCATAGTTTATTACAAAAATTACGATAACCTTCGATACGGTCCTCAGCCAGTTTAATATCTCGACCTTGAGCAGCAAAAGCCGCCAATGTAAACCTTAACGCATCAGTTCCATACTGTTGCATGACAGCCAGGGGATCAATCACGTTTCCCTTTGTCTTACTCATCTTTTGCCCTTCCGCATCCCGGATAAGCGCATGGATATAAACATGGCTAAATGGCACATCCCCCATAAACTTGATTCCCATCATTATCATTCGCGCCACCCAAAAAAACAGGATGTCAAATCCAGTACAAAGAACAGAAGTGGGATAAAACCTTTTCAGCGATTCCGTTTGCTCCGGCCATCCCAAAGTAGAAAAAGGCCAAAGAGCTGAGCTGAACCATGTATCCAGCACATCTGTGTCCTGTTCAAGGTTCGTTGAGGAACAGGCTGAGCAGTTTTGAGGTGTCTCCCTGGACACTTGAATTTCTGCACAGTCCTTACACGTCCATGCAGGAATCTGGTGCCCCCACCAGATCTGACGGGATATACACCAGTCACGAATATTTTCCATCCACTCAAAATAAGTATTTTCCCAAAATTTCGGGACAATTTTAATTTCGCCTTCTCTCACCGCTTTAATAGCGGGTTCCGCCAGAGGTCCGGCTTTGACAAACCATTGTTTGGAAAGATAAGGTTCAACCACTGTTTTGCATCTGTAACAATGACCGACAGAATGGTTCATGTCTTCTATTTTCAGCAACACTCCTTCACTTTTTAAATCTTCCACCAGTTTTTTACGGCATTCGAAACGGTCCATGCCTTCGTATGCCGAACCAGCCTCGGCATTCATAAAGCCACTGGGATCCATCACGTTCACGGATGCAAGGTCATGCCGTTGTCCAATTTCAAAATCGTTAGGATCATGAGCAGGGGTTACTTTTAGAGCTCCGGTACCAAAAGAGGTATCAACATAACTATCTTCAATGAGTGGAATTTCTCTATTCACTATTGGGAGAATTAACGTCTTGCCCCTGAACTCGGTGTAGCGTTCATCTTCCGGGTTAACGGCCACTGCAGTATCTCCCAGCATTGTTTCCGGCCTGGTCGTGGCAATAATGAGAGAACCATCGCCTTCTTTAAATGGATATTTCAAATGATACAGGTGGCCCTGTTTATCCTCATGTTCCACTTCAAGGTCTGACAGCGCTGTGTGACAACGGGGACACCAGTTAATGATGTAGTCTCCCTTGTAAATCAGTCCCTCTTCATAAAGGGTGACAAAAACCTCTCTGACCGCTTTGGATAACCCTTCGTCCATGGTAAACCGGTCCCGTTCCCAATCCAGAGAACTGCCCAGTTTTTTCAACTGTTCATTGATTGTCCCACCAGATTCGTTGCGCCATTTCCATACTCGTTTTACAAACTCTTCGCGGCCAAGAGCCTGCCGGTCTGTTCCTTCGTCATGCAGTTGTCGTTCGACCACATTTTGAGTTGCAATACCGGCATGGTCTGTACCCGGTTGCCACAAGGCATTGAAACCTTGCATGCGTTTCCAGCGAGTCAGGATATCCTGCAGAGTATTGTTGAAAGCATGGCCAATGTGCAGGCGTCCCGTAATATTGGGAGGAGGTATAACTATAGAAAAGGTTGGCTTATCTAGCTTTTCATCAGCGTGATAAAAGTTTTTTTCCTGCCAAAATTGTCCCCAGCGTTTTTCTACTAGCTCTGGCTCGTAATGCTTATCCAATTGAATCATTCAGTGCAAAACTTCCTTGCAGGCAAAATAACAAATACTCTCCGCTAAGCCTGAAACGCGCAATGAGAGATTTTGTAATAAACGGTCTTTAATTCAGGAGCCTCAAAAATGAGGAATGAGTTTATTTTATAGAATGGGTTGTAAAGTAGGTTAATACATATCCTGCTTTTTAATTTTTTCAATTTCTTCCCGAATCACCCTGCGGGCAATTTCCGGAGTGACCTCTCTAACAACCTCACGGATGACTTTTAAAATAGCATCGGACAAGCCAAAAACTTCTTTTTCCAGAGATGAACTCAAAGATCTATTCAGTAACTGCTTGACCTCATCAGCAATCGCTTGGGTAAAACGGTCATCTCCAGCTTCATAACCCCAGTCTCTTGGAGGTGTTGTACCTGGGTCCGAATCTTTGTCCTGACCAGAAAACCGTGAAATATAATCCAGGTTTTCTTTAATATCTTCTGGAGTCGCAGGTCGTTTGCCCACCTCAGAAAACGCACCTGGAGCTATTTTTTCTAAAAGGTCTTCAGGTTCAGGAACAATTCCTCCCAACGAGGACAACTCAGGACGAGATTCCTTGTGGCCAGCCTGGTCCTGCTTGCCACCCATGGCAAGCTCCTTGAAGGTTGAGTCCAAATCATCCATATTGTCCATCTTACGAGGACGGACTTCCGCAAATATTTCTGGTTCATCAGCATAGTTATCGGTTTCATCTGTATCGAACTCTGCTAAAGATAAAGACTCATCCTCTTCAGCGTCTGAGTTTGAAGACTGAACAGACTCCTTCAGCTCTTCAACACCCCGAATCATTTGATCCATTATGTCATCATCACTTTCTGGTGAAGTGACAGGATCTTGCAATTCATCTTCCTGTTCAAGAGGGTTTTGTATTATCTCAGAAGCCTCCTCTTCTTCTTGCAAATCTAAGTTGTTTTCTTCCTCTTGCAACTCTTCCGGTGCAGGAGGTTCCAGTTCCTCTTCTATCTCCTGCAATTCCTCCGGTTCAGGAAGATCAAGTTTCTCCTCCGTCAAAATGGGGTCTGCTTCTTCGTCATCTGCAGGTTCCAGGGCTTCCACACCATCCGTTGAAAGCTTTTCTACCGACTCCAACAATTCCTCCAGGCTGGGTTCTTCCTGCGGTTCCGGCACCTTTAAGTTTTCTAAAATTTCAGAAGCTTCTTCCGTGTCATCCAGCGACTGCTCGATAACTTCAGGCTCAGAAGGTTCAACAGGGCTTATTGCTTCGTCCGATTCAGCTCCAGTATTGGCAGCATCATCGGAACCTTCCAGCAAATTATTGACCATAGTCACAATATCATCTGACTTGAATGGTTTTGAGATATGATTGTTTGCTCCGCAAATTTTGTAGCGCTCTTCATCAAAATCTTCAAAGTCGCTGGCAAGAAGTAGAACTTTGATATCACTTGTTTCCGGTGATCCTTTTATTTTCTCGCTCAACTCAAAGCCATTCAGGCCTGGCATATCAACGTCCGCTAAAACTATATCAGGATCAAATTCTGCAATTCTATCAAAAGCTTCCTGGCCGTTTCCGACACCTTCAACCACCATGTCTTCATTTTCGAAAGCCATGGAAACAATTTTCTGTATAGTGATGCTATCGTCAGCAACTAAAAGTCTGGATGTCATGAAACTCAACCCTTTGGGATTTTGAAAAGAACTTCAGACAGGACCGGTCTCCCGCTACTGACCCTTTTAACAGTAGAGCAGATAGCAGGAACTCTTTGCGCCAGGTTTTTTAGTAAGTTCGACAAAGTTATTACTTTGCCACCAGCGGCTCGCCGGCAAGGGGTAAACCATTCAAACTCAACCGTTTAAGTATAGCACAAAATGACATACCACAAAAAATTTTAGCCATAAAACCTTATTTAAGCTTTTGAACCCTTCTACAAATTTTAGATAGAGTGTATCTCCACTCTATGTTTTAATATGGTTAACATTTTAAGGATCAAATAGTTGGAGGTTTTTACACCTTGATTCGTTGGCGATCGATTCGTTATTTTAAAACTCAACAAGTATCGCGATGTTTTTATGCTATTGCCTTACTTGGGGTCTTGTCGTCAATCTTTCCTGCCAGCGTATTAGCCCTTTACATTCAGATTGACGGGATAGCCGACATCAAGACAAACTTCAGCGAAGGCTGTTCTTCCATTACTGATATCGCCAATCAGGCCGAAAGACAGAAAATAGATGCAGTCTTATTTGGAGACTATGCCCGTAACTCCATAGAGTTTGGAGTCAAACCTTTTGAAAAAATTTTCAAAGACATTTACCAAGGGGCTTCGGTTCTCGAACGGGGAGCAGGAGGGTATTTGTCAGAAATTAAAGATAACGACCGAAAGTTCGAACGCACTTTGTTGATTCCCGGAGTGGAAACCATCCCTTTCTATTTCTGGACCGGAAGCCACTACGATAAAAACCTGATGGCCCATAACTGGGATAAGCACATACTGGTTTTTGGAATGCCTTCCGCACAAGATTATGAGCAATTACCCTTACCCAACAGCAATTTTTCAAAAAACTACATCCATGAATTCCTGAATAGTTTCATGGTAGTCGGCTTTCTGTTTTTGCTGACAGTAGGAGCCGTATACAAAGGTTACTCCCGGAAAATAACAGTACCGCTCATGTTGTTCTTTGCCTTGCTGACTGTGAACAATCATCCATTCCAAAGTACCCCCTTTGATGCTTACAAAGGGGATCAAGGCATGGAGCCATATCAAAACTTTATAGATTTCGCCATCTCTAAAGGAGCGTTGGTTTTTTGGAACCACATGGAAATCAATACCGGTATCAGCCAAAAAGAAACTCTTTCCCTGGAAACCCTGCCCTACCCTGATGATCTGTTAAAAACACAAAACTATACTGGATTTCAGGCTGTGGGTGACACACCTATCAGGCAAACAGAACCCGGCCAACAATGGGATCAGGTACTTATGGAATATCTGGATGGCCATAGGGAAAAACCCGTATGGGGGTTTGGGTCTAACGACTACCTTTGCGAAAATCAGAATGGGGATAGCCTGGGGTCTGTTCGCACCATTTTTCTTGTAAGAGAAACAAACAACGATGCTGTGCTTGAAGCGATGCAAAAAGGAAGGATGTATGCCGTCCGTCAAACTGATGCAAACCGACTTTCACTCGATGAATTTGTGGTCAAAGACCAAAAAGCCGGTAATCAGGTAACAATGGGAGAGGAACTGGTTTCAACGGATTTCCCTGCCATCAACATGAAACTTCGTTCAGTACAGGGTGGAAACAAGACAGCCCATATCCAGATCATTCGTAACGGGGCTCTAGTGAAAGAAGAAACTGTTTCTTTACCTTATGAGTTGACATGGAGAGATGTCGGCATAGACCGTGTTAAACCTGTTTATTATCGTGTCAAGGCAATGGTTTCTCCCACAGATCATTTAGTTTCAAATCCAATATTTGTGAAGTTTGTTGACAATATTGGAGTAGATGTTGCTTCAGCCCCGGCACCCAAACCCTCTCCTGCTCCACCCGCTCCCATCATGAAGAAACCTACCGTGACTCAAACCGCTCCGACCGCACAACCAAAAGCTCCAAAAATCACGAGGCTTTCTGGCGCACCATCCCCTGCCCCACCGGCTGTTTCGGTACCCGCGCCAGTACCACCACAAAAGACCAGAACACCCGCCCCCGTTCCAAAACCTGTTATGGACGAACCACCACCGGTAGAAACGGCCATGATAGAACCCAAGCCACAAAAGCTTCCTGTGGTTGAGTCTCCACCCGGTAAACGATTAACGGTTGTGACCGATGGGGTGGAGTTGAAAAAAGGGCCAGGCCCCGTTTTTCCCAATATTGCCAAACTCAGAAAAGGAGAAGAGGTTAATTTCGTAAGGCGGACAAATATCGAGCTCAACAACAAAAACTGGCTGGTGGTGAAACATAAAGGCCGGTCCGGCTATATCTGGGAAGGTGTCGTCCAATGGTCCGGCGACCAGCGTGACGCTGGACCCAATGAGTAGTAGCTTTCATCTGCAGACAATGAGTTGTCTCGGCCTACCTTACGTGTTGCCAGTTAAAAACTTTCAATAATATGGATTGCCGCGCCTCTCTGAGGCTCGCGATGACGAATTAATAAATCTTCTCTCAACCAATCAACTTCAACCTAACAAACCTATTGCCAGCAAGTTTAAGTCATTACTCATTGGCTCCACGCCGAGTGGGCCGGTTAGTAGTAGCTGTTAATTTTACCTCCCTTATCCAGTTGGTACAGGAACAGGGTTTTGTCTTCGCTAACCTTTTCCGGTGTCATGCCTCGCAGGCAAAATCTATAGGAGACGATCCGTACAGAAGGTTTTAGTTTCTTTAAAATTTCCGGGAACAATTTATCCATCGCCTGGTGGGTCAGGTAAAGATAAAGCACATCCGCAGAGCCAGGGTCAAAGTCAAACAAATTCCCCTGTACAATCTTGACCCTATCACCGACCCCGTTGATCCTCACCAGAAAACGGGCCAGTAAAATTTTTAGAGGATCAATTTCAACACCTACAGCTTGAGCGGAGAACTCTTTTGCTGCGGCAATCAGAACCCGGCCCTCACCACACCCAAGATCACAGATGGTTTCGCCGGGTTGTACCTCAGCAAATCGCAATATTCTTCTTATTGTTCCTGGAAGTAACGGATGCCAGGGAGCGCCAAAAAAAATCGGCAAAATCACCATCGCTGCCAAAAGTAATAATACGGAAACCAGAAATGTTGTGTGGAGTTCAAACATCAAAAAACTTTCTCCATCAAAATTAAGAAACTTTAAGTCCCTGAATCACTTTCTGCCATATTCTCAATTTGCTCGATCGCAAGCGTCAGTTCATCCCATTCCTGCATCAAAGTTTTTTCTTCAGCCTTTAGTGCTGTCTGTTCTTCCAAAGTTTTCAGCAAACGAGATTTTTGGCCATCTTCATAAATGGAGGTATCAGCAAGCCGCGATTGTATATCCTCATTTGTTTGCATCAAAACCTCAAGTCGGGATTCCACTTCCATCAATCTTGCCTGCAAAGGTTTCAGGTTTTGATAACGCTGGTTTCGTTCTTCGGCTTCCCTTTTTTTCCTTTCTCTGTTTAACTGAGATGAAGAAGGTTCTCTTGCAACTTTATCAGGCGCCTCAACATCCTGCACCTCTTTGGACTTTGCCCACTCATAATCGCTGTAATGACCCGGGTACTCTTTAACCTTTCCACCATCCACCTCCCAAACCCGGTTGATAAAACCATCTAAAAAAAACCGGTCATGGGAAATGATCACAAGACTTCCTTCGTAGTCAGAGAGTACCGCTGCTAAATGTTCACGCGACCTCATATCCAGATGGTTTGTCGGTTCATCAAACAGAATCAGGGAAGGAGGAGATTGTATACTGGCGTTTCCACTTTTAGATGACCCTCCGCCACAGAGCATACGTGCCAGAGCCAGCCGGGAACGTTCTCCTCCTGATAAGACGGAAACTTTCTTTTCCACATCTTCACCGGTAAACAAAAATGCACCAAGAATATTTCGCTTCTCTGTAAGTAAAAGCCCAGGAGCCGATTCCTCCAGAGATTGAAAAACCGTATGGTTATAATTCAGTGTCTCTGCCTGATGCTGTGCAAAGTATGACCTTGAAACGTTGGTACCAAGTTTCACTTCTCCTTCGTCAGGCTGCAGTACACCCGCCATCAGTTTCAGGAGAGTCGATTTTCCGGCACCATTTTCTCCCACTAATGCCACCTTCCATCCCCTTTCAAGATTTATGGAAAAATTTTCATAAACCTTAAGATCGCCATACGCCTTTCTGACTTCTTGAACTTCCAAAACATTTCGTCCTGTTCTTACAGGCTGGGGAAAACGGAAGTGAATCGCCTTTGTACCCTGGACAGTTTGTATCCGCTCCATCTTGTCCAGCATCTTGATTCGGCTTTGAACCTGAGTGGCCTTGGTATTTTTCGCTCGGAACCTTTCAATAAAACGTTCGACTTCCGCAATTTTTCGGCTTTGGTTGGCGGCCTGAGACTCCAGCAATTCGGCCTTATCCTGCTTCTGTTTTTCGTAGTCGTCATAATTTCCGGTATAAACTGAAAGCGTCCCGCGATCGAGCTCAATAATCCTGCTCACCAGGGAATTTAAAAACCTGCGGTCATGGGAAATAATCAGGACGCTGCCTTCATAGGCTTTCAGAAAATCCTCCAGCCATACAACAGACCTTAGGTCCAGGTGGTTTGAAGGTTCATCCAGCAAAAGAATGTCAGGGCTCTGCAACAACAAGCGCGAAAGCTCACACCGCATTCTCCAGCCACCTGACAACCGGTCGAGAGGTTGGTCCCATTGTCCGGGTTTAAACCCCAGCCCTTGGAGAATGATTTTTGCCCTGGCTTCCCGGTCATAACCGCCAAGACGTTCAAACTCGTGTTGCAGTTCTCCATATCGTTCATGAAAAGTCTGGTCTGATTCCAACCTTTCCATTTCGGTTTTCACCTTGAAGAAATATGGATCTCCTAGTACCACCCGTTCAAGAACCGTTTCGTTGCCTCCTTCCATTTCCTGTTCCAGCAAACCCAGGCGCAGACCCTTTCGGAGGGTTACCTTACCCTTGTCAGGCATCGAACTCCCTGTTATCACTTGAAAGAAAGTGGTCTTGCCAGTACCATTTTCTCCCACCAGCCCCACCTTTTCTCCCTGACGTAAATGGAAGCTGACATTCTGAAACAGAATCTTGGAACCAAATTGCTTACTAACCTGCTCGACAAAAATCACCAGGTACCTGTGCCTTAAGGGGTTGATCTGAGTTTAGGGTTGAATGCTTCCCTCAAACCTTCGCCACAAAGGTTGAAAGCCAGCACAACAAAGAGGATGGTAAATCCGGGAATGAAAGTCAGCCAGGGAGCATCGAATAAAAAAGTTTTGCCATCGGCAAGAATATTACCCCAGGTTGCGTCTGGAGGCTGAACTCCGAAACCTAGAAAACTCAAACTTGATTCAGTCAATATGGCTGTTGCCACGCCAATGGTTGCTGAAACCAGAACAGGGGCAATGGCATTAGGTACCATATGAATAAAAATAATACGCCATTCTGGAATTGCCTGACTTTTGGCGGCAACGACAAAATCCTGCTCCCGTAGAGACAGAAATTCTGCCCGGACAAATCTTGCTATTCCCATCCAGCTTGTCAGGCCAATAACAATCATTATGTTGTAAATACTCGGCGGAAGGAGTGCGACGACTGTCAGAATCAAAAAGAAACTGGGGAAACAAAGCATAATATCGACAAAACGCATGATGAGCGTATCGACAGTGACGAAACCCAATTTCACCCTGCCATAAAAACCTGCCAGACCGCCAAAAAAAATTCCCACAGTCAGCGATATCCCTACCGCGACAAAGCCTACCGTCAGTGAGACAAAGCTTCCTTCAATCATACGTGCAAATACATCCCGTCCCAGTTCGTCGGTGCCCAACAAATAAATCCCCAGGGCAGGCGCATCGTCTCCGACAGAAATCTTGCTCGTATAAGGAGTGAGTGGAGGCAAAAACTTTTCTGACAACCGCACAGTTTTTGGATCAAAAACAACAATATTCTGCGTTAAAACCTTACCCACTATTGCTAGTATAAATAACGCAATTAAAAACCAAAAGCTGGCATAAGCCATGCGATTGCGTTTGAGAATAGCCCAACGCTCCTGAAATAAACCTTTAGAGGGCGGCAGTGCATCGGCAATCTGTTCGTTCATAGTATTTCCTTAAAGCTTTATTCGTGGATCAGCAACACCATAAAGAATGTCAGAAATCAACGTGCCCAACAAAACCAGAATGGCAGAAAAAAAAGTCAGCGTCAGAATCACCGGGAAATCCCTTGCTAAAATAGCTTCAAATCCCAGCCGTCCCATTCCCGGCCATGCAAAAATAGTTTCAAAAATCACTGAACCACCAATCAACCCGGGAATTGTCAACCCAAACATAGTGATAAAAGGAAGAAGCGCATTTCTTAATCCATGACGGTAGATCACCTGATCTTCAGGAAGCCCTTTGGCACGTGCAGTTCGCATATAGTCCTGATGAATCACCTCCAGCATTTGTGAGCGGACGTAGCGCGATAATACAGCCATGCCCCCCACTGCTGAAATCAATGCGGGAAGCGTCAAATGCCACACGCGGTCCATGGATTTAAACAAGAGCGGAGCTTCTTCCAGCCCAAAAGTTCTCATCCCGATAACAGGAACATCAAAAGTTTTGACCATGAAAATAATCAACAGGTAAGCCAGAAAAAAACCGGGAATAGAAATCAAAGCATATGAAAGAAAGGTACTGGTTCGATCAAACACCGAATTACGGTTCAAAGCCGCCTTAATCCCAACAGGAAAAGCAAGAAACCAGATGATCATCATGCTGACAATGAACAATGGAAGAGAGTTAAGAAACCGGTCCCAGATTTTTTTTAATACCGGCTGGTTGTCTTTAAAAGATTTAAGTTCTCCCGTAAATAGGTCTCTTACCCAAAAAACGTATTGTATGTGAAGAGGTTCATCCAGGTGGTAGGCTGCCCGAATACGCTGGATATCTTCCGCTTTCATTCTCGGGTTGGAAGGATCCACCAAAGCCGGTTCTCCGGGAGCCAGGTGAATCACCGAGTGCGAAATGATGGAGATAAAAATCAGCAGAATAATCCTCTGCCAAATGTTTCGTAAAATAAAGTTGATCAATATTGCCTCGAGAACCAATAGGAAGTTATAATTTCGATCATGGACATTTTACAACTCAGCAACTATCTCGACAACCTTTTGGATATCTCATCCATTGACGATTCACCCAACGCCCTGAATGGACTACAAGTTCAAAACACCGGTGAAATAAATAAAATCGGGCTTGCCGTAGACTTGTGCCAGGCCACGATTGACCTGGCCATAGAAAAGAACTGCCAGATGTTGTTTGTGCATCATGGAATTTTCTGGGGCGGACTGCAACCTCTTCGCGGTCCTTTTTATGAAAAAATCTCTTCCATGATAAGTGCCAACCTGGGCCTGTATGCAGCACACATCCCTCTCGACTTACATCCGGTATTGGGCAACAACCGGGCTCTGGCTGATTTGATCGGTCTCGAACATCTGGAACCATTTGGCGAATATGGAGGTATTAAGATCGGATTCAAGGGTACTATCCAAAAAAAATCTGCTGAAGAGCTTGCTCATGAACTGGAGGAGAAACTTGGATCACCTGTCAAAGTTATCGGCAAGGGAGACATTGAGACTATTGGGCTGGTAACCGGTGGCGCCGCAGATATTGTCCAGCAAGCCAGCCATGAAGGACTCGATGCCTACATCACCGGTGAAGGTGCTAACCACCATTACCATGAAGCCATTGAGGGAAACTGCATTTTACTGTTTGCCGGTCATTATGCCACGGAGACCGGAGGAGTGAAATCGGTGGGTCAGCATTTAGAACAAAAGTTCGGCATTATCAGCGAATTTCTCGACTACCCAACGGGCCTTTAGACCAAGAAATCCCATCAAAAATCTTTAAGCAACGCTTTCAAACCGGAACGGTAATCTGGATATAGCAGGTTCACCCCAAGTTCTTTTTTTATTTTTTTGTTAGAAACCCGCTTATTAGCCATATAAAAACCTCTTGCTGTTGAAGAAAGAACCGCATCCTCATAAGGCACAAGCGGCGGCGGTTCCACACCTAACAAACTGCAGGCAAACTCCACTGCCTCAGCTGGAGAACAAGGACAGTCATCGCTGACATTATAGACTTCGCCGAGCTGGGGATTTTTCATAGAGGCCTCTAAAGTTTGAGCAAGATCTTCAGAGTGAACACGTGAAAAAACCAGGCCAGGTTTATCAATGCGCCTGGCACGACCTTCTTTTACAGATACCAATAGGTTTCTGCCTGGTCCATAAATGCCGCCACAACGAAAAATCATCACTGGCAAATCATGGTCCTTACCCAATTTGATCCAAGCCGACTCAACTTCTATGCGCTGGAGATTACGCTCTGTAATTGCCAATAAGGGTGAAAACTCATCCACCCATTCACCATTAGCATCACCATAAACACCGGTTGAAGATATATATCCAATCCATTGAATATTTTTAGCACCGGCAATTTCTTCAGCAAAATTTTCAAGCACTACATCACAAGAGGGCTGTGGAGGTATGGTGACTAAAAGATGAGTGGCTTGGGAAATTGCTTTAGAAATTTCTATCGAAGAATGTGTACCATCAAAATTATAAGCTTTTATTGTCCCGGCTTCTTGCACATCTCGCACTGTTCCAGAGACGTTCCACCCTTGGGGAATCAGCTTTTCTACCAGGGCTCTGGAAGAAAAACCCAACCCAAAACAGAACAACCTTCCAGGCAGAAGGTTATCCGGCAGACCTTTTTTTTCAGTGATATTCAAACTATAACTGGAAATGATTTTTTAAGAGCTTTGTAAAAAACCTAAGTCCGGATCTACTTCGAGGGTTGGGAGATCTCCTGAACAGATAATTCCTTTTATTTTAGGACAAGAGACTTAGACCTTGTAAATTAAAACTTATAAATTAGTTAATCGTTGGCAAATAACTTAATGTCCAATACTGGTCAAGAACCCTAACAATATTAAGATAATCTTCCGGGTCCATAGGTTTTTCTATGTACCCTGCCACACTATTACTATAGCTATCATTCATATCCATACTGGAGGTTGAACTTGTGAGAACCACAACTGGTATTACTTTAAGTTGAGAATCAGACTTAACAGCAGCAAGGAACTCAAACCCATTCATAATGGGCATGTTCAAGTCAAGCAGGATGAGATTTGGAATCCGCCGATCCTGATCAGGCAAATCACCTTTTAGATATGCTAATGCCTCTTCTCCATTAGAAGCTGTTATGATTGATTTATTGATACCGTTTTTCTCAAATGCCATTTTTAGGCACATGACATCTGTTTCATTATCTTCAACAATTAAAATTGGACTTCCATTTCTCATCATCATAAACTCCAGTTACACCATTTTTGGAACTGTAAACCTAAACTGTGAAAATTTACCAACCTCAGATTCTACATAGATTTTACCGCCATTTTGCTCGACAATTTTTTTGACCAACGCGAGCCCAATACCAGTAGAATCTGACGATTTTTTACGATCTAAACTTTGAAAGATTTCAAATATTTTATCGAAATGCTGGGGATGAATTCCTTGCCCGTTATCCCATATCTCAAAGCACCAGAACTCGCCGTTATCGGCGCATGATACCACAACTTTCCCTTTCTGTTTACCAAAATGTCTAATTCCATTTACAATCAGATTTTGGAAAACCTGTTCCAGTCTGATAGGAGAATACATCACCTCTGGCATGGGAGAATGGATTTCTACCTGAATGTCCCCGGCAGGAGGCAAGTTTTTTACTATATTTTCCACTAATGGCCCAGTCTTGACAGGAACGGATAATTCCTTGATATTCCCCACTTCAGTGAACTTTAAAAGTCCATTGATCAGGTTACGCATTCTCTCTGAATTGTCATTGAGTCTATCAAGATATTCTTTTCCCTCACCACCTATAATTTCCCCAAAATCTTCGGCCAACCATTTCGTATTGAAAGAAATACCGCGAAGTGGCTCCTTCAGGTCATGCGAGACAGCATGTGCAAAGTTTTTCAGCTCAATGTTCATCTGTTCCAATTCTGAAAGCAGAGTTTCTCGTTCTCTTTCGATATGTTTTTGAGCACTAATATCTTTAAACGTGACCACCGCACCAGCCAGCACCCCATCTTCAAATATAGGGGTACTGATGTATTCAACCTGGAAAGAAGACCCGTCTTTCCGCCAAAACACTTCATCTCTCACTCGATAACTCGCCCCTAATGCAAACGCAGAATAAATAAAACATTCTTCCCTGGGATAAGGGCTTCCATCTTTCCTGCTATGATGAATAAGCTCATGCTGGTTCTTTCCTACAAGCTCGTCAATGCTATAACCTATCATTGCCGCACCAGAAGGGTTGCAAAAAGTAGTTTTCCCCTCCAGATCCAGACCATAAATTCCTACCCCTGAGGCATTCAAAATTGTCCTCAAACGCAGATGAGTATTCTCAAGTTCTTTTTTGGCCTGCACATTTTTTTCTATTTCTCTCTCTAGAAACATGTTCGAAGCCTGAAGCTTGCGAGTACGCTCATCAACCCTTGCCTCCAATTCCTTATTAACACATTCGAGTTCTGCGTCTTTTTTAGCCAGGGCTTTAAACTGCTCTTCGAGCTGATCATTGGCATTTTGCAAATCTTCTTCACTTAACTTGAATAAATTACAAAAAACCGCCGTCCCCCAGATAAGCAGTATGGAAAGAGCCCGGTTCACAGCCACCTTCCAAAACTCTCCACCAGGTGGGGATAACCAGTATCCCAAAACGGTTAATATTGTTCCCATTACTGCAGCTACCCATATATAGCGTTTTTGCCTGGCCCATAAAGCCATCATGACCAAACTTACATAAAGAACCCCACCCGCTATCCCAAGCTCCATTGACAGGTCAACATAGAAAATAAAGGCAGCAAGCAATCCTTCCATCAGCAAGAACCACCGATATTCTCGAAACCAACTTTTTTGTTCTAAATATTGAGTTCTCATAAAAGGACTATTCCAAAAAATCTTTTTCCCCGCGCAAAAAAAATGCCTTCCTATTTTTAAGGAAGGCATCCAAAATAAAGTTCAGCTTGGAATTGCACAGCATTGCATACACCCAATTATCCTACAAAATTAAACATTTAATCACATATGTTTATTTTCGCATTCTCCTTTGATACTTTTGTCGAACAGGAACCCTGCTATTTAGAAAAAATAGAATCAAAGACCCCAAAATTCCCATACCTACCGGATATACCCAATTCATTTCTGTAGCCATAGCAACCTCACTATTAAAAAGTGAATCGATATTTTTCAAATAACTGAAGCGTTACAACTTCTTTTCCCTCTTTAGAAACCTCTTGTTCAATACGCTTGACCGCCATATTTCGAATAAAAGGGATTGGAATTCGCGAGACCTTTTCCAAAGCGTCTTCTTCCCATTTCAAAGAAACTTCCACAGCCTCTTCCTTTTCCTGCTCTATCTGCTCGTCGCGTTTAAGGTCTTCCTCTGTGACTTCCATTCCCATAGCTTCTTTAGCCGAGGCGGGCATGATATTAGTGAACACCTCATCAATAATAGAAGGAGTAATCATCTTATCACCACGTTGACGGGCTCTGCCCTCAATGGTTTGTTTGGCCATACCCAGAACAAAAGGAGGAACTTTCTCCATTTTCTCAAGTGCCTCTTTGCTCCAGGGCATGCCTTGAGGCGTAGCAACTTCCATATAATTTTTAAATTTTTCAACAATGTCGTCTTTTTTCTCAGTACGTAGAGAGAGAAAGTCTTCGATTTCCTCTATCACTTCCACCTTGCGCGGACTCTGCCGCATTTTATCCTTAGCCACATCAAAGGCATCCATCGTCAACTCTTCAAATCCGAAACCTTTGACCCTTTTGGATACAAGCATCATAGATTCATTTCTTATTTCGGTCAGGTAATCAGAGGTCACTATTTTAAAACCCCTCTTAATACAACGCTGCACCATCAACTTACGTATGCCCGGACGCACAAACTCCGGAGCGTGCTTAACCCTCTCCCAAGCTTCCTCAGACCATTCAATACCATTTTCCTTGGCATAGGGATGGTCAACATCAGCAATTTTTATTTCCCCAGTTCCCATAAACAAACCAATAAAAGTTGAAACTTTTACATGTATTATTAAAAAGATTGTATTATAAAAGCAAATCCATAAACCAAAGCATACTCAACCCCCTGCATGTAAAGAGGTTGAAATATATACAGCTCCCAATTTATATAGGCCTTCTTAAAAACTACTTGAACCCCATGACAATGTCAATTAATTTGAGGGCTTTTCAAAATTCGCCCATTTTAAAAAGTAACTGACCAGATATGCGACAATCCCGAATTGTGTACTTTTTGTTTTTTATTTCAGGCATTACCGCCCTGACTTATGAAATTGTCTGGACAAGAATGCTGACGCTGGTATTCGGACACACCGTATTTTCAGTATCAGTTGTGCTGGCCGCTTTCATGGCAGGTTTAGGTCTTGGCAGTTATCTTTTTGGCTATGCTGTTGACCGGTTACACGAAACAAACGGTTCATACTCAAGTGGAAAAGCCCCGTTAGCCCTTCTTGTATACGGTTGGATAGAAATCCTGATTTTTGCCAGTGGAGCACTACTTTCTCTTATATTCGCAAATTTTTCAGAGTTCTATACTTCCCTGCACAGCTTCGTTCCCGAATCGGTAGCCTTGCAGAATTTTATAAAAATATTATTTTCCTTTGGAATGATGCTTGTTCCCACTACGTTCATGGGAGCCACACTTCCGATTATCAGCAAATACTGCGTCACAGATGACAATAAAATGGGAACCCAGGTGAGCCTGCTTTATGCTCTCAACACTCTTGGTGCCGCATTTGGTTGCCTGATAACTGGATTCTTTCTAATGGGAACATTTGGGGTTCTGCAAACTGTCCTTTTTGCGGCTGGGGCAAACTTGTTGATCGGTGTCAGTGCATTGAGCATTTATTTGGAGGATTCCCCAGGTGCCAGCTGGAAGTTTCGGCTTCCCCCCTTACGTATTCCACAGTTCAACCTGAGCTCAGATCAAAAGTTCTGGGTAATCATAAGCTTTATATGTGGTTTCACAGCCTTAGCCTACGAAGTATTATGGACTCGGTTATTAGTATTCAGTATCGCAAGCACTGTTTATTCATTCAGCATGATGCTTACGGTTTTTCTTTTGGGAATATTTTTAGGAAGCCTGCTGTTAATACCACTTGCATCGCGTATGCATAACATCCGGACAGCTTTAATAGTACTCCAGGCAAGTACGGGTCTATACGTAATTGGTTCACTCTATGGGATCGAATCAATCCTCTCCTCCCCCTGGAACGGGTATAACCTGACCCAACCTGTAGACGCATTTTTACGTTACTTTAAAGACTCCGCAGGACTCATGCTTGTCCCTACACTTTTACTGGGCATGTGTTTTCCCCTGTTAATAAAAGTTGTTTCAGGAGGATATCAAAATGTAGGGAAAGCCACCGGCCAGATATATTCAGCAAATACCCTGGGGGCAATTTTTGGGTCGCTGTGTTCAGGTTTTTTGTTTCTACCCAACCTGGGTACACAGGTGAGCCTGACCCTGGTCGCCACCTTGAATCTTCTGACCACTGTTTTATTGTTCCGTACCGGAGACTACATGGGACATGCAGTACGTAAGGGATTGACCGTTGTGTTTGTGGCCTTGATCCTGTTTATCAATATGGCCATCCCTTATGATTTATTGAACCCATTTTTCATGCGAGACAGTGCCGGAAAACGCAATCTAAAAAAATTGATGTATTTTGAAGAAGGACTATCCGATACCGTAGCTGTTTTCAAAGATGATTATGGAATTCTGGATCCAACTGCAAAACGACTGATTACAAATGGCATTTCAATGTCTGCCTCAAACATGATTGCAACACGTTACATGAAATTGTTTGCACACGTTCCCATTCTACTGGTGGATAAACCCGATGACGTGCTGGTGGTCTGTTTTGGAACTGGCCAAACTACAGGTGCTGCGGGCATACATCCACGGGTCAAAACTGTAGACAGTCTGGAGCTTTCTAAAAGTGTTATTAATGCAGGAGACATGTTTGCCGACCAAAACCACAGAGCGTTACATAATCCAAAAATAAACTTTGTTATTCAGGATGGTCGAAACCACCTTTTAACGACACACAAACGTTACGATGTCATCACATCCGAGCCCCCGCCCCCCCGCACCGCATTCACAGTAAATTTGTATACCCGGGAATATTACGAGCTTCAGAAAAAACGTTTGAAACCGGGAGGAATTGCTGCTCAATGGATACCTTTGCATAGTCAGGGAGAAGAAGAAGTAGATATGCACTTCCGTACCTTTAGCTCTGTTTTTCCATACACTATGGGGTGGATGTCGGTAGCAAATGAAATTCTAATTATCGGTTCCGACCAACCGATCAAGATCGACTTTGAAAAATTAAGAGTCCGCTTGGAAGAACCTGAAATTAAAAAAGCTTTGGACGATATCGAAATCCCCAATATTTTCTCCTTTCTCAGCAATATCTGGCTTCTGGATGAGCAGATTAAAGCTTTGGGCAAAGGCCATCCGGTTATAACTGATAACCACCCTTTCATTGAGTTTTACCTAAACCTGGGAAATGTAATCGATGTGTCTGGAAGGGAAAAATATGTATTCAACCGGGCTTCTTTTGATCAGATATCCAATTTTGTGGAAAACCTGTCAGAAACAGACAGGATGTCGCTGAAATCCCATTACGATGCAATGAACCTTTACCAAAGGGGAGTGATGTACAGTAACAGGGGACAGCTGCTAAAAGCCCTGAACATGATAGAAGAAAATAATCTTGTTCGCTACCATTTACAAGCGGGCAAAAAACAGATCGCCCGACTACTTGAACAAGTGGAACAAAATCCTGACAATTTGGAAACTCTTCTCAATCTTGGTCATAGTTATTATCAAATTGGCGAATACGAAAAAAGTATTGGCTTTCTCAAAATGGTCCTGGAGAAAAACCCCGACCTGAGTTTTGCCCATTTATATATGGGCTACAACCTTCTTGAAATGGGAGAAAAGGAAAAAGCACTAGATCATTTTAAAAACACAGCTAAAAATGATCCAAGTCAAATGGGAGCCGTAATGCGTGAGATTGGATTGATCAATCTTCTTCAAGAAACAGAAAAAAATCCCAACGACAAGGCGCTCAGGCACTCTGCCGCCGAATTTTATAACATGAAGCAAGAGTACCTGAAATCATTGGAATACACTCTCAAGTCTCTAGATGAAGACCCCATGAACCTTAAGCTTCTGCAAAGCATTGTTGTCAGCTATCGTGGTCTTGGCGAAGCCAAAGAGGTGCTCATGTACGGAAACCGCTACAGCCTGATTGACCCAGATGAAATTCACCTTCAGTTCATAATGGCTGAAGTCTACACTAAACTCCTTAAATGTCAGAAAGCGATACCACTTTTGAAAGAAGTCCTGAAGAAAGACGATACCTATCGCAATTCCCAAAAACTTTTGGACTCCTGTGAATCCTCTGATAAAAGCCAAGCTGAAAAGATTTAAACTTATCGGCCTACCGTAAATTCTATAGATTGCAAATGACTTAAAATCCAAAAGCACCGGATTCATTTTCTTACCCCTACGCCTAATTCTCCCTACGGAATTTATTAATATAAACATCTATTAAACAATAATTTATAAATTTCTTTAAAATTTACATTACCCTACATTGAAAAAAAAGCTTGAATACAAAAAATATTTTCGCGAAACTATTATTAAGACCAGGTCACTTAAGATTTTAATTGGAAAGCTTTCAATGGGCTCCTCATTCAAGCCAGACCCTTTATATGATGAATTTCTAAAAAGACGTTCTTCTCTTCTTCCTTTTTTTCTATTCACAATAATAATCATGCTTAGTGTTGGAGGCATTGGAATTTGGTCTGTTCAAAAGCAAATGAAAGAAAATTTAGTTTCACAGCTTAAATTAATGCTATCAGGAAATCTTGAATCTCTCAGAACCTGGACTGAAAACACAAAACTGGATGCCAAGGTTCTGTCACATCAACCGGAAATTCGTCAAAACCTGATATCTCTTATAAAATTTGCCAAATCCAATTCTACAAATGCCGAAGATTTGCGGAAAACTAAAGAATTAAAGTGGCTTCGGAAAAACCTTGGTGCTGCCTGCAAAACATACGGGTTTACTGGTTTCGTTATATTCGATCTTATTGGCTTGCAAGTAGGTGCCCTTCTTGAAGAACCAGTTGGCAAAACGCAACTGTTAGAAAGATCAGATTTCTTTCTACGTTCCCTGCTAGGCAACACAGTGGTTTCACAGCCCTTTCCTGCAGAGATCGACCTCCCAGATGAGAAAGGTGTTTTTAAAGCTGACCTGCCAACGATGTTCGTCTCAACCCCAATCCAAGATAATTCAGGTGATATAGTTGGTGTTCTAGCATTCAGGCTTCGTCCTGAAAAAGACTTTAGCCATATCCTTTCGATCAGTCGGTACGGGGAATCAGGTGAGTCCTATGCCTTTAATAGAGAGGGTACTCTGGTATCCAATAGCCGGTTTGACAAGCAACTTATATCAGCAGGACTTCTTCAAAAGGATACACTTTCAATTTTCAACATCCAGATTCGCGATCCGGGACGGAACCTGACCATTAGAAAACTTCGACAGGGTGAAGATATTACTAACAGGCCATTTACAAAAATGTTGGTTAATGCCCTCCAACAAAAGTCAGGGTGGGATGTAGATGGTTATAACGATTATCGAGGTGTACCCGTTGTGGGTGCCTGGACCTGGGACACTGAGTTGGACATAGGATTAGTAACAGAAATAGATGTAAATGAGGCGTTTAGACCTCTTAAAACCTTAATGACATGGTTCCTGTTTTTATTTGGTCTTTTACTGTTTTTTGGGGGCACTGTTTTCCTGCTACGATCTCGTTATATTAAAAACCAGCAACAAACTATCGAAAATGAAAAAAGGTTACGTTCTTATCTGGATAGCGCCCTTGACTCTATTATCTGCATCAATACTGCCGGAAACATTCAATCGGCAAACCCTGCGGTCGAAAGACAATTTGGTTACACTCCAGACGAGCTGTTGGGAGAAAATATAAATATGATTATGCCCGAACCATACCATAGTGAACATGACGGCCATCTTCAAACTTACCTGAAAACAGGGAAAGCAAATATCTTCAATATGGTTAGAGAAGTAACTGCAAAGAAAAGGAATGGAGAATCTTTCCCAATAGAGTTAAGCGTTTCAGTATCAGATGTATTTGGCGAAAAAAGCTTTATGGGCATTATTCGGGACATTTCAGAACGTAAAGAAGCAGAAAAGGAATTGAAACACGCTTATGCGAAGCTGGAAGACCGTATCAATGAACGCACAAAAGAGCTCCATCGCAGCAAAAAGCTGGCTGAACAAAGCAGTCATGCAAAATCAGAATTCCTTTCGCAAATGAGTCATGAATTGCGCACACCATTGAATGCCATTCTTGGTTTTGCGCAATTGATGAACGAAAGTATCAAAGACCCATTGCCAAAATCCCATTTAAAACGCACAAAACAGATTCTAAAAGCTGGAACCCATTTACTCGAGCCCATCGATGAGATATTAGATCTCGCAAGCATCGAAGCAGGAAAAATTACCGTTTCTATTGAACCGGTTTGCATTGCCGATTTAGTAGAAGAAGTTATTACAATTGTTAATCCTCTTACACAAGATTTCAATATTGACCTGATTGACCAGACAGATTTTGCTAAAAAGATTTATGTACTAGCCGACAGAATTCGTTTAAAGCAAGTTTTGCTCAATCTGCTATCAAACGGAATCAAATATAATCGCAAAGGAGGATCTGTCACCCTCTCCTCACAAATTGAGGAAGGTTCTATGCTCCGAATTAATATCAGAGATACTGGAATGGGTATTTCTGAAGAAAAGCTTGATCATTTGTTTGATCCTTTCAACCGTCTTGGAGCAGAAAACGGCGAAATTGAAGGGACAGGTATTGGAATGACCATTTCAAAAAAACTAATGGAAGTGATGAATGGGTCCATCGGTGTAGAAAGCATAGTGGGTGAAGGAAGTACTTTTTATATCAAACTTCCCACTTGTCTGAAGCAGTCCAAACCAAGCGAACCCACATTCGCAACCATAGATGATGAAGATTACTGCAAGATCGGAATCGGACGCTTCACACTCTTATACATAGAAGACAACCCTGCCAACTTCAAACTGGTTGAAGATATTTTAACGGAATACTCCGAAATAAAACTGATCACAGCAACCCATGCGGAAATAGGAATCAAAATGGCTCGGTCCTCAAAACCTGACCTGATCCTAATGGATATAAACCTTCCAGATATCGATGGAATCGAAGCACTAAAACGTCTGAGAAATTTTGAAGAAACACATCATATCCCAGCGATCGCCATAAGCGCTAACGCCATGAAAAAGGATATTGAACGAGCTATGTCTCATGGATTTAAGTCTTATATCACCAAACCCATTGATATAGATAAATTCAGACATATTATTAATGACGAACTTAAATCCATAAACTTTCTAGTTAAGGGGTAAGAAAATATCTAATGATTGATTTCTTGAAAGCAAGAATTATGATCGTTGATGATGAAAAGGGAAATGTATCCTTGCTTGAAGATATTCTCGAAAATGAAGGGTACACTAATTTCAAGAGCACCCTGGATTCCAGAGAAGCTCTGGGTCTATACAAAGAGTTCCAACCCGACCTGGTATTGCTGGACTTAAATATGCCCCATCTGGATGGTTTTCAGGTAATGAAACAACTCCAGGAAATTGAAAAAGATTCCTACGCACCGATATTAGTTTTAACAGCCCAATCTGCTCGCAATATCCGGCTTAATGCTCTTTCTGCAGGGGCTCGGGATTTTATCGAGAAACCGTTTGATATCACTGAGGTGGCTCACCGAATTTCCAACATGCTGGAAATTCGCCTGCTCCATAATCAGGTCCGCGATCAAAACCGTAGTCTGGAACTCAAAGTAAAAGACAGAACCCGGGAATTGGAAAAAAGTAGACAGGAAGCCATTTTGAGTCTTGGTCGTGCAGCAGAATACCGGGACAACGAAACAGGAATGCATGTCATTCGCATGAGCCGACTCTCTGAAAAACTGGCAAAAGAAATTGGTTTGACCGACCAAGAGTGCCAACTCATACTTCAAGCCAGCCCAATGCATGATGTTGGGAAAATTGGTGTGCCTGATGAAATCCTGCTAAAACCGGGAAAGCTGGACAAAAAGGAATGGGAAATTATGAAAAAACACCCTGAAATCGGTGCAGAGATCCTTTCAGGGAGCCATTCCGCAATTATGCAAATGGCGGAAACCATTGCCCTCACTCATCAGGAACGTTGGGATGGATCTGGTTATCCTCGTGGTTTAAAGGGGGAAGAAATTCCTTTGGCCGGACGTGTCGTTGCAATTTGTGATGTTTTCGATGCACTAACAAGCAAAAGATATTACAAGGAAGCTTTCTCTATAGAAAAATCCATGCAGATAATTGAAGATGCTAGCGGAAAAGATTTTGAGCCGAAGCTTGTTGATGCTTTTAAAAATGCGCTCCCTGAAATGATCAGAATTGTTCAGGAACTCCCGGATTCTGAACCCGCACATATCCTGAAAGTTTATCGCCAGACCGACACATTAAGTTCTGCGACCTGAAATTCTACCCAATCAAACAAGGCCTGGAATAAATTTACGGAAAAACTTGACAAGCGAAGTTGCCAACTGGAAAACCTGATTCTTTACCCAGGCTTTGCGGTCAAATAAGTTCTTATGGGTTCTCTTCAATAATTTAGGGATTTCCAGATTTTCAGGACAGCGTTCCAAACAATCCCCGCATTCGGTACATTTTGAAGCAAAGTTTCCCGGGAACCAATGCCCTTCACCTTCAAACATGTTGTATCGAAATTTGCCGTAATCCACCATATCGTAAGCTTCCAGCAAATTTCGAAAACGTAACACTTCAGGAATATTAATCTCTTCAGGGCAAGGCAAACATTCCGAGCATAAAGTACATAGGTCGGATGTATTAGAAAGAAGATCATCCATATTTCCCTTAAGAAGACGGCCTGCCGGTGAAGCATAGTCACCTCCATTCAGGATGGAAAGGTTTTGATGGAAATGTTCTGGCTCATGAATCCCCATGCTTAAAGTCGTAACTTCAGGATAGCTCAAGCAGAATCGTCCATTAAACTGGATAGCCGTTAAAGGATGGCAGGATTCCTCTACTTTTCGGGAAGGTTTCCACAACAGGCCACCTTTTTCGTTTGGAGAGATGATAAACACACCAATATCCTTCTGTCCCGCCAATCGCACTGCCTCCTCATTGCGCTGGAAAAAATAATAAAAATGCAGATTCATAAAACTAAAAAGATCCGTATTCAAAGCTTGCAGAATGATATCCAGAGAACCATGCGTGGAGAAGCCAATATGCCTAATGAGTCCCTCTTCCCGCAATTTATGTAATACCTCCACCGGTCCCCCTGGCTTAATTGCTGCCTTCAATCTCTCTTCATTATTAATCCCATGCCATCCATAAAAATCAATATAGTCTAGTTTTAGACTGTGCAGTTGCTCTTCAACCAGTGCGCGAGTTTCATCTCCTGTCATTGGGGCTCCCTTGGTCATCATCTTGAAGTTCCCGCGAGGTATACCCAGTTCTTTAAGTGCAACCCCAAACAGGTTTTCACTTTTCATATATCCATGAGCCGTTTCAATATGATTGATCCCAAGTTCCAGAGCCTGCCGTGTGATTTCAATACAATTTTGCACCGATTCAGCAGGAAGATGTGTTCGGGGTGGAGTCCATCCATGTTTAAAACGCATCCCTCCGAGAGTAATTACAGAGATTTTTTCTTCTGTTTTTCCAAACCGACGGTATTCCATAATTAATTAGGATGGTATTTGACCTGTTCCGTTCCAACTCTTTCGAGTATTGATTTCAGAAGCGAAACCTTCAAGAAAGTCGTTGAGGCAATAAAACACATGGGCTATACTATTGAAGTTTAATAACTTACACTAATTAACCCAGAGCATTTCAGGCATTATTGAAGCTTGAAAGAATTGATTATGACTTCTTTTAGATTCATTCATTGCTCAGACCTTCATATTGACAGCCCCTTCAAAGGTCTTGCTTCCCAAGTACCTTCTATCACTGAGCGCCTTCGGGAATCCACATTTAAGGCATTCAATAATATCGTAAAACTTGCTGTGGAAGAAAAAGTAGATGCCGTTCTCATAGCCGGAGATATTTTCGATGGTGCTGATAGAAGCCTGCAGGCACAATTAAAATTTCGCCGAGGTCTTCTTGAATTGTCACAGAAAGGAATTCCTTCATTTATTGTGCATGGTAATCATGACCCGTCCAACAGTTGGTCTCACACTTTGGACTGGCCAGAGAGCACTACCATTTTTCCTGGAAACAAAGTCGAGCGCTTCCCTGTAATCAGGGAAGGCAAAACACTGGCCTGGGTTTACGGAATCAGCTATCCACAAAAAGAAGTAAAGGAAAATCTCGCATTAAAGTTTAAAAAAGAAAATGATCAAGGCTTTGCAATCGGACTCCTGCACGCGAATGTCGGGCAACACCCCGGACACGATAACTACGCTCCATGCAGTCTACAGGATTTAATAGCCAGCAATTTTGATTACTGGGCTCTAGGACATGTCCACGAGTTTAAAGTTCTGCGTGAAATTAATCCATCAATTGTTTATTCAGGTAACACTCAGGCAAGGCATTTAAAAGAAGCGGGGCCCAAAGGATGTTGTCTTGTCACCCTTAATTCTGACGCTCCTGCCAATATAAGGTTCGTGCCCATTGATGTCGTAAGCTATCGTTCTGCCTCAATTGATGTCAGTGATGCCACCAGCATCAATGAAGTACTGAGAGCCATGCAGCTAAAGGTGGAAGAACTCACCAAAGAAGCATTGACCCGTGAGGGACTGGTTGCAAGTCTGGCTTTGACAGGTAGAACCACAATACATAATGAGTTGCAAAAACAGGGAGCCCTCAAGGCTTTGGAGGAAGAAATTCATACTTTTTTTGAAGTCCATTCTCCCTGGGTTCTTGTGGACCTTTCCTGCCAAACAGCAGGTACTTATGACATTGACTCATTGAAGGACGGTAAGGACTTTGTCGCCGATCTGTTAAACCTTTGTGAAGACGATAAGAACAAAGAACTGCAAAATAAAATCAAAGAAGCCATAAAACCAGTATTCGAGTCGTGGGTGGGAAGAAAATATTTAGAGAATGAACAGGATATTGAGAGCATCACAATCAAAGCACGCAACCTGGCACTTGATCAATTGGTCAACCGCGAAAATCCATAGGGGAAATAATGCAATTACGCGAAATTCATATAGACGGCTTCGGAATTTTTGCTAATAAACGCATCACCGGACTGACACCCGGAATCAACATCATATACGGGAAAAATGAGTTTGGGAAAACAACTCTGCTGGAATTTATTCGGCGCATCCTCTTCGGTTTTCCAACCAAAAAAGATAAAACCAATCTATATGCTCCCGTTCATGGTGGTTCGCTCGGTGGCAGTTTGAAAGCCGTTCTGCAGAACGGTGAAGATTTGATTATCTCAAGAAGCCCAGGAACACATGGAGGCAATGTCAGGGTTTCTACTCCCAGCGAAGTCCTGCAAGGACAATCTGTTTTAAATCATCTTCTGGGGAACGCCTCCAAAGATATATACAGAAATATCTATGCTTTCACTATAGATGAATTGCACGATTTCAATACCCTTAACAGCGATGAAGTCAAAAGTCGCATTTACGGTGCAGGGCTCGGACTGGGAAATATTTCGCTGAAAGATATAGAAAAAGAAATCGAATCATACTGCACACAAATTTTTCGTCCACGAGGTTCCTCACAAATGGGTGCTTTGATGGAAAAAATAAAAACCTCCGAGCATGACATTTTGCTAATCCAGAAAAATCTTACGCTTTTTGATGAACTCCAGGAAAAACATAGCAGGATGCTGGAGCAAAAAATCAAGGTGCAGAATTCCCTGGAGGATCTGGAGTCTGGCAAGCGTACCCTGGAAACACAAATCAGACTTTATGAAGACACCATCCAGTACCTGGAAGCACAAAATAAACTAGAGACTCTTGAAGACCTTTCTCAGTTTCCTGAAAACGGATTAAAGACTTTTGAAATCATGAAAGCGGAAAAGAAAAACCTGTTACTCCGCATTGAAGAAGAAGAGTCTGCTCTTCAAACAATGAAAGATAATCGAGAAGCCCTGACAGTAAACCATGACCTGTTAGAACATGAAGAAAGTGTTCATCGACTTCAACAATCTATCCAATCCGTTTTATCGGCCTTGCAGGACATGGATAGAGTCCGCTTCGAGCGGGAAGACCTGGATATGCATATTGCTGAAGAGATCAAATCCATTGACCGAAACTGGAATGAAGATTCCGTGATGACCTTTGACTTAACTGAGGCGGAAAAAGGTCAAATAGATGAGTTTTATGACAGCTTTGAGAGCTTGAGGAAAGAAAAGGATTTATATCAAGATAGACTTGAAAGCCATCGAAGAGCAAAAGCTGAAAAAATGTCTGAAGGAGGGAATATCCCAGAATGGCTAAAAATGTTTTATTACGGTTTTACAGCAACGGGACTGCTGGGGGTAATTCTTGGTGGGTACTTCATGAATATCCCTCTTTTAATAGTGGCGATGATTCTTGTTGCAGGAGGTATTTTTCTTTTCAAAAAGACTTTGAAAGACAAAAATGATTTTAACAAAGAAGACCTGGCCGAGAAAAATCTTGAACGCCAATGCGAACAAAAGAAGAAAGAGTTGGACGATAAATTCGAGGAATGGCGAGAATGGTTGATAGATCGAAACCTGGACTCTAGCATTGCCCCTATCACCACCAAAAACATTGCAAAAACAGCTCGACAGATCAAGACCATGATCGCCCAGCGGTCAAGGCTGGATGAACGAATTTTGCAAATGGAAACTATATGCGAAGAGACTCGAAAAAGTGTTCATGCTCTTGAACCACTTGTTCCGGGAGTTTCTTTAAAAAATGATCTTCACATGAATATAGAAATTATTTGCAAGTCATTTGATGAAAATAAATCCAAACGGGAAAAAAGTAACCTGCTGGAAATTCAATTCCAGAGCCAAACCGACAAGCTTAAAAACCTTGAAAACCAACACGAAAAGGTTTCAAACGATCTTGCCAGATTTATCCGTTCTGCAGGCGCAGAAGATTCTATGGACTTTATGCGCATGCAATCCATTCTGGAAATGCAAAAATCTTTGGAAGAAACAGTCGTTCAGAAACGAGGAATCATTCAATCAAATATAGGGCTGGGAGAACATTTTGATAAATTTGTTGAAGCCATCCAATCCTCTCCTCTAGAAGAAATCAAGCAAAAATTGAGCAGGCTTGAGGTTGAATTGGAAGAACTGCATAACAATCGTGAACAATTATTACAGGAAATCGGCGAAACTTTAAACGAGATCGAAAAATTATCTACTAATAACGACTTGCTCGCAAAACAAACAGAACTGGAATCCATGAAGCAACAACTGCAATCTCTGGCACATGAATGGGCCGCATATAAAGGAGCTTTAGTCCTCCTTGATTCCGCCAAGCAGGAATATGAAAAAACCCGGCAACCAGGGGTGATCCGCTCAGCAGAAAACCTGTTCACTCAAATCACTGGGGGCAGTTATCGCCGAATCATCAAAACCATCGATCAAGATGAAGTCTTGATCGAAAACGATCGGCATCAAAGAAAAGGAATTCTAGCAATGAGCCGGGGCACACGCGAACAACTTTACCTTGCAATGCGACTAGGATTGATTGATGAGTATGAAACCCGTTCCGAACCGCTCCCGGCAGTAATGGACGATGTGTTCGTTAATTTCGATGATGAGAGAGACGATCATGCGATAAAAATTCTCAATCAATTCAGCCAACAGCGCCAGATTCTTGTCCTCACTTGCCATCAACGCTCCCTCGAAGCCTACAAACACATCGGCGCAACAACTGTCTCTGTTTAATACTTAACAATATAATAGAAGTCTCCTTATTTATCGATATACTTCATTAGATTGTACCCAACCTTAAAACAATATAAAGATGAAGGGTCAAAACCCAATTCAATGTCATCAATTACAGCTGAAGAACTTTTAGATTTTGTCGTAATTGTAGCTATCTCAATACTATTATTTTTACAAAAAGTTATCACATTAGTAAATCGCTCAGGGTTGTCAATATTACGATCACTCCACTTTACTTCTATACACCAATCTGGCGTACCGCTATGCATATAAACAATATCGACTTCCCCTTTTCCACCTTTCCATCGAGCATAATAGATTTTCTTCATCTGTGTTGAGCTATGCATCCACTGGCTAAAGATGGATGTTTCAACCAAGCTCGCAAGTATTTCTGGTTCTCCTTCAGAAGGGGGATCATAAATAGCCGAATACATGGAAGGATTGGTTAAATAAACTTTAAAGTAATTTTTTCTCCTGAATGTTTTTCCAGTATCATTTACACGTTGTACCGTTTGTATCAAAAAGGCGGCTTCCAGATATTCTATATACCTTTTAATGGTGTTCTTCGCTACCCCAGAGTATTTGCTCAAACCATCCAGAGATACTTCGTTGCCTGTCTGATAAGCGAGAGTAGAAAACAATCTGTTTAATTCCTGTGTATCCAAAATTCCATACAAGGAAGGTAAGTCACGCAAAAGGACTTTGTCGATGATATCGCTGCGAATGAATCTTTGCGGATCCTTTCTAATCTCTTCATTAAATATCGCTTCAGGAAAACCACCATAGTGTAGATAATTTAAAAACTGGCGATTTAACTCAACAATATCCTTTGGGAAAAACTCGCTCTCAATACTTGAAGTGTCCTCCTTAATATCTATCAAGGATTCGGTCAATTCTAAAAGTTCAAGATATTCATGGAAGGTTAGCGGAGGAAGCATAAAGTCTGTAAAACGACCAGCTCCTGACTCCTGACTCTTTCTCTTTAATGCGCCTGCCGCAGAACCGGAGGCTATGAACTTGGTATTCTTGTAAGTATCAACCAACACTTTGAGTTGGATATCCCAGTTCTTCAAGTACTGAATTTCATCAAATATGATTGTTTTGCCTGACAAGTCTTCTGTTGATAAAATTTCTTTATAAATATCTAGGAGTTCTTCTAAAGAATAAGGATGAAGAATCGGGGTGTCTAATGAGAGAAAGAGAATGTTTTTAGGGTCAACTTCGTTATCAATAAGCTCTTGAATGGTTTGCCATAGAATAACGGTTTTTCCCACCCGTCGCGGTCCCATTAATACCACTGCTCGTTGTACCTCAGCAGTGACCAAGGGATAGAAAAGTTCGAAATACTTGCGCCTTTTCATCGCTCTATAGTCATCATCAATTTGCAGGTTAACCCAGTGTGGATTTATCGATTCAACCTTTTTTCTTAGCTGTTTTTCAGAAATTTCACGCATTGATTACTACCTAAATACATATAAAAAAAAGATTATCACAACACCTTGCAAATAAGATCAGAATACTGATCTTATTTTTACATCAAAAAAAAACTAAAGTCAACGCTCTAATCTTATTTATAAAAAACGAAAATATTTAAGTATCCAGCAAAATGTATTGATTTTCACAGAACTTCCTGTCACCATAGTAAATATATTTAAAAATATTTACTATAAATCCAAGATGAAATTTGCTGAAGAAACAACAGAAGAAATAAGAAACAACATCCTGGACAAAGCTTTTATGCGCTTTCGCCATTTTGGATTCGGCAAAACCACTATGGCCGAGATATCCGAAGACTGCGAGATGTCAGCCGGAAATCTGTACCGTTATTTTGATAATAAAAAGAAAATAGGAGAAGGTTGCGCCAAGCGATGTATGCAGCAAAAGCTGGATATCGTTCGAGAAATTGTCCGCAATCACAAGCTGAGTCCAGAAAAAAAATTGCAGGCCTTTACTCTTGAAGTCCTGGACTACATGTACCATCAGTTCTCAGACCAGCCTGCATTAATGGAGCTGGTTGACTTCATCTCTCGCGAAAGCTGGGGTATCGTTTTGCAATACATGGAGCAGGAAAGGTCTCTACTTTCAGAAATTCTTTCCGAAGGAAACCGGTCTGGAGACTTCAATGTTCAGGATGTTCTGGAAACTGCAAAGGGCATTCAGGCTTCTCTAATAAAATTTATAGCCCCAAGATATATGGATGCGTTCCCATTAGAAGAATTGAGGAAAGAAGCCCTTTCAGTGGTTTCCTTATTATTAAAAGGTTTGAAGAACTAAAAAAATTTCCAATATAAGTAAATATTTTAAAAAATATTTAATATTTATTATGAAAACAGGCTCTATAAATGGATTTGGTGTTTGGGTCATCCGTTTTCGTTGGTGGATCGTACTTGCAACTCTGCTGATTGTCTTTATTGCAGCTTCAGGCGGACGTTTTCTCGGTTTTTCGACTGACTACCGGGTATTTTTCAGCAAAGACAACCCGCAATTACTCGCCTTTGAAACTCTGCAGAACACCTATACCAAAAACGATAATGTGATGTTCGCCGTTGAACCTAAAGACGGCAAGGTTTTCACTCGACAAACTTTGGCCATTATTGAAGAAATCACCCGGGAATCCTGGCAAATTCCCTATTCCATCCGGGTCGATTCTGTCACAAATTTTCAATACACCTGGTCGGAGGAAGACGATCTGGTAGTTCAGGACCTAGTTGAAAATGCCCTTAGTTTTACAGACGAACAATTAAAAAATGTCCAAAAGGTAGCACTGGCTGAACCACTCCTGTTGAACCGGCTGATCACCCGGCAATCAGACATCACTGGCATAAATATCACCATTAATCGACCTCAAAAAACCGTTACAGAAACTCCAGAAGTCGTTGCTTTTGTCCGCGAGATGAAAGACAGGTACCAGAAAAAATTTCCAGATGTAAACATCTATTTGACTGGAGTTGTGTTCATGGATAACGCTTTTAATGAAGCTGGAGAGGGAGACATGAAATCGCTTGTGCCTTTTATGTATGGCATAGTCCTGATCATCATGGCGCTCAGTCTACGAACTTTCTGGGGCACTTTAACCACCATTCTTATCATGGCATTTTCGATTCTTACAGGCATGGGTGTTGCGGGATGGTCGGGCATTCTACTGACCCCAATTTCCGCCAATGCACCGACGATCATACTCACTCTTGCCGTGGCAGACAGCATCCATATTCTGGTCACACTTTTTTATGAGATGCGGCATGGGAAACCCAAATACGAAGCAATCCGGGAAACGTTACGGGTGAATCATCAACCTGTTTTCATCACCAGTCTCACAACGGCAATCGGATTTCTAAGTCTGAATTTCAGCGATTCACCCCCGTTCCGTGATCTCGGAAACATTGTAGCTGTTGGAGTGATGGCAGCTTACATTTATTCTGTTTTTTTTCTGCCAGCTATGATGGCAGTCTTACCATTACGGGTGAAAACTGACTCTTCTTCTCATAACGGGTTTATCGACTCTCTCGGTGGCTGGGTAATCCAAAACAGGAATTTGCTTTTCTGGAGCATGATATTAATCATTACGTTTCTATCCATTCAAATTCCACGAAATATTATCGATGAAAAATTTAATGAATATTTTGACACTCGATACCAGTTTCGACTCGACAACGACTATGTCGAAGAACAGTTAACAGGGTTTGAATCCATAGAGTATTCTCTTGGAGCAGGAGAATCGGGAGGCATCAGCAACCCCGACTATCTTAAAAAACTGGAAGAGTTCGCAGATTGGTACCGCCAGCAACCCGGAGTGATGTATGTTTCAACCCTCACAGACACCATGAAACGGTTGAATAAAAATATGCATGGAGATGATGAATCCTTTTACCGCCTTCCTGAAGAACGGGACCTTTCGGCCCAGTACCTGTTACTGTATGAATTGTCATTGCCTTTTGGTCTGGATCTGAACAACCAGATAAATATAGACAAATCTTCCACCCGGTTTACCGCTATTCTCGAAAGCATATCAACTCAGGATGCTTTGGACCTGGAACAGTCGGCACAGGAATGGTTGAAAAAGAACGCCCCCCCAGAGATGGCTTCTCATGGAGCAAGTCCGCTAATTATGTTTTCTCACATTGCCATGCGTAACATTGACAGCATGATGGTGGGAACCCTGGCGGCATTACTTCTAATATCTGCCATTTTGATTGGAGTTCTTAGAAGTTTCAAACTTGGGCTCATCAGCACAGTGCCCAATCTGGTTCCAATGGTCATGACTTTCGGTATATGGGGTTGGTTTGTAGGTGAAATCGGTCTGGCAGTTTCTGTTGTAGCTCCTGTCGCATTAGGAATCATTGTCGATGATACGGTACATTTTTTAAGTAAGTATCGCCGAGCCCGAAAGGAACTCGGGAAAACAACAGAAGAAGCTGTACGTTATTCTTTCCACACAGTGGGTACCGCCCTGTTCCTGACATCTGTTATTCTGGTCTGTGGCTTTCTAGTACTGACTCTTTCTGGTTTCCGGATGAATGTCCAATTAGGGGCCATGACCACAATTTCCATTCTTTGCGCCCTTTTAGCGGATTTTCTATTCCTGCCAACTCTTTTAATGAGACTGGACCAGACAAAAAAGTAAAACAAAAGTTACCCATAAATCAGGGAGAAGTTTAATGAGACGCATTATTTATATTTTATCTATAACAACATTATTTATCGTTGGCCCTGCATTGGCTGAAACTCCTGAGGAAAAAGGACTCGCCATTGCCAAAGAAGACGACAGGAGGGACAACGGGTTCCAGGATTTCACCGCAAACATGGTGATGATTTTAAAAAACCGTCAAGGCGAAGAAAGCTCTCGCAACATCAGGAACAAAACTTTGGAGGTTGATGGTGATGGAGACAAGTCGCTCTCTATATTTGACCGGCCTCGTGATGTGAAAGGAACGGCACTTCTCAATTTTACGCATAAGGTTGGCACTGATGACCAGTGGCTTTATTTGCCCGCACTGAAGCGTGTCAAAAGGATCAGTTCTGCGAATAAATCAGGCTCGTTTATGGGCAGCGAGTTCGCCTATGAGGATATCACCAGTCAGGAAGTGGAAAAATATAATTATAAGTGGGTTCGAGACGAAGAGTATGAGGGAGAAAAATGTTTTGTTTTTGAACGCTATCCGGTCTATAAAAACTCGGGATACACGCGGCAGGTAGTGTGGCTGGATCAGAAAGATTATAAAATCCTTCGAATTGAGTTTTTTGATCGTAAAAACACAGCTTTAAAAACCTTGACTCAAACCGATTTCAAACAATATCTGGGTAAATATTGGTACCCGGGAAAAATGTATATGGAAAATCACCAAACCGGAAAAAGCACTTTACTGACCTGGTCAGATTATAAATTCCAGACCGGATTGAGCGATAAGGATTTTAATAAAAACAGTCTCAAGCGTACCCGTTAACAATGCCTGTTTTCAAGGTTCCAGGCCGCAGCTTATTATTATCCTGCATTGCAGCTGGATTGTTCGCCACAACTTCGCAGGCACATGAATTAACCGGTTTTGTGAGTGCAGAAACACGGTTATATCCAAACAGCGCCCGATACATAGGGCAGAAGGATCACTCTGCCTCTCTCGTATTCAAACCCGAGTATTACCACGAGTTTGAAAGTGGAAGCAGTTTCACCTTTGTTCCTTTTTACCGTCTCAATAGCGCAGATCAGAAACGCACCCACTTTGATATAAGGGAACTTACCTTTCTCTGGCTTCAGGATGATTTTGAACTGAGACTGGGAGTCCGAAAAGTATTCTGGGGAACAACAGAAATTTTTCATCTTATAGATATCATCAACCAGTTCGACCTGGTGGAGAATATCGATTTTGAAGACAAACTCGGACAACCCATGGCCAATATATCTTTTTCCCGCGATTGGGGAACGCTTGACCTTTTTTGGCTGCCTTACTTCCGCGAGAGAACATTTCCGGGAAAAGGCGGAAGGTTACGAGGTGCCGCTGTGATAGATGTCGACCAGGCCGAATTTGAAAGCGCTGCCGAAGAATGGCATAGCGACTGGGCTTTTCGCTATTCACATTTTATTGGCGATTGGGACATTGGCATCTCCCAGTTTATAGGCACTAGCCGGGAACCCTCCCTGCTCGATGGCACGAACTCCAACGGTGACGCCATCAAAATTCCTCGATATGAACAAATCAACCAAACCAGCCTGGATTTATCTTTTGTCACAGGAGAATGGTTGTGGAAAGGAGAAGCACTCTATCGTTCAGGTCTGGGAAATGAAAACTATTATGCATGGAGCGGGGGGTTCGAATACACCTTCACACGGGTGTGGAATTCGCAAATGGATCTGGGTGTCCTGGGAGAATGGATGTATGACACTCGAAAGAGCAAAGCCACCAATACATTTGAAAATGATCTGGCAGGTGGGCTTCGGCTCTCCTTCAACAACTCGGCCAGCACAGAAGCCTTGTTCGGTTGGGTACAAGACATCGACAGCTCAGCCCGGCTCCTGTTTCTGGAAGCCAGTCACAGGTTTGGCGACAATCTGCTATTGACTACAGAGTTCCGAGCTTTCGTCAATCAACCTCCGACAGACTTTTTCTTCGAGTCACGCGACGATGAAATCCTGCAAATAGAACTGGCTTATTATTTTTGAGTTTTTAACCTGAAACTAATCGGCAAGAACCAGCTGAGTTCTCTAAATTTCACTCTTTGTCTCCTTCAACTGAGGGTGGTAGACTGGTTATATGTCCTTTCAAATGAAATTAATCGTTTTTCTTCTGAGTGCGTGTTTCATCTTTCCCTTTTCCCTACATGCAAACACGTTTCACAAACTCCTGAAAGAAAAACACGAACTGGAAAAACAATTCGGTGTTCAATCGCTTGAGTGTTTCCCCTTCATAAAAAGAATAGGGTTTACCGAAGACCAGATCCCTCTTATAGAGCAATGCCTGACTGGCACCCGAACCTTGAAAGAAGTTTTTATCAACTCCGGAAATCCCAGTTATAAAATCATCGGTATCAGTGACCGGTTTTTGAAAACAGCAGGATTCCACACCATCCTGATTCCCTGGAGTGCTTCTAAAGATGAAGTCAGCCAGTTCCTGAAAAAACAAATGAGTCGGGATGAACAAACTGCATTTCTGGATAAAATCCGTGGTTTGAAACAGGAAATTTCTAAAAATCTACGTATAAAGCAGTTTTATTGTTCACAAGAAATATCCAACAATGAATGCCTGAAAGGATACGAAAGTCTGGCTCTGGTGAAGCTGCCCAATAATCTTAAAACCAGCGGTTGGCAAGAAATCATCATTACACTTTCTCACACTACTCCCGACAACCCGGGGAAACTCATTCTCGGATACAACGACTCTCCATCTGAAATGAGAAGCCGCCTGCTGAAAGACCCATTTAAAACCTGGAGTCCCAGGAAAAAGATGTATGAAAAAATTCAGGAAAAATATGGAGGAATTTTTAAAGCTAAATTGCAACTGGAAAACCTGGTTTGCGCTGCAGATTTATCAATGGAAGAATGTGAACAGGGAGCTGGCAACCTTGCCAAAGCCAGTCAGAGTACAGATTTCAGAATGCGGCATTGGGGGCAAGTAACGATTAACCGTTATAACACCCTCATTCAGGGCGATTTTCATGCCTATATCCGGTATGACCTTGCTCCGGGAAAAATCAGGGAATATTTCTCTCGTAAAGCCCTGAAAACCCAGTCCGCTGAAAAGACTACGCTGGCTGTAAAACTGGAAAAAAGGACTAAAAACAATTCGACTCAACTCAGAGTGGTCTGCGATCTTGAGAACCTGAAATCGGTCCTGTGCGCCAATTCATTTGAATCCTTCATTCGCTTTGTAAAGAAAAACCGCGATTACCGGGTAAAAGCACCTTGGGACACATTGATGTTTGTGGATGGAAACCAGTTGGATCGAATCAATTTCGCCCTTAATTCCAGCTCACGCAATACCTATCTCTATGCAGATGCAAATAGTGATGACCTGCAGTTGACTGACTATTTAATGCAATTTCGCCGTTTTAGGAATTGAGAAAAAATCGCGCATACTTAAGAAAAGATTTTTAAAAAACTTCTCACCTGAATAAGTAGGACTACCGTTACCTTGTTGAAAGTAGCTTGAACAACAAAAAACAGGTTTAAACTTAGACCCCATAAACCAGATTAGATTTACATTTCTCTCTTGTCTGAATTAATTTTGGTTCATGACTAGTTAAGAGGCCCTTTTTTGATAATTTTTAATAGTAATTTATAA
>CAYFNV010000015.1:0-71287 GCA_964344595.1 uncultured Nitrospina sp. | reverse complement strand
TTGCTTCTGGACCTTCTCTGTGAACGATGAAGTTTTCACCATACTCAATCGCTTCTGGCTCATCATTGTAGAACTGGATGCGGCCATTAGGCGTGTAGTAAGGTTTAGACTCCGTATACATCTCCCAGAAAGGAGACCGAGGATAGGTTCTGAACAGCATCAGACAACATCCCGGCTCACCATACTTACCGTTGATGATATCGTCAATGTTGTAACCCATACCCGTTGTAGAAGTCGTGAACAAGCGGCGAATCATAGCTTTGGTGCGGTTAGGCGCTTTACCTTCATAAACCTTCATGAAGTCAGCAAAACGCTTGTCACCGGTAACTTCAGCCATGCGGCGTGCGAACTCACGATGGATCAAGTTATCATCGATGGTATCGAAGATAGGCTTGATTCCGGTTCCGCCCCAGATCTGATGGAACGGATTAGAACATGCAGAAGTGATTTCATAACTTTCGAACTCAGCCCAGCTGTTCGGTGCCAATACGATGTCACTGTATTCACAAGAACCGGTGAACTCGATGTCCTGAGCTACGATCATGTCTACGTTGTTATTCGTGTTGAATACCAACTCATAGAACCACTTAGCATTGTTGATAACGTTAACGTTAACAAACCATACCAGCTTCGTAGGCGTAGGCATATGCGTACGTCCCGTAAATACTTTTCGGCCATAGCGTGGGGTATTTACGATCAGCGCTTTATCACGATGCGCCCAGTAGCTGACTTCCTCACCTTTCAGATAACCCTTAACGTTCTTCCAGTCAACGTTCTTGGAAGCATCGAGAATTGTGTTGAAAGGATCTTCCGCAACCATGGCCGCGAAGCCAGGTCCAGACCAATGTGAACCCTGGTAGTTACCAGCCTTGTAGTTACCAGCCCAAGTGTGAGAGCCAGAACCTTTAGGACCGACGTTACCCGTCAACATCAGAGGAACATAAGATGCACGGTTATGCATCGTAGCGTGGAAGTAATGGTTGATACCTTCACCATAGTGGATTTCAACAGGCTTGATGGTACCCATGTCGCGAGCCAGACGGACAATCAAGTCCTTAGGAGCGTGACAGATCTGGTTAACCGTATCAACGTCGTAATCCTTCAGGTGAATCTTATACATTTCGTAAAGAGGCATTGCCGTGATGGTTTTGCCGCTTACGAGTTTAATGTCAAAAACACCGTCCAATGCAGGATCGATATTTTTCTTTCTCATCTTAGCGCCGATGTCTTCGCGCGTGATTGCTACCGGCTTATCCGTATTGGTATCCCATACGGTGAAGTCTGGCATCATGTCACGATTGAAGTTCTTCATCCACTTAGTGGTGAAGCCGTCTTTCGGCAGGGCTTGAGCCTTGTAACCCGGAATAAAATCATCCGGATGCAAACGAACGAGAGTATCCGTTCGAACCAACAGAGGCATATCTGTGTAGTCCTTAACGAAGTCAACGTCCACAAGACCTTCGTCCATGATAATTTTGGCACATCCCAAAAACAGGGAAATGTCAGAAAGACCTGCACGTACTGGTACCCAGTAGTCCGCTTTAGTTGCAGGCGGATTGTACTCAGGAGCGATAGATACAAGCGTACCACCACGTTCCATGATCTCTGTATACCAATGCGCTTCAGGCATTTTGTTTTCGATCAGGTTTTTACCCCACTGAATGGTCATCTTCGCATAACGATGGTCAGCGAAGTCGATATCAGAGGTCTGCATTCCATGAGTCCAGGAATGTCCAGGAGCCTGATCACCATGCCAGGTGTAGTTGGACCATGCGCGTCCGCCCAGTACTTTACCAGGACCACGACCACGGATGATGGAGTCCAACAGAGCCACCATGTTAGCCAACCGGTAGATACCATACTTACCGATAACGCCGAGAAGACCCATACCACCGCGATACTTAAAAGTACGCGGGCCAGATCCGCCCATTGCTTCGATCATCTCAGGCTGGTAACCTTCATTCTTCAGACGCTGTGCACCACGGGCACCACTGTAAGCTTTACCAACAGCAATGTGACCCTTTGCAATATAGGTGAAGGTCTGATCCCAGGTCAAACGAACGAATTCGTCAGTACCCCGGCTTGTCATCTTATACTTTTCACGATTTTCCTTGTCCAGATAAGGAAAGCCGTCATCCGCCCATTGCTTCCAGCCAACACGAATCATCGGATATTTATTCCGATATGGGCCATAAGCACGACGGGGATACGTCATACCACGCAGACACATGCGAGGGTTCCACGCTGCGTCAGCTTGGTTACCATACAGATCGCGAACTTTGTGATGATCGTAGTTCTGCTCGATACGCATCAAGATGCCATTACGTACGAATCCACGCACACGACATTGATGGGTGTCGTTCGGAGAACAACAATACGTGAAAGAACGCTCATACTTATACTGGTCACGGTAGACTTCTTCCCACCGTCTGTCAGGATAAGCTTCCAGCGGATTCCCGACTTTCACTACGGGCTTCAGCTGAGCTCCAACCCTCTTGCTCGTCAATGCCATAGCTGTCGCTACACCAGCACTCACCTGCAAGAACTTACGTCTGTTTAACCTCATATACAAACCTCCTTGTGAATCTTAGTAATTGCGGGCTCGGCTAATCCGAACCCAATTACAACTGTTTCACTACTACATCTTCGGAGCCTCCAAGCCTCACGACTTTTCACCTCCAACTAAACTACTACTCGTACTACTTTACCCAACCTTCCTAACTAAAAAAATACAACAACAAACAAAACCTTCAAAAAGCTAACGCGCTAAAAACCGCGCCAAATGGCATTAAAACAGGGTAAAGACTGAGAAAAAATAAATTCCCCCTTACAAAAACTTATTAGCAAACAAAGTGGTTATTAAGGGGCGAATCGTGTTTTTTTTTCTCATATTTTGACCTGTATTTCGAATCAAACCTTCTGCCCTTTTTTATAGATGAGGCCATTTATAGGGAATTTCACGCGCAATGTCAAGAAAATATGGGAAATAAAAAAAAGAAAAAATGATCCTCAAAAATAATAACGAAACTCTGGTAAATATGGTTCCAAAAAACCAAATTTTCACTCTATTTTTTAAAAAAACTTTAAATACCTTAAAACCCTATAACTCTTTATATTTAAAGGATTTTTCTAGGTTTTTGTCTGGCCAAAAAAATTACAGTTATATTCCTTATAATTGGCAATAATTGCCAAAATATCAATGTTTTTCAAACTTTACAAAGATTTACGGGAAAAAATACGTTTTTGTATTTTTTTTGATCTTTTAAAAAAATTCAGAATTGCACCTAAAAAATTAAAGATAGAACACAAAAACTGGGTCTCTTTATTCCAATATTAAGTTGAATATGAAAGCCTCTTCTTTAAAGATTTGCCTATTTATATTTTGACGATATAATTCTGCTTTTTCGAAAAGGCTTTTGAAGAATGAAAAAAAATCGTATCGCTCTTTATCCAGGAACTTTTGATCCAGTAACCTTCGGTCACATTGACATAATGCGCCGAGCCATGAAACTGTTCGATCGTCTTATTGTCGCGGTTGCATTAAATCCCAACAAACATCCCTTGTTTTCTCTGGAGGATCGAGTAAGGTTTATAAAAAACGCTACAAAAAAATTCAGTAAGATCGAAGTAACCCCTTTTGATAATCTTTTAATCTCGCTGGCTCATTCTAAAAAGGCTTCTGTTGTAATAAAGGGACTGAGAGCCATCAGTGATTTTGAGTTTGAATTGCAGATGGGATTAATGAACAGGAAAATGGATGAGTCCATCGAAACATTATTTATGATTCCAAGCCAAGAATACTCTTTTCTAAGTTCAAACCTGGTCAAGGAAATAGCGAGGCATGGAGGTGATGTTTCTAACCTTGTACCTCGTGACGTGATCAAGGAGTTAAAAAAAATTATCTGATGAAATTTTCTGAACGCATTGAGCAAGTAAAACCTTCTATGACTCTGGCCATTGACGCAAAGGCTAAAGAGATGAAAGCCAATGGTGAAGATGTAATCGGTTTCGGTGCCGGTGAACCTGATTTCAATACCCCCGAACGTATCAAGCAAGCGGCTATCAGAGCCATTGAAGCCAACGAGACTCATTACACACCCGTCGGTGGAACCAATGAGTTGAAAGATGCAATCATTACCAAAATGAAAAGGGATAATGACTTGGAATATGATAGAAGCCAGATTTTGGTTTCATGCGGAGCCAAACATTCTTTCTATAACCTGGCGCAAGCATTATGGGAAGAAGGAGACGAGGTCATCATTCCCGCCCCTTACTGGGTTTCCTTTCCTGAGATGGTAGGTCTGGCAGGAGCTAAACCCGTTATTATAAATACTGACGCGGCAAACAATTTCAAAATCACCGTTGACCAGATTAAAGAAGTCCTGACTCCAAACACAAGGGCCCTGTTGATCAATACTCCGAGCAACCCCACCGGGTTTGCTTACGAAAAATCCGAGTTGGAAGCCATAGCTGAATATGCTTTAGATAACAATTTATTACTGATCTCAGATGAAATTTATGAGTGGATCATTTTTGATGGGTTTCAACACACCAGTATCGCTTCGCTAAGTAAAGAAGCACAGAAGAATTGCGTCGTGATCAATGGTGTCTCAAAATGCTATGCCATGACAGGTTGGAGAATTGGATACATTGCTGCCGATTCGGAGATTGTAAAAAAAGTTCAAAAGTTGCAAGGGCAAAGCACTTCGGGGCCTTGTTCCATTTCTCAGGCAGCAAGCATTGAAGCGTTAACGGGCCCGCATGACGATGTCCTTGCCATGGTCCGTGAATTTGAAAAACGCAGGAATGTTATGGTGGATCAATTGGCAGCCATCCCCGGAGTCACTTGCAATAAACCCAATGGTTCATTTTATTCCTTCCCGGATTTCTCAAGTCTTTATGGCAAAAAAGATCCAAGCGGAAAAGAGCTAAAAGGTTCTTTGGGTTTCACGGAATACCTTTTAACAGAACAGAAGGTAGCCATTGTTCCTGGGATTGCATTTGGTGCGGATGCGAACGCCCGGATGTCGTTTGCAACATCATTGGAATTAATTGAGGCGGGAGTTCATAGAATAAAAGAAGCAGTCAGCAAGCTATCTGAATAATACCTATTCTTGCGTTCCAATTTATCTGGCAAGCAACAAAGCCGGAGCTTCTTGAAGCCTAAGACTCAACAGTCTCACCGTCTTCTTTCAAGCTATCTTTATGATCCTTGATTCTTTCTTCGATCTTGGGCCGACAACGCTTGGCTTTGCAGTTACCCGTTCCCACACCTAATTCTTTTCTCAAAGCTTCAAAGGTAAGCGATCCTTCCCGAATTGCGGCCATAATAGTTCCTGCCTTGATGCTTCGACAAAGACAAACCTTCTTAAGGTTATCTAAAAATTGTTTTTTTGTTTCCAAAATATATAAGGTTCCGGCTATGATTCTTAAGCCAGATTGTATTTTTTAAAATAGTTTTTAAGAACACTCAAACCTAAAACTGTTGAAGCGATCTTAAAGTTTTGATTTAACTAAACCTGTGTATCCATATTAAATCTTAACTTCCACCTTCTAATATAGACCAGTATTGGTGAAAAACCTAATTCTTAAGGAACCGCGCCTGATTCTACTTTCCGCTCTTAGTGGAATTCTTTTGGTTCAGATCTTCCCACGTTTCAATTTGGAAGTTCTTGCATGGTTTGCCTTTATTCCACTATTTTTGGCGATTGAGTCCAAAACCCCACAAAGAGCAGCTTTGTTGGGGTTTATCACCGGAATGATTTTTTATTCATGGGCCTTGAAATGGGTCAATAACACCCTCATCAATTACGGCAACCTTCCACCAATTGTAAGTTTCATGGTTTTGGGGCTTTTAGCAGCCTATCTTTCATTCTATACGGCACTATTTTGCTATCTGATTAGGAGAGTCTGCAAAGACAATCGGGGACTTCTATTCCTCTTCGCTCCCGTTCTCTGGACGGCTTTGGAATACATGCGATCAACTCACTCTGAATATGGTTTTTCCTGGTTGGGGCTGGGATACTCTCAGTTTCAGACACTGCCCGTTATTCAGTTGGCCGAGATCACCGGAGTGTATGGCGTATCCTGGCTCATCATGCTGGTCAATGTGGGGTTCTACCTGTCTTGGAAATCCTGGGAACGGAATTCAGAAACCAACATGGGGCCAAGGTTTTTATCAGTCACAATCCTTGTCTTGGCCTTCTGGGCAGGTTACGGAGGATTTGCCATGAACCGCACAGCACAAGCACCTGACTTAAAAGTCGCACTTATTCAAGGTAACGTTGAGCAGTTCATGAAATGGAATCCGGTATACCAGAAAGTAGTAATGAGCAAATATCGCGATCTGACTCTCAAAGCCGCCCAGTCAAAACCCCAGTTGATCGTGTGGCCTGAGACAGCCATGCCTTTTTACTACAATCAACATGCGGAAGGCACCAGGTTTCTTAAAGACCTGGCCCGGCAAACACAAATCCCCATTCTGTTTGGCAGTCCATTCCGGAAAAAAGAGGGAGCAAACATCATCCATTACAATAGCGCTTATCTGGTAACGGAAACGGGTACAACACAAAACCGTTATGACAAAATTCATTTGGTCCCATTTGGCGAGTTTGTCCCTTTCCGAAAAATATTGTTCTTCGTGGAAAAACTAGTGGAGATGATTGGTGACTTCGGGCGGGGAAAAGAAGCAACAATATTCGATGTAGGGGGATATAAAGCCGGGGTCTCGATCTGTTATGAATTGATATTTCCCGACCTGATAAGACAGGCGGTAAAAAATGGCGCTAACTTTTTAATCAACATCACCAACGATGCCTGGTTTGGCAAAAGTGCAGCCAGTTATCAGCATATGAGCATGGGTGTGTTGCGAGCCGTTGAAAATCGTGTGCCCATTGTTCGTTCGGCCAACACAGGTATTTCAGGCACGATTACCGCTAACGGCACACTTCGCGATGAAACAGAACTCTTTGTCGAAGCAGCCCAGATCACTCAAATCAACCCAAGACAGAGAGGTCTCACCTTTTACAGCACCTATGGCGATGTCTTCAGCTGGCTGTGCCTATTTACAACGGGACTATTAGCGATTGCAGCCAAAAGAAAAATCAAGTGAAAAATTAGTATATAATCATCAACCACTTTCTTATTTTAAGCCCACGCAACCAGCCATGACAGAATCACAACTTACCTCTATTCTTGCAGACTTGCTCAATTACCCGAGTGAAACCGAATGGATTGAATACAAACAAAATAACTTTAAACCTGAAGATATTGGGGAATATATATCGGCATTGTCAAATTCTGCATGCCTCCATAGAAAAGAGTTTGGGTACATAGTCTGGGGAATTGAAGATCAAACTAAGAAAATAGTTGGAACTGACTTTAAACCTCGCAAGAAATTCGTAAAGGGGCAGGAATTAGAAAACTGGCTAGCAACCAATCTAAACCCACGGATTAACTTTGAGGTTTATGAATTTAACTACAAAGGTTTTCCGATAGTTTTGTTTGAAATTCAAGAGTGTCGCAATACTCCTGTAGCATTTAAGGGAACTAAGTATATTAGAGTCGGAAGTTATAAAAAACCACTAAACGCTCATCCTGAGAAGGAAAGAGCGCTTTGGATACAGTGTTCAAAAACAACATTTGAAAAAGGGGTGGCTAAAAGCGGAGTTAATTCAGACGAAGTTTTATCGTTAATAGATTACCCTGGCTACTTCGAGTTGAGCGAGAAAAACCTTCCTGATAGCAAGTCCGGGATACTTGAGTGTTTAAAACAAGAAAAGATCGTTCTTCAAAAAGGTGATAACAAATACGATATCACGAACTTAGGAGCGGTTCTATTCGCAAAAGATCTGTCCAAATTTAGTTCCCTCAAACGAAAAGCCGTCCGTGTAATATTTTATAAAGGAACAAACAAAATAGAAGCTTTAAAGGAGCTTGAGGGAAAAAGAGGCTATGCTTCTGGTTTTCAAAATTTAATTGAATATATAAATAGCCAATTACCAAGTAATGAACAATTAGGTCAGGCTCTCAGAAAAAAGGTAAGCATGTTTCCGGAAATAGCAGTCCGTGAAGTCGTTGCAAATGCAATTATTCACCAAGATTTTAATATCACCGGGGATAGCCCTATGATTGAAATATTTTCTGATCGAATAGAAATTACAAACTCCGGGGTCCCACTTATAGATACCCTGAGATTTATAGATGAACCCCCTCAATCAAGAAATGAAGAGCTAGCATCATTTATGCGGAGATTAAACATTTGTGAGGAACGGGGAAGTGGTGTTGATAAAATTATAGTTCAAACAGAGCTTTATCAACTACCAGCCCCAAAATTTTCAAAAACTGAAAACCACACCAAAGTGATACTTTTTGCTTTCAAAAAGCTATCCCAAATGGACAGAAAAGACAAGATTAGAGCTTGCTATCAACATGCCACTCTTAAATACATTTCTAACGATAGAATGACCAACTCAACTTTAAGAGAAAGGTTTGCTATTGAAGATAAGAACTATTCTATGGCCTCTAGAATAATCGCCGACACTCTTGAAGAAGGCTTTATTAAGCCCTCAGATCCTACAAATAAATCTAAAAAGCATGCTAAATATATCCCATTTTGGGCGTGATACCTTATCTTCTTAAGTGATGGCTATGTGACAATTTTTAGATTTCAAAACAAGTTAATTCTTAGAAAAAAAATTAAAAACCTTTAAAAAAAACAACTTACGCTTAATAGCTGTCTAGTAAATCTCCTGATTCTTATGTGATTTTTTCCCCATATCTTCCCATTTTTTCTGTCAAATATAAGAAAGGCCCCTGCCCCTTACTCTCCAGTGAGGTGATTCAATAACAATTCCACATTTCGGTCGCCGGGTTTTGCTCCAACAAATCCTTCAAGATCACCGGGACCAGCGCGGGCATCTCCATCAACATCTATTCTTGCTGCCAACACCATAGGACCTTCAAAAGCCGTCCCGGGCAACATGATGTCCTGGGGACCCAAGGTAAATTCATAAGGAAGCTTCAGATCAGGAATACGTTGAACCGCCAGAGGTGGACCACGCCTCACGTCCTCTGATTTGGCAAAAATGAAGAGGGTTCCATTTTCAGGAACCTTGTTCTTGAGTGCCTCGCTCACATCCACGGTTCCCTTTATATTGTAGGCTTCTACCTGGATCGGGTTATCCAGAACCAGTTGGACACCTTTTTGACCGGCAGTGACCTTCACTTGCCCTTCAACATCTCCTGGGCTGGATTTTCTGTTTCCATCCTGATCGAGACGCGCCATAAGGGTCATGGTTCCCTCAAATTGAGTCCCTTCAATCATGGTATTCAATTGCCCGATTTCAAATTCGAAAGGAAAATCAAAAACACTATGGCGTTTAACCGCCAGAGGTGGCCCATCTTCAACCCCTTCAGGGCGAGCAAAAATGAACAACCCGGCTGCGGGGCTACGGTTCACTTTCAAGTCGGGAGAAATAGAAATAGTACCGGATATGTCATTATCATGAATGGTCGGATCAGCCTTTCGGGCAAGTTGTTTTTTCAAGGTTTCTGGCAAGGGATGCTCTTTCATCTTCTGTTCACATCCCCCAACCAATAAAATTGTCAAAAAAAACCAAAATAAAGCTAATCGTTTCAAAATCTTCCTCCGATAAGAGCTTACAGGCCAAAGAAATAAACCCTGGGCTGGATGCTTGACATCCTAAACTGTGAATTACATTAATACAACAGAACCCAGTTCATAAGTTTATTTGGCCTAACGGGCTGAAACCGACCCATCATGTTGATTCATCAACCGGGCCGGAGGTGCTTCAGCAATATATTTACCTCCAAACCGGGTCAATCATCAAACAGGTCGGCCTAAAGTTTGGAGTGTACCATGTTTCACGAAGTCAAAATATTTGATAAAAAGGGCAAAGTCAAAAAGGTTCTTTCCAGCAAAAAGCTCAGCAATGACTACTGGAAGTCTTTTTTTAACAATGCTTTGAGCGATACGGCACTAAAAAGGAAAGGCCGCAAGCGTAAACAGCAGAAAAACATAGATTTTGATGATGAAAATCTTTATTTAGCTGATTGACCTAAACCCTTTACCATCATAAACAGCTTTTATTGGGTTAATTTTGATTATTGGCTAACTCCTAATCCTCCACCAATGGTAGAGTTGGATAAATTAAAATTACCCCATACGTGGGAGGCGACTCCAGGAGGAATGCCTCCCACGTGCCCCAATTTTATTTCCCTCACCACACAAACATTCTATCGTTTTTGTCACCTTTGAAATATTGAAAGATTTTATTCTTTTCTGGTAGTGGGTCTCAGGCTATATGATGTTATAACTCATTCTAACCAACCCAATATTTCCAGAAAGTGGTATGTCAAACACAAGATCAAAAAAGAGAATTTTAGTAGTAGAAGATGAAAGATCCACCACTCTACTTTTGTCAGGAATATTAAAGAAGAGTTATAACGTTGAAACTGCTCTTAGCAGTCACGAAGCAATTTTAAAAATTCATGAATTCCAACCCGACTTGATCACCTCAGACATCAATATGCCGGGTCTGGGAGGAGATGCTTTATTACCTATCATTCGTGCCTGGAAACCAACCATCCCCGTATTAATAATTTCAGGAAGTATCAAACCCGACATCAAAGATAAGTGTATTGAAAATGGAGCATCCGGTTTCATCCCCAAACCTATTGACAGACCCTTATTGCTGGAACAAGTTCAAACTATTCTTGAGAATAAGGTCCCCGCAATTAAAATTTCAGAAAGCATTTTAAGTGAGGTGGAACTGGCAATAATGATTCTTGAAAGAGAAGGGTTAATCACCAGGGAACAATCTAAAGAAGAGCTGAAAAAAGTCAAATCGAGAATAATGAGTTCCTAAGTTCGATTCCTTTACTTGTAACAACCTTTACTACAAACGCGCCATTTTACGAATCGCTCCCAGAATGCCTGGCACTTGGCGGGCCTTTACTTCTTTCAACTCTGATACATGAAAATGGTGGTTTAAAAAATAGTCCAATGCCTGGGTGGATTTATTTCGTATGCCGGGCCCGTGCTTCCACAAATACATAATCAAACCAAGCTGTGCCATCGTTGCAGGTCCTCGACTTGGGGAAGCCTGACTACTTGATTTGTCAGATATTTTGTTTTTATTGCCCGTTTCCTTTTGTGTGGTTGCAGGATAACTGCTTTCCCAGCCCAGGCTCTTAAAGTGTGTGAGCAGTTCATCGATTTGTTCATGGGAGAGATCCTTGGCAGAGGTTTCCCCAAACAGCACATTCAAAACCCCACGATACAATTGATCGGTCAACTTTAAGTCGCGTTTGGCAATATGGATCTTTGCCAACTCTTCACGCGTCGGCTTGCCAGACGACACAGCGACTCTGAGCTCAACGGGCAATTGTTTTTTCTGATCTGCAACAGCTTTTTTTGGCATTGGACACTCCCAAGCATATTAAAAAAGTATAAGGCGTTAAGAGAAAATGATCAACAGGGGGGCTTGGTAAGTCGTTAATTTGAAAGGGAAAATTTTTTTATACCTGGCGGAAATCTTTGCCTTGCAGATGAACTTTTTTGCACATTTCCATCAGGCGGGAAAATATGCGTGAGCCGATTTTGTCTTCCAGAGTGTAGCGAGTGGTGGCATTGGAAAGTCCGGACTTCTTATTATCTTCCCGTCCTACTCCATTATTCAGTTTGTCTTTGAAGTTGGTGGTGACCAATGTCACCTTGTCATCATCGTTGTAACGAGTAGAAATGAAATGATCAAGAATGGTCAGTTCCCAATCTGTGTTTCTGCCTTTTGCCAACTCATCAATCACCAATACTTTCACACCAACATATGGGTTGATGAATTCACCTTCAGAAATATCTTCTCCATAACCATGGCGTATATCACGGAGCAGTTCAAAAAAATCAACGAATTTGCATTCGACACCATGTTTTAAAATCAACTCCTTAATAATAGAAACTGCAAGATGGGTTTTACCCAGTCCGGGCTCCCCCATAAAAATAAGGCCCTGACTATATTGGCCTTTCATCTGGGTGTATTCCTTGATGAATGTTCTGGCTCGCGTTAAAGCATCTTTCAACGATCTATGCCTGGGTGGATTGACTTCGTAATTTTCCAACCCCTCATGCACAAATTTGCCAGGAATTCCAGCCTGATTAAATAGTTTCAGCTTTTTGGAAAAGGCTGAGCATTCGCATTCGCGGATTCTGGAAATGCCATCTTCATCCTCTTGTAATATTCTTCCCGTACCCTGGCAGCTTTCGCATTCAAAACACTTGCACGCTTTAGCTTGAACTTTGCCCTTCAGGTTGGACAATACATACTGGTGATCCCGGCAGGTACTACATTTGATCTTGTTAGCGGGCTTAGTTTTCATGACAGGGACCGTTCCATTTCTTCTTCAACAAACACTTTTAGATAGTTCAAATTCATTCTGGAAGATTTCCGTGTATTTTGCCTGTCATATTCGGCAACCCCGTTTTCTATTCCGCGACAAACTACATTGACAGGAATGCCCCGCCTTTCCCATTGTTGAATAAGGTCATAATCCGTGGCGGAAAGTGCCAACCCCGAGTCCTTCAAAGTGAGAAAAAACTTTTCAACCGTGACTAAATAGTTTTCTTGTTCCTGGGTCATGAACAAACCAATCAAAAATAGGAAATAAAAAACCCGCCCGGATAAAACCCGGCGGGGTTTTTATTCGCCACCGGCCGCTGGCCGGTTAGCTTTTTATATCGAGGATGGTGCCCAACATTTCATCATTGGTTTTGATGACATTCACATTGGCTTTGAAAGCTGCCTTGGATGCAATCTGATCAACAATCTCTTCAGCAATATCAACGTTGGAGCCTTCAAGAAATCCGGAACGGACTGTACCCCGTCCCCCTCCACCCGGATTCCCAACCTGTGGTGCACCGGAAGCGGCTGACTCATTAAACAAATTACCACCTGCCGCAGATAGCCCTGATGGATTCTGAAAGCTGGCAAGTGTAATCTGACCGGCAGCTTGAGGTTGTCCATCCACCTGAGCAGATACTTGTCCGCCGGAATCAACACTGATGCCGGTATTGTTTCCCGGAATGTTGATCGCCGGAACCAGGGCGTTACCACTTGCATCAACAATGTTGCCCGCAGCATCCTGTTTGAAACTTCCCGATCTGGTGAAACTGACTCCTCCGTTTGGATTCGCCACTTGAAAAAAACCATTACCATCAATGGCGAGGTCAAGCGGGTTACCTGTCGGAATTAAAGAACCCTGAGTGTTTACTTTGGAAATATCATTAACACGGGTGCCGCCCGATTTGGTTTCAACACTGTTGACATCGCTTTTCTTGAATCCAGCAGTATTAACATTGGCAACATTGTTGGCACTGTTTTGCAGCCTTTTCGATGCGTTGCTCAATCCTGAAAATGCATTGAATATTGGACCTAACATAACAAAATCCTCCCTATCCTTATCTTAAGAATATAGGACTTCTCCGGAATCTTTCAAGAGCGCTACTTTCTTCAGCGGTACTAATGAAAGGCTCATCGCCGTTTCATCACAGTTATCTTTATGCAGGCAAGCCTGGCAATCGTTCCAAACCTTTTGTGGAAGCTGAATCTTGTCTACAATTTCGAATCCGAACTTTTTGAACAACGACACCGCATAAGTGAGAACAAAAACCGTATCACAATCTTCTTTTAACAACGCCCGTTCAACACTGCCTTGAATCATTTGAGTGGCAATGCCCTGCCTGTGATAACGCGGGTCGACACCGAGCGATCGAATTTCCACCAGCCGGTCCCAGCCAAATTTCAGGCTACAGATGCCAACGATCTCATTGTTCTTTTCAAAAACCAGAAAATCAGCAATTCTTTCTTCTATTTCTTCCAACGTGCGGAACAGCATTTTGCCGTCTTCAGAATAGAAACAGATCAGGTTCTGGATCGCCTGCGCATCCTCTATTTTAGCTTCTCGTAACATGTATGCAGTAACCTTAATAAAAAAATCCCGCCACTAGCCGTGGGGGCAGCTAAAAAAACAAAAAGAGTTGAATTATCGAACGATAATTAAATCAACTTTTTTCTCAATTTTTCCTCTAAATAAGTGGTCTCGTAGTATCAGGGAGAAAGGGGAAATAGTCAACACCCTTCGGGTGATTTCGCCAGCGGACAATCATTCTTTTTGCCTACAGACTTTCTTGCGAGGAGCCAGAGCGACGAAGGCAAGAAGCCTATCATGCCGTGTTGGTTGTCCATAATCTTATCCTTTTGGCCAGTCTTCTAGACCGGGTTGACCACCAGTTGATCTTTGAGCTGGTCGATGAGGAGGATGTTGTTGATAGAGATGGCGACTTTGTCGGCCATGCGTTCGAGAAACTCGGTACCGAGTCCGTCATGAAAATGAAAAGGATTGGGACTGCCAAACGCGATGGCACCCACCATGGCATCTTGTGCAACGATAGGTATGATTGCTTCTGATTTAACGGTCTCATTATTGTTGCCAAACATTTCGGATTCTTCAATTTCACTTCGAAGAATGGGTTTGAGTCCGTTTTCAAACCAACCGTCAGCGGTTTCCTGGCATATGAATTTTACGGTTTCGTCCAGTGTGCCGTTATAACGTTGCCGCAACCTGCTTTCTACACAGGGGTCGGACCCTTTCACCAGACAAACTTTAACACTCGGTATGCCAAAACGGTTGGGAATTTCTTTTTGTAGTTGCTGAACCATCTGGTCCAGGTTGGTACTGGTCAGCACCAGTCTTTCAATTTCAAACAGGTGGTCCTGAATTTTTTCATTGGCGCGGGAAATTTCGAACAACCATTCCAGCTTGCTTTTAAGATGTTCTTTATCATCGTGAACGCGCTTGATGATCCTGTCAGCCAGACTCAATGTGCTCATCGGTTCGATGGGCAGATCTTCTTCTTTTATATCTTTAATTTTTTTCAACAACTCCGGGTATTCGTTAAAAAATTCGGGATGCTCATTGAGGTATATAGCGATCTGATCTTTATTCATGGAAGTTTCCTGTCAAATTAGAAATTGAACAGGAACCACTATAACACAAACTTCTCAAGTTTTTTCAAATAAAGTTAATAAAATCAATATCTTATTGGGTTATCAGAACGCGTACACAACGATGGACGTGCAATGGTTCTATTACTCGGTAGAAGGAATCTTTGTTAATTCCCCCGCCTCGGTTGGGGTGTGGAACCAGCGGTAAAGGACCGGAAGGACAACCAAGGTCAATGCGGTGGAAGAAAGGATGCCGCCAATGACCACCGTTGCCAGTGGACGTTGCACTTCAGCTCCCGTTCCTGTTGCCAGGGCCATGGGTATGAACCCCAGCGAAGCGACCAGTGCTGTCATCAATACCGGACGCAAACGCGTGAGCGATCCCTGCCAAATGGCATCATCCAAAGAAAGCCCTTGTTCTCGCAGGTTACTGATGAACGAAATCATAACCATTCCGTTGAGAACCGCGACACCTGACAAAGCGATAAATCCCACTGCCGCTGAAATCGAAAGGGGAATGCCCCGCAACCACAGGGAGAGGAAACCGCCAGTGAGCGCCAAAGGCACACCAGTAAATACCAACAAAGCATTGGTGTTGGAACCAAATGCCGCAAGCAATAATAGATAGATCAAGATAAGAGTCAGCGGAATCACCAGCCACAACCTTTGCGAGGCTGAGATCAAATGCTCAAACTGACCTCCCCATTCTATCCAATAACCCGGCTCTGCTTTTAGTTTCAGGGAATTTTGCGCTTCTTCCACAAAAGAACCCAGGTCGCGTCCCCGCACATTGGCGGTCACCACCACACGCCTTTTAGCGTTTTCGCGGCTGATCTGGTTTGGCCCTTTGACAAGCTTAAACTCCGCGATGGTCCCCAAGGGAATAAATTCACTAAAGTGTTTGCTACGGCTTAACACAGAATGCGGTTCTACTTTCCCATCCTGAATGAGTGGGATGGGAGTTTCTTTAAGCAGATCCATTTTGGTGCGAATGTCTTCCGGCAAACGCACAATAAGGTCAAACCTCCGGTCTCCTTCAAAAACCTGTCCGGTTTTTTTACCTCCAATCGCGATTTGAATGATTTCCTGAATATCCGCCGAGTTGACTCCCAGTCGTGCCATAGCTAGACGATCCAACTCTACTGTAAGAACCGGGAGCCCTGTCACCTGCTCAACTTTTACATCTGACGCTCCGGGGATACCGGCCAGAGTATGTTCAACCTCATCCGCTAACTCTAAAAGTTTATTCAGGTCATCCCCAAAAATTTTAACCGCCACATCACTGCGTACACCTGAGATCAATTCATTAAACCGCATCTCAATCGGCTGGGTGATTTCATATTTATTACCGGGAACTTCGGCAAGCTTCTTTTCCAGATCCCTAACCAGCTCAGATTTTTCACGTACCGGATTATTCCATTGCGAACGGGGTTTCACTATCACAAACACATCCGCAACACTTGGAGGCATCGGGTCGGTGGCAATATCAGCGGTGCCGATTTTGGTGAAGACATAATCCACTTCCGGTAATTCCTTTATTTTTTTCTCCAGTGTGTCCTGCATGGAAACAGCCTGGGACAAGCTGGTACCCGGAACCCTGAGAGCATGGACTGCGAAATCCCTTTCATCCAGAGTCGGGAGAAACTCACTGCCCAATTTCTGGCTCAATAAAATACTGAGCGTGACCAGAACAATAGCAATAGCAATCACTGACGCTCTGTTTTTCAGGGTGATGTCCAGCAGGAATGAATAAACCCTTCTGGCACCTTTTAAAACAGTGCTCTGATTTTCAGTAAAAGACGAAGAGGCAAACTGGGCCATTAACGCCGGTATAAAAGTGATCGAAAGAACCAGTGCGCCGGCAAGAGCCATCAATACAGTAAAAGCCATGGGTTGAAACATTTTGCCTTCTATCCCTGTTAGAGTAAGTATGGGAAAATAAACAATCATAATTATGAATACGCCGAATATACTGGGCCGGGAAACTTCGCAGGCAGAACTTTGAACAATGTCAAACCGTTCCTGTTGATTCAGGATTCTGCCCAACCGCTTCTGTTTCTCAGCAAGGCGACGACTGCAGTTTTCCACAATGATCACCGCGCCATCAACGATAATGCCGAAGTCAATAGCCCCCAGACTTAACAGGTTTCCGCTTATCCGGTTGCTCACCATCCCTGTCACCGCAAATAACATGGAAAGAGGAATCACCAATGCAGTGATCACCGCCGCGCGGAAATTGCCCAAAAGCAAAAATAAAACAGCAACAACCAGAAGGGCTCCTTCCAGCAAGTTGTTCCGAACTGTTTTTAATGTGGCGTTAACAAGATGAGTTCGGTCATAGACTGTTTTTGCTACCACACCTTTCGGCAAAATCTTATTGATCGCTTTCATTTTCTCGGCAACCTTTAATGAAACCGTTCTGCTGTTTTCTCCCTTGAGCATGAAGACAGTACCCAACACTATCTCTGCACCATTTTTTGTCGCCGCTCCGGTTCTCAACTCCTTGCCGAGACTTACTTCCGCCACATCCTTAATATAAATGGGCACACCCTGATGGGAACCTACCACTATATTTCGAATATCTTCCACTCCTGATACCTGGCCCGGCGTTCGCACAAGGTATTGCTGGCCACTGTGTTCGATATAACCCGCACCGGTGTTTTCATTATTCCTGCTCAACGCACTGACGATATCTCCGAACGAAAAACCATAGGCGATCAGTTTTTGTGGATCGGGAGATACCTGAAAATTTTTGACATAACCGCCGACACTGTTAACTTCTGTCACGCCAGGGATCTTCATAAGCTGGGGCTTGATGATCCAGTCCTGAATCGTTCTCAACTCAGCGGGAGAATAGGAGTTTTTATTTTTGGCTTCTACCGACCACATGAATATTTCACCAAGACCCGTCGCAATCGGCCCCATAACCGGTTCAACATTTTCAGGAAGGTTGTTTTTCACTTCCTGAAGTTTGGAGTTGAGTAATTGCCTGGCAAAATAGATATCTACCCCATCTTCAAAAATGACTGTAACCTGAGAGAGTCCGTAACGGGAAACAGAACGCGTATACCTCAAACGGGGAATACCTGCCAGGGTAGTTTCAATCGGGAAGGTGATGCGCTGTTCAACTTCCAGTGGTGTAAAACCCGGAGCTTCTGTATTGACCTGCACCTGGATGTTAGTGACATCCGGCACGGCATCTATGGGAAGGATTTTTAAATTATAGCCACCTACGGCGATAAGCACCAAAGCCGCGACAATAACAAAAAACCTTTGCCGAATTGAAAAAGCGATGATTTTTTCCAACATAGACTTATTCCTAGTGACTGTGAGCGGCACCGGATTTTTCTATCTCGGCCTTCACCGCATAACTGTTTTTTTGAACGTACTGTTCTCCAGCTTTCAAACCCCGCAAAACTTCCACCCTTCTTCCATCGTTTTCTCCCAGATCCAAGGGCCGTGCTTCCAGTTTTGATCCGTATTTAACAAAGACCACCGACCAGTCCCTGAAGTTTTGAATGGCATCCGGTTCCACAACAATAGGAGCTTTTCGCTCACCAAGAACCAGCTCTACCGTCACATATCCGCCGGGACGCAGGTATCCCTTTTTATTTTGGACCACTGCCCGTCCGGTTACTGTTCGTGTTTTTTCATCAATGATAGAACTGAGATAAGACATTTTTGCCTTCATGGTTCTATGTCCGTCTTTAAAGACCACCTTTTGCCCCAGTCGAACTTTCTGGAGTTCCTTTTCAGGAATCGCAAAATTCACCCAGACATTTGAAAGGTCTGCAAGGAGATAAATGTCATCATCCTTTTTGACCGCCTCTCCGATGGTTAAATGTTTCTGGATTACAGTACCGTTTAAAGTTGCACGAAGCTCATATTGGGCAAAATACTGTTCATCCTGCTCCCGCAACAGGGCCACTTCTTCAGGAGTCAGCCCCAGTGTCAGCAGCTTCTGGTTTGCGGTTTGCAGATCAAGCTGACCAATTTCCAGCGTTTTTTTCTTTTGACGCAGGGACCACACACCATCGTAGGCAACCTTTTCACGCAAAGCTATATAGCGGGCCTCGGCACTTTTGTAATCTTCCAAGGCTATTAAATACTCTGATTCTGAAGAGATACCTTTTTCCAGCAACCCTTTTTCTCGATGATAGGTAGACTTTGCCAACTTCAATTTGGCAAACGCGGGAATGAGCAGTTCGCGATTTTTTCCGATCATCAAGTCTTTAAGCTGACTATATACCTCCTCCGGGTTTATATCTTTTTCAAGCAATTCCAGCATGCGCTGAGTGTTTTCAAATACCTGTGTTTCACGATCGAGGTCTGCCCGGGCAATGTCCACCTGCTTGATGCGGGAAAGATAAGTGATTTTTGCGTCTGCCAGTTCCCGGCTTTCCAGTATTGCTATAATCTCGTCACTAAAAACCTGGTCTCCCAAATCTTTAAATACTTTTTTAACCACTCCATCAACCCGGGGAACAATGTGGGCAACCTTTTCTTCATTAAGACCAATTTCACCCGGCAGCCGTATTGTTGTTACCAGTTTTCCAGGTCCGGCTTTTTTAAAAACCAGTCCTGCATTTTGAATCGCCTCCGGAGAAAACTCTGCCCGGCCTTCAATTTGTGAAAGCTTCCATTGATATTTTTTTTCCTTCCATTCAGCATTGACTGTCATTTCAAATGAATGCGGTTCAGCCACTACCTTGTCCCCCAGCAAATATTCACCTGAAGGATTGAAACCAATGTTATCGACACGGTCCAATCTTTCTAAGGCAATATTCAAACTGGCCTCATCAAAACCTATTGGTTCACCATTTGCAGTAGTTACATAGGCTCTGAATTGCGGAGGTATGCCGTCTTCAAAGATTTTAACTTCCACCTGAAAACCTTGTTCCGCAAACAACCAACCACCGTGCTTCCCCCGTTGAGCTGATGAATCAATTTTCGAATCCAATTCATCATCAATTTTTGGTGTTTCAAAATTTAATACACCCCAGGCCAACACTGCTCCCAGCGCCAGAATCGCGATAACTGAAACCTTTCCCTTCATGGACGATTTGCTCCTTTTTCTTTGTTTTGAACCAACGGATCAACTCCAAGCAGGCGATTCACATCCGCAACAGCGGTGTGGTAGTTTGCCAGCGCATCAAGATACTGGCTTTGGACCTGATAAAAAGTTTTCTGGCTGTCAAGCACATCCAGCAAATCAAATTTTCCGAAACGATAACCTTCACTGATGGCTTCAAGTGCCTCACGGGCTCCTGGCAAAACTTCTGTCTTGATTGAAATAACTTTCGCGTGCGAAAGAGATACCTTGCCGTGAGCCATTAGCAGTGCTTTCTGAATTCTCAATTCTTCCGCCCTTTTTTCTTCCTCGGCTTTGGACAGCCTATGGCGTGCCTCGGCAATGCCACCTTGATTACGATTGAACCAGTTCAAAGGAACCGTCATCCCAAAGACCAAAGTGTTGTCATCGCTCTGTTCCAAGCGGCGATAGGAGCCGCTGAGTGTAAGATCAGGAATTGCTTTGGAATTCTCCACATCCAATTCTGCCTGACGCTGGGCCAGTGCTGTTGACCATTTTGAAAGACGCGGGTTGGAAAGCAAAGACTTTGGTGCCTCCGGAGTCTGTTCGGGAACCGAGAACAAGTCTCCATGAACCGAATCATAAAACGGTTCAGCCTCTCCCCATAAGACAGACAGGTTCCTTCGTGCATTTTCCAGTTCCTGCCTGGCCTGCTTTTCCTCAATACCCATATTGGCAAGTGCCACTTTTGCTTTGATAGTTTCAATCGCAGGAACCTTGCCGGCTTTCATTCTCTCGGAGACCGCATTTAAAAACTTTTTCGCCAATTGCATCCCTTCGTCTGTTAGAGCGATCTTTTGTTGGGCTTTCAACACATGGATGAATGATTTGGACACGCGGGTTAACACTTCCAGACGTTGAACTTTATAATCCCAACCCGCAATTTCTTTTGATAAATTTGCGGAGCTTTTCCGCAGGTTTCGTTTGTTACCCAGTTCGAGCCGTTGGCTGAGTTGCACTGTGGTTTCCGATTGGCTCACACCATTAAAGTTTCCCGTACCCGCTACATTCTCAACCTGCACATAAAGTTTAGGGTTATAGGTCATCCCTGACTGCAGGGTCTTGGCTTCCCGAGCACGCACTTCATACGAAAAAGCCTGAAGATCAGGATTTTTTAGCAAAGCCATCTGAAAAGCCTGGCCAAGGGTTATGGATCCGGTTAACGTTTTATCTTTATTTTCTTCCGCCAATACAACAGAAGGAAGTAGAACGCATAAAACCAGATAACCGGCTACTAATACGCGTTTCATTTTTCTCACCAATGGACACAAAAAAACCAACAACAGCGCAAGACAGAGCAAGACAGCGCACAGCTGGTACCAAGTGTGTAAAAATTAAAAAATTATGGATGGATTAAAGAAACAGGCCGGGTGGAGAACGTTGGGGTGGAAGACTTCTATCAAGTCGTGTCTGCAAGGGTACGGCTTCCAAAGTTACAGGACGATAATCCTGCAGGCCGGAAGACTCAAAGCGTGATGAGCTCTGGTTGAAAATAAGTCCCTCTTTGAAGGACTTTGAGGATTTAACCAGAATAAAATATTCGGAATCATTTTCACCTTCTTCTTCAGAAGAATGCGAGTGGTGAAAGTGGTCATCCTGTTCGTGACTGGAAAAATATCCGCCAACAAGATGAGCATACGCTTCCAGAGTCGCAGAGTGATAACGACCCTGATGCTGATGAAAATCTGAGTGCTCATCATGACGATGCACATTTTCAGGGTGATAATGAATAAACGGAAGCAAAAAGAGCGGAACAATGACCCAAAAAACGACCAATTTACTCCAGACAGAATTTTTTATGCCCATTCGAAAAGTCATCTAGATCACGCAAATATGGCTAATACTTCTATATCGGAAAGTGTACTTAATACTTTAAACGAAACTGGTTAGCGATTTCAAGGGTGTTTTGACAGCTTATAAAAACATCGAAGTACCCGGGGGGGGAACGGGAGGGGCTTTCTTGCCACAGCCGACTGCACCGGCAAGTAAAATCAACGTGATTATCAGAAATATTAGGCGTTTCATTTTCAAATTCTATTTCAGTTTTTTTGTCAATCGGGCAATCTGCGCCTTCACCTGCTTTTTTGCTGTGCCTCCATAAACATTTTTCCGATCTACAGAGTTTTTTAAGGCAATATGCTCTGAAACATCTTCTTCAAAACGCCGGGAGATTTTACGCAGTTCACCCAGTGAAAGGTTGCCCAGTGTTTTTTTCTCATCCAGACAATAGGCAACCGTTTTCCCGGTGACCTCATGCGCTTCTCGAAAGGGAACCCCTTTCAGAACGAGGTAGTCCGCCATATCGGTTGCAGTTAAAAAACCACTGGATTCCAATTCCTCACCGGTTGGCAATGTGAATTTTGCCGACTTCATCATATCCGCAAAAATCTTCAGGCAGACTTTTGTCGTGTCGACCGAATCGAACAAGGGTTCTTTATCTTCCTGCAAATCTTTATTGTAGGCCAGAGGTAAACCTTTCATTAAAGTAAGAAGGGAAATCAGATTGCCAAACACGCGGCCAGATTTTCCTCGAATCAGTTCCGCAGCATCGGGATTCTTCTTTTGCGGCATAATACTGCTCCCGGTTGTGAAAGCATCTGACAGCTCTACAAACCCGAACTCACTGGAGTTCCAAACAACAAGTTCTTCACAAAATCGGCTGAGATGCATCATCAATAAAGCCGAAGCACTGCAAAACTCAGCGGCAAAATCCCTGTCTGCCACTGCATCCATGCTGTTATGCGAAATTTCAGGAAACTTTAAAAGTTTTGCGGTGTATTGCCGGTCGATGGGGAAATTGGTTCCCGCCAAAGCCGCAGACCCCAGAGGCATGATATTGATCCTTTTTCGCGCATCGAGAAGCCGGCCTTTGTCCCGCAACAACATTTCCACATAGGCAAGGAGATGATGAGAAAGCAACACAGGTTGCGCCCTTTGCAAATGGGTGTATCCCGGAATCACCTTGTCGATATTTTTATTGGCGAGCGAGAGCAATGTTTTACACAAGCGGTCGATTTCTTTCACCACCTCATCCACTTCTTTTCGCAAATAAAGCCGGAGGTCAAGGCATACCTGATCGTTTCGGCTCCGGGCAGTATGAAGTTTGCCGGCAGTGGGACCAATGATTTCACGCAGACGACTTTCAATATTCATGTGAATATCTTCCAGTTTGTCGCTGAATTCAAATCGACCTTCTTCACATTCCCGTAAAATACGTTTCAACCCCTTTTGTATTTTCCGGGATTCAGCCGAAGTTATAATTTTGCAACGGGCCAGCATTTTACAATGCGCAATGCTACCTTCAATGTCGCAGGCATAAAGCCGCTTATCAAAAGAAATGGAAGCCGAGAACGATTCCATCAAAGCATCGGTCGATTGTTTAAACCGGCCACCCCAAAGTTTTTTCATAAATTAATTTTCTCTCACAAGGCGTGGGGTAATTTTGCTATCAAGCTGAGGAAGGGGGAATAAAATCCCGTTTTTTTACCCACTTATCTTTTTGCACTATATTGACACGGGTTCCCAGTGGAACCATTTTAGCCAGGAAGTGCAGGTACCATTCCTGGATGTTCGGGCAACCGGCACTACCGTTTCGCCAGTCAAAGTTCTTCTTGAAAAATTCATTTACCTTGGCCGCATTGACACCATGTATTCCATAACTTCCCGGAACCGGTTTTCCCAACCGTTTCATTCCCATCCACCAATGCCCAATTTCATGGTCCTCATGGCCAAAGGGTATCGCACGTACACGTGTTTTTCCGTTAATGATCTCTTTTTTGTACCAGGTGGGTTTGTAGGCCTTATTTTTAATTTCATATTCTCCAATTGGCGTTTCTTCCCCTGCCCGTCCAAAAATACTTTCTATTTCCAGAATTTCCTCATCGTTGTAATAAACTCTCAGGACACCGCTTTCAACAATACCCAATAAATACCAGAGTTGAGGGTTTTTATAGTTGAACGAAGCAACATCCTTTTTGTTGTACTTCAAGGTCATTATCTGTCCGGAGCGAACATAACTGGCTTCTTCACTGTTATAAACCTGTTTGAGAATATATTTCAGATTTTCAGTGACTTTATTATTTAAAATCATCTGTTCAATCTGCATGCTGAGTTCAGCATTAAACTGTCGTGTCTCTTCCAACTCAACAGAGGTCAAAGTAAGATCCTGCCTTATCTGATCCATTTCTTCCTTGGAGACCAGTCCGACCTTGTTCAACCCCTGATACCAGGCCACATCTACTTTTTGTCTTGTTTGTGTGCCCAGCACATACTGGTAGGTCAAAATACCGCTGATAACTATTATCCCTATGGAAGCCGCTACCAGTTTCAGCGTCTGTTTGACTTTGTTGGACAAACGATATCTGGCTACTTCGAATTTAACTTTTTTATCTTTTTCTTCCAGAGCACCAAAGGTGGCGTTGGCGAACTTTTCAAGTAAGCGGCGCTCCAGCTTGGAAAGAGTATGGATATGTGATCGAAGCTTTTCTATGATCCAATAAAGGTTTTCACGGGTCTTACGATCATAGCTTCCATTGGGGTCTTTATTACCGATCAAGTTGTATTCGGTAATCGTTAATACTGTCAGCTTGTTTTCAGAATTCATAAATCCAGACCGCAAAATTTTAAGGGAATTCTAATATACTGCGTGTATTAGAGACACCTTAAAACCAGAATTTTTTCAACTCAGGAGGATGCAACCTAGATATTTTATCCGGGAACTCTTTAATTTTCAACAGGATAAATTGTGGGCGGGGTCGATTTAACCGGTTTTTCTTATAAGATCGCTAAACGGGTAACGTGGCCTTATTTTTTTGATGTTAGGCATGGAGCAACGGCCATCAAAAGCTGCGCCTTTTTCTATGATGAAGCTGGGAGAGTGAATATCACCTTTCACCTTGGCCTCCCGGGTAATCTTTATTTTATGTGTAGCACGTATATCACCAACAACCAAGCCCTTGCACATCACTACTTCCGCAGCAATATTGGCTGCAACAGTGGCGGTTTTATCTATAAGAACGGCTTGGGCAATAATCTTTCCCTCAAATTTTCCCGCTATCTGTACTTTGCCAGAGTGGGAGATTTCATCACGTGTTTCGGTATCTTTTTCTAACAGAATCCCAAAGTTGGCGTTTTGGAAGTCACGGTGTAATTTTTTTTCCGCTTTGGAACAGGATTTTAATTTGCTTTGCAACTTGTTAATAATGTTATATAGCTTTTCCCTTGTTTCCTGGTTATAGACGCCATTCCATTTTCGCGTTTCCAAAAAATCAAACTCACCTGGCGTAAGAACTTTTAGGCTTTGCTTCTGCATAAGTATTTTTATCCAAGACTACTGGCAATTTTGTTAAAACGTCCTATCCAGCTTCCCTTTCCATTTTTTTGCAAAAACTGAAGAATATCATCATTGCTGTTGGAAAGGGTAGGACTAAATTTGTTTTCATTAATGATATTCTGTGCAACCAGGTTGATACAATTGGAAAGAGCGCTGTCTTTATCATAAAACAAAGTTCCGCGGTTATTAGTTATATTAATGATTTTATGATGAGGTACCATTCCAACCATATGGATTCTATCCTTGTATTCTTCAAACCTGTCCAGAGTATCAAGATATTCCCTCAACTGATCCAGGCAACTGGCTATTTCACCGGACCTTTGACAACGGTTGAAGATGATACCAAACTTTTTGTTGGACAGGGTTTCTGTCACCGCCTTCTCACCTTTTGACGCAATCATTCGGTTGACATAAGCTTTGTCCAGGCCAGATAATCTTCCATTCTTAAAGTCATGATAAAAGTCTTCATAATAATCGATGAAAGAATGAAGGGCATCAATACTTCCGTTGACAGCAATATTATTGCTCATATCAAAAACGAAAAGGACCTGATCAATTGAATTCATCAATGAAGAAAGGTGATTCACTCCACCGGCTGGTGTATCGAGAATCACATAGTTGAACCTTTCTATCAAGTCATTGACAAACTCCAGGAAAAGCAAAAGAAAAGCTGGTTCGTTAATACGTTTACGGTGGCTTTTTTTTCCAAGAATAGGAACCTCACCACCCAGCAACGAAAATTTAAATTCTTCAATATAATTGATGTATTCATCGGCTGTTGGCCGAGAGTTAGCCTCATGGCTTTTAAGGATCTGCTTAAACTTTACCATATCAATTTTTTGCAGAATTGGTCTAAGCGTCCTGATTTTTCCAACAGTATAAATTTGACCACGTTCAAGAAATAACTCGTGTAATTCGTTGCCAAAAGGAAATTCTGAGAAATGGAATAATTCTATATTAAGGGTTTTATATAAAGCCAAACCCCTTTCAAGTTGTGGATGGTCTCTTTTAATTTCCTTATCCAGATAAGCCTGAAAAGTTGTAAGGATCCTGTATATCGATTGCAAAAAATCAATCTGGTAAGTTTTATTGGCTAACGTTTCGAACAAATCATAGAAAGTTTTCTGGGGATGACTTTCAAGAATACTGGAAATAGTAGGAAGTCTTAAATTAAGGTCAAACAGACAAACACTATCATGCGTCAGCGATTTGCCAAGTGAACGTGTTAGTGCCGCGGCAGTGTTGATAGACAGGGTAGTCTTCCCGATCCCCCCTTTGGGGCCTATGATTGAAATAACCGGCATTTAACTTTTCCTCTTTTTTTTGTCTGCTCCAGCGATAACCAGTGTGATCTCACCTTTCCAGGTTCTTGTCACAGTCGAAAGTTCTTCAAGACTTCCACGAATGACTTCCTCGTACATTTTTGTCAGTTCTCGAGAGATAACCACCTTGCGATCTCCAAAAAAATGGAAAAGATCCTGAAGTGTTTTTTGAATGCGGTTCGGTGATTCAAATAGAACCACTGTACGCTTCTCATCCGCAAGTTTTTCAAGCGTCGTGGTACGCCCTTTTTTGCGCGGGAGGAACCCCTCGAAAACAAATCGATCCATGGGCAAACCGGAAACGGTTAACGCCGCTAAAAGTGCTGAAGGACCAGGAATAGAGTATATAGATATTCCCTCTTCAATCGCAGTATTCACTAAATAGTAATGTGGATCGGAAATTCCAGGTGTCCCTGCATCAGAAACCAGAGCAAGATCACTGCCCTTTTTCAGCTTTTCTATGAACTCCTTACCTTTTTTAATTTTGTTAAAACTGTTGTAACTGGAAAGAGGCGTCAAGATTTTATATCTGCTCAACAAAATCTTTGTCCGACGTGTATCTTCAGCAGCAATCAAGGAAACTTTATCGAGGGTTTCTATAGCACGATGGGTCACATCACCCAAGTTGCCAATTGGGGTGCTCACTACATATAGGTTACCCGTTTCCTTTGACCCCGTTTGCACAACAGCCATATTGAGCGCTTAGTTTAATCTCCAACTTTGAAAAACTCAACTTCTGTCAAAAAAAATTCATTTAGAATTTTAATCACCCTTTTTTGGGCTGAGCAGAAACTTTCTTTTCTTTTTCTTCAGTTTTTACCAATGGAATAATTTTAGTTTCTTTTCCCGTCATATCACAGGATCCATCCAGTATTCCCCCAAGCTCAATATACAGTGCAGGAGATTTTACACTCCCAACAACCCTGCTATTGGAATGGATCTCAACCTTTTTTGTAGCTATAAGAGTTCCCTCGACACGTCCCATACAAATAATTGTTCCGGCAGAAATTTCTGCGACCAGATGCCCCGTTTCTCCGATAATCAGTGTGTCATCAGTTTGAACCTGGCCTTCGAACTTGCCATCAATTCGCACAGTGCCATCAAAAGACAAAGCCCCATTAAAAACCGTATCTTCGCCCATATAGGCTTTTATTTGCGTATCATCTTTTTTCATGCTTTTTCCTTTCCACATGGAAATCCACCTTTAAAACTTTATTTTTAGCCGATCAAATTCTGTATGCGTTCCAAATCATCATCTGAATAATAAGTTACCACTACTTTCCCACCCGTTTTTTTCGGGTTGATCTCAACCTTGGTTCCCAGTTTGCGCTCCAATTCCTTTTCCAGGTCTTTGATAAAAATATTTTTTTTAGGTGCGGAAGGAGAGCTTCTTGTCGGCATCGGTTGCTTTAAGTTGCTCACCCTGTTTTCTGTTTGCCGGACCGTCAGATCATGTTTATAAATCTCCTTGCAGAGCGCCTGAATTTGACCGGGGTTATCCAGCCCCAATAGAGCCCTGGCATGCCCCATTGAAAGTTTCCCCGATATCAAATCCTCCTTAATCTGTCGAGACAGCTTAAGAAGCCGCATCGTATTAGCAACCGCAGTACGACTTTTACCAACCTTGTTGGCAATCATTTCCTGAGTCAATGCAAACTCTTCAGCAAGGCGGGCATAGGCTTCGGCCTCTTCTATGGGATTAAGATCCTGGCGATGAATATTTTCAATGATTGCAAGCTGCAAAGCCTGATCATCGCTGACTTCTCGAATCACAGCAGGAATTTTTTTCAGCCCCGCCTTTTTCGATGCCCGCCAACGCCTTTCTCCCACCACCAACTCATAACCCGATTCTGCCTTTTGCACCACTACCGGTTGCAAGACACCATTTTCCCTGATGGAAGCGATCAATTCTTCAAGCTTATCATCATCAAAATATTTTCTAGGTTGAAAACGATTAGGCGAAATTTCATCGATCAACAGTTCCCTACTATGCACCGCTCCCTTAACATCAGCTTCAGGGACACCCAGTTCAAAGTCTGGGATCAATGCATTGATACCTTTGCCTAGTGCTTTTCTATTCATATTGTTGTGTCAGGAAGTGAAGCCTGTTCTTCAGTTTTGGAACGTGAAATAATTTCTTTAGCTAATTCCACATAAGCATCCGCACCTCGGGAACGTCCTGCATACAGCATGATAGGCTTACCATGACTGGGAGCCTCGCTCAAACGCACATTCCTGGGTATGACTGTTTTCAACAAAAAATCGTTAAAGTATTTTTGTACCTGGTCTTTCACCTGGGCGGCCAAAAGAGTTCTGGTATCAAACATTGTTAATAAGATGCCTTCCACTTTTAAATCCGGATTGATGGATTTTTTTACCAGCTTCAAAGTTTTCAACAAATGGCTCAAACCCTGGAGCGCATAGTATTCGCATTGCATCGGTATTAACACAGAACTGGAAACAGCAAGAGCATTCAAAGTTAAAAGTCCCAAAGAAGGCGGGCAGTCAATAACTACGAACTCAAATTCTTCACGAACTCCATTGAGAACGGTCTTTAAAACTTTTTCCCGTGCTTCTCTGTTTACCAGCTCAATTTCAGCACCCGTAAGGTCTACTCTGGAAGGAATGATTTTTAGTGTTTCAATTTCCGTGGAGAGTATGACTTGTGCCTGGCCCGCCTCACCCATCAACAGCTCATAAATTCCCTGGGTATTTTCATCAATACCCAAACCACTGGAGGCGTTGCCCTGAGGATCAATATCGATCAGCAACACTTTTTTGCCCGAAAGGGCTATAGAAGCCGCAAGGTTAATTGCAGTAGTGGTTTTACCTACTCCACCTTTTTGATTTGCAACGCTTATGATTTTACCCATGGAACTCCCGGGGAATAGTGCGGCAATCGACCTAAAACTACCATATTTTCAATTCTCTGCCAACATAATTTTAGATTTTAAGATCTCTCGGCGTGGGGCCTGGGGCTTGAATTATTAAACGGTACTATTTCATTTGGTTGAGGAGGTTCGCCATTGTTTCACGTGAAACACCGCTCGGGATGGAGTCGGTAACCTTGGACCCCTTGGTCAGTCACATTTTTCTATTATCTGTGGCGGTTCGCCACTGTTTCACGTGAAACATCTATCGGGATAGAGCCAGTATCGTAAATCTTCTGATCGGTCACATTTTTCTACCCAAGGCGATTCGCCACTGCTTCATAGATCAGCAGGCTTGAGACCAATCCCTGATAACTGGTTATAGGAATATCCTTTTTTAGTACCAGATTTGAGTTTTGTTGACAAAGGGTTTCATTCGGAGGCTTTTTTACAATGAGCGTGCCGCCAGGCTCCAAAAATCTCTCCCCCAAAATCAGACACGATTTTAAACTCGAAACAGCTCGAAAAACCACTTTGCCATATCGGCCCTCATGTTCCACCGGAAGATCTTCCGCGCGAGCGTTAAGCACTTCGACTCGATCCAGTTCAAGTTCGCGGACCACTGTTTCTAAAAAACTGCACCGCTTTCGCTGACTTTCAACCAAGACCAATGTGATTTCAGGATAAATTATTCTTAATGGGATCCCTGGAAAACCGGCACCACTCCCAATATCCATCACTCTTGAGGCGGAATCCAGCGTCCGTAAATACTGAAGTGAATCAAACACATGCTTTTTAAGAATGCTGTCCGGGTCCTTTTCCGCTGTAAGATTGATCTTATTATTCCATTTTACCAATAGATCCAAATATTTCTGAATTTTCAATTCCGTATCGACAGGAAGCTTTTTATCAATAGATAACAGGGGATCATGTAAAACTTCTGAAATAGTGGCTGGAGACCGTTTCATAATTAAAAGGGGATTTTGAACAATTCGATGGTTCTACTTTGCGACAACTCGCGACCCTTTATTTAATAAGGACCACTCATAGCCATAGGCTATAATTTGAGGTGCCCTAAAGAAGAAATTTTCGATCAGGAAGCGAGAATCTTTTTAAATTCCCGGGTAAGGGCAGGAACTACTTTAAGAGCATCACCAACTATTCCATAGTCTGCAACTGAGAAAATAGCCGCATTGGGATCGGAATTAATGGCCACAATGCATTTTGACGAAGACATGCCCGCCAAGTGCTGCACGGCCCCCGAGATACCACAGGCAATATAAAGATCGGGGGAAACGGTTCGTCCAGTCTGCCCAACCTGATTGGAATATTCACGCCAGCCATTATCAACCACTGGCCTGCTTGCTCCAACCGCTCCATTCAAGACATCGGCAAGCTCTTCCAATAGACTAAAGTTTTCTGGTCCCTGCATACCCAGTCCACCAGAAACCACAATGCGGGCTTCAGTGATATCCAACTTTGAACCCACTTGTTTGACCAGTTCTTGTGCTCTTTTAGAAAATTCTGGTAATTGGACTTTCTCCTCAACAACATCACCTTGTCGCTCCAGTTGAGGGCCACGGAAAACATTTGGCCTTAAGGATAGAATATGGGGTTTATTTCCACAAAAACTAATTGTGGAATGAGCCTTGCCAGCAGAAACAGGACGCACCGCTTCCACTTCACCCGCCTCATTAAGAGAAAGGGAAATGCAATCGGTCGCCACCCCTACCCCTAGTTTTGCAGAAAGAACAGCTGACAATTCCTTGCCATTATTGCTGGCAGGAAGTAGCAAAAAATCGAAAGGAATTTTTTCGAGTTGATATAATATGGCCGATGAATAATTTTCGTGAATATAGTTTTGCAGATCCGGGTGAATAAGAAGTCGTACTTCATCAGCTCCATGTGAAATGAACAATTCGAATTTTAAATCCGCCGTATGGCTACAGCATAAGGCAACAACATTTCCAGAGATCTGATCTGCTAGTTTCCTGGCAGCGGCAAGAACTTCAAAAGATACCGGCTTAATGTTACCCTGATCATGCTCAATGACCACTCCCAATATCCTGTTATCACTCACAAAAAATTCTCCCGCATTAAAAAAAGAATTTATCTATCCCAATATAATGGCCAAAAAGTTTATTATGCGCCTATTTTGGCGCATAATAAACAATGTCAATAATGGCACCTACAATTCTTTAACAGTATGGTCAATATTTACCGGGGGGTCGAAACAGGGGCAGATCCAAAATCCATTCAATCTCCCAGATTTCACCAATGGTTCCAAGCCCGAGTAGAAAAACATACAAAACCAGGAGACCAATTCCAATTTGCCCCTTGTATTTCTGTGCCAGGCCTTTTATCCCGGTATCATTAGGGATGGAGGAATTTTCATTCATAGGATAGATTTTAAATTATATGATTTTCTCTTCTTCCCGTAACAGACGCGTCAGCTCCTGACTGATCTCATCTTCAGTACCTTGAAGAATTATTCCCTTTTTTCGTTCCGGGGGCAAGCATAGATTTTTTTCAATCACCCGCTTATCACCAATTTCAATTGATTCAAAATCCAGGTCACTGGCAGAAAGTGTTAAAACTTCTTTTTTCTTAGCGGCCATTATACCTTTAAGAGAAGGCAGTCGTGGCTCATTCAGTCCTTTTTGGCAAGTCAGCAACAGTGGAAGGGGCAACTCACGAACTTCACTACCACCTTCAACCTGCCGGGTAATTTTTGCACTTTTAAAATCATCAGAAAACTCTATTCCAGTCACAACAGTAATAAAAGGTATACCAAGAAGTGTTGCCATGGCCGGACCTGTCTGGGCCTGATCAAGGTCTACAGCCTGCCTTCCGCAGAGAATCAAATCATAAGGAATTTTTTTAATACTATGAGCCAAAACTTTCGCCAGAGAATAAGAGTCTAACTGTTCAAACTTTTCATCCATTAAATGAACAGCCTTGTCCGCACCCATAGCAAGAGCCTTTTTTATAGAATCTTTAAACCCATCTGGACCCAGTGACAAAACAGTGATTTCAGTATCGGGTTTCTTTTCTTTGATGCGCACAGCTTCTTCAATCGCAAACTCATCATAAGGGTTAATAATGCGGGGACTTCCTGGAGAAACCACCTGTCCATTATCAATCTGTATTTGAGCCGCGGTGTCCAAAACCTGTTTAACACAAACAATGATCTTCATACTTGTACCAAAGTTAAAGTTAACCCGGATATTATCTCAGAGTAACAAAAATTGCACTCACTACTGGTAAACACAATTTGTAGATGCGCATAAAAATTAAGCAAAGGGGAACAATAATACTAGGGAGTTGAAACTATCATGATAGGGAGGAGTTTAGTCTTGCCGCAAGAATTTCATAATATCCTGTGCGTGTGAGAGAACATTCAATTAATTTATTATATTCCTCGTAAGTTAACTTTAAGGCTTGGGCTATCTTTTCGGATTTCGCTTCAGAAAACAACCTATCATGATCGTTAGGAACCTTTACTTTTCCCACAATTTTTCCATTTAATGAAATAGCAAATGTAGGGTGAGGCCCCCTCTTTTTCCTACCGGGGATTCTAACCTTACTTACTTTTGATTTAATTTTAGAATTTATTTCTGACTCAGAAAAACGCTTTATTTTTTCAGCCATATTTCCTTAAGCTGAAATAATGTCTTGGAGGTGATATTTCCATTCCAATGGCTCCTGGCCTAACTCCGAATCATCTGCCTCTTTAAGCCAATCCCAAAGGTCAAGAATTTCGTTCTTTAGTTCCTGTTCAATTTCAGGTATCGTTCCGCTGAAAGTATGAAGGCTCAAAGGTTTGTAATACCCTGTGGGACCATCCGGAGTAAGCTCAATAAGCACTCTTATTGGGTTATTTGTGGGATCCTTAAGTAATACACCTTCTCCCAAATCCCTAATTTCCCTGAGAAGGAGAAAATTCCCGGACAACATATTGCCTATTTCAGGGATAGTAGCGGTCAAAGTTATTCCCGCTTGCAATTGCCTCAATGCAGCCAAATAACGCTGAGTATCATCAATGTTAATATCTGTGGAAGTAGCTGGCACAGTTCCCTCAATGTTTTTGTGTAGGTTGCTTAGGAGCTATAAAAGTATCCTCAAATTTCCTAATTTTGTCATCCAACCACGTTCTCATAGCCTTCATCATATTATAGTCCATCATAAGCCCACCCTCAATTTCCCTAATCACTGATTGGGAGCTTTGTTTGCCAATAACTTCAAAACCCTTCTGATCTACTGAATAGGTTTCTTCATCCGGTATTGGGTGCTTCTCAACAAAGAAATCCATATGTAAAAAACCCTTTCCAGTTAAGCCCCCATAAACCCCATCTACATGAAAGTTTCTATACCCAGGTGTTTTCTGATATTTGAAGTGAACCTCTTGTTTGGGTTTATTTTTATCAGTCATTTATACCTTATCGGGTTATGGTTATGAATACATTACGATGAAAAGTTAGCCTTTCCGACCCTACAATAGGGTGTGAAAAGCTCATGAAATACTTTCGTAAACAGTGAAACTAAACGCACCTTTCCGAACACTCGGAAAAACTCTAAATAAAAAATCGGATATAATATATTAGAACAATTACAGAACAGAATCAATACCAACGGGCAGAGTGCCCAAAACTCACCCACAACTCATAAAATATTATAATAACTTCATGAATAGTCAAGCCTCCATTCTGTATGATGTAATTAAGAGACAAAATAGACCACTTAAGTTAAAGCCTTACTAATTTTTTTAAGACCTGCCTTAATATGGTCAGAAATTGCCTGGCTGCTGATTTTCATAATACGAGCAGCAAATTTTTTACTAAGCCCTCCATAAAAAACCAATGAAACAGCCATCAGCTGTTTGTCTGTCAATTTCATCTCCTCAAGCTTAAACGATCCTTCTTTCAAATAGGAAAATTCTGAATCAAAACAATAATCATGAAACTCAACTCCCAAGTTCTGAGCATTCCGAATAATCTCCAGCTCATCAAGGGGAAAAAACCTTAAACGGTAATCTTCCTGCGATTCATAATCCAAACCTGTATCACCAGTACTATTTATATCTCGAGGTTCAAGCATATTTGTAGTTCTCCAGGTATTTTATAAATTGAGATCCATCATAAAAAATGAAATACGAAAACCAGGCGGGTGGAGCGGGTTCCAGCAAGTCTGACATAAGGCTCCTTGGCAAGCTGTCAGGCAAGCCTGTCACCGGTAAACCATTAATAAAAACTCTATCCCTTGAAAGCATAGTTCGCCAATATTCACGCCCAACTTTAAAATGAAACCAAAGTGACTGTATAGAAGGTTTCCGCAAATACAAATAATTCCCACAATAAAAACAATGCCAACCCACTTCGGTCTTGTGCAACCCGTTGCTACCACAACCTCTTTGCAGGGTTTCTCCACTTTCCAAAACAAAGGTTACTGGCAAACAAAGCTTTAGACCCTTCCCAATACAAACATTATGATCCGGTGAAGAACGTGTTATCCGTATCTTTTCCAAGCTATTTCCCTCCAAATAAAACTAACGACCAACAACTCAATATTTATATGATTTTCGGAACTTTTCCGTATTCCATATTCAATGAACTTTGAAAAATTGATGTGGTTGTCGAGATTTCCAGAGAATGCAATTTGCTCAATCCACTGACTCCAGATCGAAAAATAAAGGGAAGCCATTTTTTCAGTTTATTGATCACCCCGAATCCAAAGCTAATAAAGGCAATTAATTGTTTAAATTTCATAATTTACATTTTTCTTATATATTATCCCTTTCATTTTTACCCCTGCAGAATGGTATAATTGAGTTCAGTCATGACCAAATAGGAAACAACCGGCAAACAAAGCAAAAGTTTTTAAATCTATTGACTAAATAGTGAAATCGGAATAGGACATATTTCCTTTTTCGGAATAATAATATCGGACATTTGTCTCTTATTGTCAAGTTTTTTCACTTCGCCATGGCAAAAAAACAAATTTGGGAAAGAATAGAGTCCTTACCAGGGAGCAACAACCTTGCAGAGTTTTGTCGGAGAGTTGGGTTGGATTATGAAAAATTTATAAAGAGTCACAAACGTAACAATGGTCCGCCCGATTCTTTAACACTTGATAAAATAGCCAGGTATTTCAGGCTTGATCTGGGGTGGTTGATAACCGGGATAACCAGTCCTTCACCGCTTAATCAGCGGATTGGAAATAAGCTCAAAAGATTCAGAAAAAAAAATAGTTGGACTTTGGAAGAAATGGGCAAACACGTTTCCCTTTTTCCACAGATTTTACAAAACTACGAAAATGGCAACTGGTCAATGTCTTCAGACCTGTTAAATGATCTGGCGGCAAAAATGAATATTTCACCCAACGAGCTTTTAATGGAGCAAGATGTTTTTCCTGCACAAGCTCCAGAATTAAAAATTTTTCAACCCAACAGCATAACAGGAAGCCCATCTATAAAGGATGAGGACTATGTCTCCATTCCACTTACAAACTCTTCAATAGCGGCCGGGCAACCCATAATCCAGGAAAATAATATTGAAGATTATGTCTTGCTTCATATACGTGCAGCTGGGAAAAAGAAAAATTTGGTCGCAAGCCGGGTAAACGGGGACTCTATGGAGCCCATGCTTCATTCGGGAGACATAGTAGTTATTGACAGGGACGATAATAAACTAATTAAAAATGGTATTTTCGCCATTTTTTATGATGATGGGTTGACAGCAAAGTATGTAGAGTCTCAGCAAAATCTGTTAATTCTCAGGCCTATAAACCCCAACTCGCAATTACAGATTATTAATCTCAATGAACACCCTGACCCTATTGTCGGGCGCATTATTGGTGCATGGAAAGAGCTCTAGCCTCTATCCATTATTTAGAATATTTGATTGTACAATCACCGCCACATGGCATAATAGGGTCTATGAGTGAACAGGATAGTGAAAAATCAAATCCGGACAAAAAGAAAAAGGATCTCGGGCCTCCTCTTAAAATCCTTCTTGCCGATGACACGGCAGTTAACCTAACTTTAGCAAAAAAGTTATTAACAAGGAGAGGCCACGATGTAACTGCAGTCGAAGACGGCCTTCAGGCTTTTGAAGCATTTAAAGAAGGATCTTTTGAGGTTGTCCTGATGGATATCCATATGCCTGTCATGGACGGTGTAGAATCCACAAACAAAATTCGCGAATTTGAGGCATCACAACCATCTCGAAAACCGACTCCCATCATAGCCATGACAGCCAACAATGAGCAAAGCGATCACGAAACATATTTAAAATCGGGAATGAGCGGAATCATAACAAAGCCACTGGATATCAAAACTGTTGTTTCACAAATCCGAGAAATCATCGCTAATTTCTCAAGTTAGTTCTTTAAGGGATGGGTATTGCCTCTTTCTGGTAATAAATGGTCACTACGACTTTATCTCCGGCAACAACTGATCCTACCTGGGTAAACTTCAAACCCAACCGGTCCGAATTCAGGAATCCTATTGAAGAACTTAAATTTGTTTTTTCAAATTGGTTACCATTCGTCAAGATACCGGGGTTAGCTTGTTCCGTACCATTTTTTAAAAAATCGACCTTCATATCCTGGCCGGTTGGAGCCGTTTGCGCAAAAATGCTAATAGCTTTGACTGTAATATTTTCCTGCGGAACAAATCCATCATAAAACTCAACCCCATTAACGGCAGGATCGGAAACCGTAACAGTAAAACAAAATAAAGCTCCTAGATTATCCACCGCCACTGCAAAATCTGAATATTCATTTTCCCAATTTAAGTCCCCGGCAGAAGGGACCGCAATATTAAGGTTTGTTGTAAAAGTATTGGCCATAAAATTCCTTTCCTCAGATTAAGTCTTCAAAAACCAACACCGCATTAATTTATCTCTGCTCCTGCAAAACCAGAACAACCAAACTCCTGCAATCCAAAGCCCGCATTACCAACATAGCCACTCATTTGCCGGGCAATTATATGAACGGTATCCATACGCCGGCCAACTCCAGACCCAATAGACCTTCCTGCTCCTAAAACCATGACTTTTACGTTTTCCAGTTCATGAGTGGGAGGGTTAACTTCAAGGATATCACCTCGTTCTATTTCCATATTGTCCAGCAGCAATTCAATTTCATAAACATCCCTGGGCAAGCCGCGTTCCTGCAAATAAAATGTGGTCAGGTCCGTTGCATTGTTTGAGGTCCGAATCCAATCAAACTCAAAATCTGCTGGTTTTTGCTTTTGTCCAAACTGGTTAATGGATTCGTTGTCTTCTGCACTTTTTACAGATTTATATCCTTCGCCGGACCAGTTTCTTCTATATTTCAAGTCAATTTTATTCACCACATTATCAATGGGAGTACGCCGCGTTTTAAACCGAACCCGATTCTGGGAGTCCAGCATAATCATATTATCCAAAATTGTTTTGTCCGGGGCGGTTTCCGTATCCACAAGATTAGATCGACGGAACAGAACCTTAGCCAATCCTAAATCCCAATAGAAAAAAGAACGGCATTCCTTACCCCACTGGTTCCATAAATCACGGGCTGACACTTTATTGTTTATAACACCTGCCAACTGATACCCCCCATTGCCAAACAGACTTCCGGTCACATTTAATGATACGTTATCCAATACTGAGGAACTCAAATTTAACAACTTAAGTATGGACCATTTATATATATGGTCTGGTCTTTCAACAAGGACATTGGCTGTCCCGGTTAGAGTTCCAGTTGCATCATCCTTCACGCCTTGAATATCAGCACTAACCTCATCAGTAAACTGTATCCGTCTCCGGGCATATTCAATTTCATAAGCAAGGTGAACAATGAAAGCCGTTCTACCATCACTGGAACCATTATATTGAACTGTGGATTCCCGGTTAGTAAACCAGTTCCAATCCCCACCCACATGACTGGTGATATCAAAAAAATCAACAACACTTCTAGTAGCTTTTTCAGCCGTTGAATTAATCGCAGGGCTGGAAGAGTGTTGAGTTAAAGATCCCGTCTTCGTAGTCGTTACACTTGTTCCTTGAGAAGACACCTGTAATGGTGTTGTCATGGTAACAACACGGGTAGCTGAAACTATCTTAAAGATAATAAATGTAGCATTATGAGTGATTCGAATAGAGTTCGTATCCGTATTTATATTGCCGCCTGTAGTATAAGTTTCTGTCGTTCCCTGCCTTCTCCAAACCCTGTAACTGTTTGAGGGACTTCCCCCATTATTGTTTGCATATACATCTACCGTGCTGGGACCGCTGACAGTGCCTGTCCACTCAAACCCAATGCCATACTCTGCGGTCGCCCAAGTACCCGGACCAGGATCAGGAAAAGTAATAATATGTTGTTGTCCATTACTTAAAGCAATTTCCTGCCCGCCAACTCCTGATAAAGCATTTTGAGTTATCTTTGGAGGAAGTGCCTCGGAATGCTGATGTTGTGGATCGCTGATGGGAAAACCAAACGTATCAAGATGTGTATGGGTAATATCTGTTGTTCCACTTGAGACAACCGCATCGTCCACTGCCGGTGCTGACAAAGTACCAACCTGGCCCACCCCTGAAATATGAGCTGTCAGGATGTCATTGGGAAGCTTCTCTTCAGCAAAATGCTCAACACGTAAAAGGACTTTGCCAATTGTTCCAATATTGGGTAACGAATCGGTTTGCTTGAGCGATAGAACGCTGGCACTTTGATTTATTTTTGCATAGCTTGTAGGACTGTTGGGAATATTAGCATTTGTAGGGTCGATGGCTGTATTCCCGGTACCTACTGTATCGTTCTGGGCCTGTAAAAACTTTGTATCAATAGAATCAGATTTCTTCGGCTTAGAAGAAAACACTACTTCACCGTTAGCAACATCCACTGAAAAATCACCTGAATCAGCAAGGTGGCCACCAACCCTGACGTTAGAAATATCTTTGATCGGGTAATCAGGATCACTAAACAAATATCGATGGTTCGATATCTTCTCAAGAACACTATCACCGCTATAATGAAATTCATTGATTCCGGAACAACCCAGGAATTGAGTGGAGTTCAAACTGCTGTAGTTTATTTCATCGTCATTAATGATCACTGTTCCCGATGCGGGAAAATTGTCGGTGGAAGAAACATCCAGCAAAGATCCGCCGGGAATCGCAACCGATGTTAATTGTGTTTGCTGTGATTTCCGCACCAGAATCCCGGGAACTTGATCGACATCGCCAATCACAATTGGCCGGGTTTTTCCAACCGATTGTTCTGGAGCATTAGGATAATCATCAAGGGTCAAAGTTTTGCCAACAATCGTAGTAGCGTAACCCTGAGATATGTCTACCAGGTCGAAAGTGCAAATTGTTTCATCATAATGGATAGGGTCTCCGATGCGGGCCACAAAAAGGACACTTAGGTCTGACTCGTTCAACCCATCATCGGCAAACCACTGATAAAGAGTCACAACGCTTGATTCGGGAGGGCGGCTGCGAAATAAATTTGAAAACCGGGCAACCGGATTGAACAAATCCACCGGAACATTCACTATACTCACAGTAAGGTTGGGCAAAGAGTTGCTTTCTGCCTGGTCAGGAGATAGCAAGCGGTCCAGATTACCCATATCGTTGATCAACGGAAACCAGTAAGTGGAGTTTATGTTAATCCCTTCCCTGTCAGACAGCCTCAATGTTAGCTCTGGCAATCCGTTCATGGCAGGCCAATTAATCTTCAAAAGGGTTACTGGCGAGTTGGACTTGCTATTTCTGGATATGTTGAATCCACTTGTAAAATCAGTTCGCATAACAGATAAGAAAAGTAAATGTTTATAAAGAGATAAGCTCTCATAGTTTTTTAATTAATGCGGTCTTTGCTGGTAGTCATCAACTCCAATTTGTCATCAACATCTATATGGTTCGAGCGAATCCTTTCAACAATATCCTCTCGCACCCGGTTTTTTAAAATTTTCATCAAACATTCCTTCCAGTCGTCCTTCTTCCTGAGCTGGGCATAAAACTCAGCACGAAGAGGAACAGATTTCATGAAAGCAAAGACCTCTCCTTTATAAAAAACCCGAACCGGAAACAATTGCGTTTGTCCCACTTGTTGAATTTCTTCGCCATCTACGACAAGACTGAAATCGTTTGTCTGGCATTTACTCCAATCAATCATAGATATCCCCCTATTATATTTTCTCTATGTAGGTACTTTCCGGAGTTCAACACTCCCCGAATATTTTCCAAAGAGAACCAGTTGAAAATTAAATCCGTTCATCCACCGCACGGTATGCAGATTGGAGTTCCTGTCTTCAAACTCAAAAGTATTGAACGACTTTTTAACTGCATCAAAAAAAGCCTGGGCATTATCCCGGTCAGGCTGACTGATACGATTAAAGTTGAAATGGAACGTCTGTCGTTGAAGTCCCTTTTCCTGAACATAAAGAGTTCCACCCGCAGTTGTAGAATGGATCTGTTCAGGATAATCCAGAACTTCCCCTGCCGGGTATTCCGGCTTGGTGGCAGGCACCCACTGCACAATCGGTGCAGACTTGGTCGGATAATAAAAACCAAAGCTCATAAAACACTCTCCAAGAGATTTGTTTAATTTACTCTACGGTCAAGGCGTTTGAGTTCATCCCTTAATTTAAAAGCAAAGTTTCGGAACTCTTCCCGACCAAGGTTTAATCCGTTGGAAACATTGAAACTGAAATCCAGGTTTTGAATGGTGATACCGCTGGAAGTATTACGGCGAAAATCCTCTGCCCGGTTTTTGGGCAGGACCGCTTCGTCCTTGTGGATAACAGCAACCATGTCGCGTGGTACCCGGTCGATACCACTGGAGAAACCGGGTATGGTGGAAGTCACCGAACTGCCGAATCCTGTCAAATCCGTGCTTGGAGTTTGCAGGTCAAAAGGAGCGTCACTGGAAATAGAATTGAATTTGCTGGAGCCTGAAGAAGAAATAGTGCTGACTGTTTCTTCAACAATTTTTATTCTTTGAATTATATCCTGCGAAAAAGTTTTCTCAATTTCTTCGCGAATGAGTCTGGCCTCTTGAGTGGCATTGTCAACCAAATTAATACGGATAAAAATATCCTGCATATTTTGAATTTGTTCCAGGCGGGTCTTGGTAGATTCTAACGAACGTACGGTTTCTTCTGGAATAGGCGGCAATGCTGTGGCTTCTAAACTAGCAAGTTCTTTCAACTTTTCATTAACCCCTTCCAAGGATTTTTTATAATTTTTCGCAGACTGTTTTGCCGGTTCAGAAAACTGATCGTTAAACTGAACCATAATCTGCGCTCTTATGGTTGAATTAGCCATTTTTGAGTTTCCGAAATATTGTTCCGATAAAGCTATTAATAATTTTTCTCGCTGGTACCAAGACGAATGGATTCCAACAGGCCCATCGCTTTCCACTCGATAATATCCAGATCATTTTTTTCAAAAGGATAACCTCCTTTTTTTAATAACAACAAGTTTTCCAGGTTTGCTACCCAATTTCCAAAGTATTGCGGATACCGTGCAAGAATTTTTCGTGCCGGGTGGTTTTCGATATTCCAATCCGGGTTATTCGTTTCCTCATACACCCGTTGCAGGAATTTCTGGTACTCTACTTCCAGTCCCGGCACATTGTCCCGGAAGTAGTCGATCAGTTTTTTAGTATTGCTTGTTCCAGGTTGGCTGTGGTTCCCTCAAACACCATTGCTGCGGCACACTTAAACGAAGGCTGGACATACTTTTTCCAGTTCGGTACAGAGGGGGTTAGTGGTGTTTCTTCTCCGGTTTCGGGATCCGTAAAACAAACTTCTTTCTCTCCCTCGTTAGTTTTTACTTTAACATCCATTAAAATCGTTTCTATAAACTCTATACGGGCCTGAGAAGAATGGTCATCAACCTTGCCGGGGGCAACCAGCTTGAACCGGTTTTTCTGGAACCGGCAGAATTCTTCCGCCGTGTAATCCCGCAAAACCAGGACCACCGTTTCCCCACAATAAGGAATTTCAACTTTTATAACACCCGGATTTATATTGATTGACATACCTGTCTCCATTCATGTTGTATTAAGTTAAATAACCCGATTGTTCGTTAATCACTTTTGCAATCACAGAACCGTAAGTAGTGTCTTCCAATACCTGAAACTCGGCATTCACCGTCACCACTTCTCCATCCCTATCTTTTTTGGCTTCTTTATAAACAACCTTGGGGAAAATAAGTTCACAGGAATAATTAAAAGAGCCCGATCCGCCATCAATCACCGCACCGGTTACCGGAATGTTCAACACATATTCGCTACCATTGACCAATCCGGTTTTATGGCTATCGTCCTGCATTTCCAAAACTACTGACAGGTTCTGCTGGAACCGGTCGCCACGTTCAGCCCTTGTCACGTATCCGGAACCATCACCCATTTCATAAAAAGATTTCGCCTGGTTATCCACATTCCATTCAAAGGATTGTAAATCTGCTTTAAAGGATGTCAACGATCCACTCACCGCAAGATCACCACTTGCAACCGAGCCAGAAAGAGAACCACCACGTGTAAAATTAACATCCCCATATCTTAAATAAGATTCACCAACAACAGCAGGCTTGGAATCGGAATTGGCTTCTTCTTTCCCCATTCCTCCAAACTGAGCTTCCAGTTTTAAAAAGTCGCCTCTTTCCCCGCTGACTTTTATAGATTTACCAAATAAGCCTGTATATCGTTTGTTGGCAATGCCGTCATATTCGACCATCGTTACAGACGGTAAGGAAATATTTGCCAAGTCACGTTCGATAAAGTGCCGGTACACAGTAGGGTCGTTGATATTATCAGGTTGGTCAGTCGTAACCTTTCCCAGAACCATGGCAAGAAAAAAAGCAAGGTTATGTGGCATAGCCCGCTGTTGGTGGGAGCCATCCAGTTTCCAGTTCAGGATTTCCTGCATGGAAGCTTCATTCAATCCAGTAACTTCATTTTCATTTGTTTGCACTTCATTCGGTTGCACATCGGTGATGGGACCTTCAAAATTAAAAGCTGTAGAAATTCCTGCCGGAGACCCATAACTGGTTTCTTTGGCAATTGAAAAACCACGCCAACCTGTAGAGATACGTTTGGTCGTCATAAAACATCCTCAAAAATTAACGGTTAATTCGATTTGGGCGGTAGTTGTTGAAATAAAATAAAAATAATCCCCTTTTTTAAACTGTTCCTCGCTGGTACTGACCTCCCGGACAAAGCCCCCTATTCCCAGGTCCTTGCTGGAACTTTTTTGCTTATCAAAAACTCTTTCTATATTCGCAACGAGAGTATGATGAGCAGACAAACCTGATTGGGAGTTTCGATGCCGGGTTACAGCAATAGCCTGTGCCGGTATCGTTTCTCGAATCTCATTCGTCGCTCCCGGCTCTTGCTGTTTGCCTTCTGCGTTAGGCACCACCGCAATAGCGGGAAGGTCATTTGGAGAAAAAAATCGTGCGTCTTTTTCATCCTGTATGGAAAACCCGCGTTTATGGGTTTCAACCGTCTTAACATTAGAAGGATCACCCACCCACGAGTCATTCTGCAAAGTTGTTTTAACGGCATTGCCAAGCGCGGTGTAATCAGTCACCGAATTTCTCCTCAAATAGGGAAGCTAATTAATTTTTTTGAGAACCGTTTCAAAAATCTTTTGAGTTCCTTCAACAGCCTCTTCTGTCGCATCATTCAGGACTCTGAAGGCAGGAGTGCCGGGGTGGCTAACCTTTTTTGCTGGATGTTTTGCTCCCGGCCAGAATAAAAGCTTGTTGTCCCTGGGTTTGATAATATGCGGCCGACTGCCAAACTCTATGATTCCTGCAATCGATGAGTTGCTTTCCACCTTACCGGTAAAGGACCTACCATCCTCAACAAAACCAGACTTTATAGAGCGAAAATAATTACCCTTTCCCATCAAAGGTTGTTGAGATGGAGATTTAACCCTTTCTTTTGCCAGATGTTCAGCTCGAATTATCAACCTGCGTGCGGTTTCTCGTGTTGCCTCTTTCATATCCAAGGCTAAACGCTGAAAGTAAGTCTTTATTTTTTCAAAATAATCAAACTTGATGGATATCGACATAACCGGTTAAATTTTAAACAGTCTGTAGGGCTCCCAAAGAACCATCACCGCGGGTGGAATGGGCAATCGATTCAATTCCATTAGGCCTGAAGTAGATTCGTCAGATTCATACAGTTTTGATTTATTAGCAAATAATAGTTTGACCCATTGAAGAATGCCTTGCTTGATGGTTTCAGGTACACTGGATTCATCGCCATAACCTGCGACGAACTCAATTTCCACGGCATTCATTCTTCTAAGGTCGTTGGGCCATGACTCCCCATCATTCAAACCAACACGACCGGGACTGGATACAACATCCACAAAATATTTTTCAGGATCAAACGTACTGACCTCATTGGCAGAGTCATAGGACTTGATATGACTTACAGACTGCAAAAGAGGAAGCGGAATAGATAGTATCTTCCCTTCCGGAATAGAATCCAGCCACAGAGTCCAGGTTTGTGTGATAAACAAACGCCTTGTCCAGGTTTCCGCTTTTTGCCGGACAGCAGTCACCAGAGAACTTATCAAGGCATCGTCATCATTATCCGTGATACGCAAATAGTTTTTGGCCTCGGTCAGGGAAACCGGCTCTGATGCCGGCGGTGTTTTTATTTTTAAAGCCATAGTGAAGTACCTTTAAATGCGGAGAACCTCCGCAACAAGTTAACAGTGTCGTGATTTTACTGCCAACCATCTTATCTGATTTAGAGGCTATTGCATTTTGCCCTTACGGCGTGTAGTTTTATTTTCTGGGGCATTGCCTTTGTCTTTCTCACTCGCCGCAGCAATTTTGCGAGCCCATCGATGCTTAATGAAAACACGCGCCAATTCATCCGGCACATCAACGGTTTCACCACTTGTATAAGTGCTGACAAGGATTCCATCCGGAGAACCTTGCCGGGTTTTAAGCATTTTAATTTTCATAAATACAGTCCAAAAAAATACCCCTTCTCCTGAAATAACAAGGAGAAGGGGAAAAAATATTAGTTAACAGGCTCTCGATGCGGCATCCCTCTCAGCACCAGAGCAGCGACCTGGGCGCCAGATGTAGCACCGGAAATGGTTAACGTAGTGCGCAAATATCTCTTTGATCCTTTATATCCCACACGTTGATTGCTATCTGAAGCCAAATCAGACAATACCCCATCCTGATCTAAAGATGTCACATCGTTCCAGTTGGAATTATCATCCGATTCCTCAAGCTTCGGGGTATGGATACCATCGGTGACCGTACCAACACTGAAAACAACAGCAGCACTCTCAAATCCTTGAAGGTCAATACCCAGTCCATTAACAGTCGCTGTATAATCATCAGGGTCAATAGAATTGACCGCGTCTATTCGGTTTTTAAGATCTTTCATTATTTTCTCCAAATATATTTTTATATTTAACCAACTCCTTCAAACCCCCCTATCAGGGAGAAAAAGGAAGTTGAATTTTAAATCTGGATTGCCACGCTCTGCTCGCAACGACAGACATTACCACCGGGCTTGGCCAGGTTATGCTGCTGTTTTCTGAATCGCATACGCTTCAAAATTTGTTACATCTCCACCGGTACGTTTAGTCGTATAAAACAATATGAAAGGTTTGGAGCTAAAAGGATCTCGAAGAACCCTCAGCCCCATCCTGTCAACAACTGTGTAAGCCTGTTTGAAATCTCCAAAAGCAACGGACAATGAATTGGCCGCCACTTGCGGCATATCTTCCATACGTTCAATCGGATGCCCCAGTAAAGTCTGCGGTTCTCCTTCCTGAAACCCTGGCTGCCAGATGTATGAACCCGCAGAATCTTTCAGTTTGGAAACTTCTTCAATAGCATTTCTGGACATCAGCCACCTCGCATTAGGAATATATGGACCCTTTAAAGAGTAAAACAGCGCTCTTAAACCATCGGCTGTCAACGAGCTGGCGTTTCCTGAATTAACCTGTTGTACCTGGCCAGGATTCGTAGAACCTGCCGCATAAGTCAATATACCGCGGGGTTTCCCAACACCGTTTCCATTTATGAACGAGGAATTTTCAATGCGTGCCATTTTGTCGGCAATTTTCATTGATAACCATGACTCCACATCAATACGTGAATCATCCAGCAGGGTTTGCGTCGCTTTCGGCATTGCGTAAAGCTCATGAACAGGAATTCTCCGCACACCTATTTGCGGCGTACTGGTTTCAGTACGTGCGGCTCGTTCCGAGATCCACCCACTGTCAGCTTCGTTAAGGTCTTCAGGTATTTCCAAAGCATCGGTCGAAATGGTTTCGACTGTAGAAATATTCCGCATCGGTGAAGTCTCATAGACTTTTTGAATAGCCTGTTGAGAAATTTCCGAAGTCATCCAGTACCCACCATCCGGGTCGCTGTCGGTTGCAAGAAGTTTTATTTCCTGTGGAGTTAAAAACCCTTCTCCTTTTCTAAGGTAATGAGTCAGTGCTTCTTTTCTTTCACTGGAAAAAGAATCTTCACTATTGCATTCGTATCTTCCCAATGCTGGGCGTTCGAGTTTTGTTTCTAACCTTTCCAAACGCTCCTTAACTTCTGTCAGATGTTGAATTTCTTTTGTTATGCGATCGACTTGTTCCTCAAGAACCGGATCGGCATAACCTTTTTTCTGGATTTCACTCAACCGCTGATCGTTTTTTGCCTTATGCTCCATAAATGCCTGGTTGAGCTCCTCAACAAGCTTTTTAATCTCTTCCATTTCTATCTCCTTCAACAAAAAAGACCCCCATATGATCCCTTAAAAAATTTGTTCCATATAATAAGGAACAAACTTGCTATAAATTGGGAAAATGGAGGTCTTAAATTAAAATTACGGGTTGATTCAAGCTCCCTTTACTGAGCTCAAAAGCTGGCGCAGGGAAAGACGTAAAGGTTCCCAGTCCGGGGTATCGGCTCCTGGCTTTAAATTATTTGAGTGGGCAAAACCCGGCTCTATATCTTTGGAAAGGAGTGATCTTAAGTTTTCAATTGCCCGTTGAGTCTGTTGCTTGTCCAACCCAACCGCATTTTTCAAAAACTGACTTATCAATTGCTCTTTGGATTTCACGCTGACTACCCCCGCCTGGGGGTTCATTGGAAACGTAACAACACTGTATTCTATAAGCTGTATTTCTTTCAGACGACGAATATTAGGGTTTTTGCGGTCCGGCTCTTCCTTGATTGTTTTGAATCCAATAGAAAGTCCCGTCCTTCCACCAATATTCTGCGCCATTTTCATAAGACTATGTCGTTCGCGTGCAGTGCTGATATTGAGATCAAGCAATCCCTGCACAAACAAACCGCGTTCATCTTCGTGGGCTTTAACATTCCAGCCAATTTGTCGAGTGGGATCATGATGATCAAGAATGGGTATTCGCCCTTGGCTTTCTTTTAAGGTTTTTTTATAAGCCCCTTTTTCCACTACGTCCCCACCCAGATCGACAGATCCAAAAGTAGAAGCATAACCTGAAAATTCTCCAGCATCGTTCAACGCATCCAGGTTAAAAGAAAACGATTTAAATTCTTTCATAATGTTTAACTCCCTGAGTTTGTGAGGTGGTTAAACGAAAGTGTGTCCCCACCTGATAGATCATCAAACCCAACCATACGCCGTTTTTCATTAACCGTTAAAAATTCGCTTTGATTGACTCTGTTCCATAACGCTTCCTGATCTTCAGACAATGCTTCAATTCCATCCTTGTCATAATCCAAAATCAGGTTTTTGCCAAATTTGGGAACAAGCCAATTATTTAATCCATCCCGAATCCTGTTTAATAGAGGACAAACGACTTCTGTATATAAAGCTTTTCTCGCTTCTTTACGGTTTTGGTAGGTAGCTCGACCAAGTCCCACCAGCTCAGGGGGAACATTAAATACTTGCGCCACCTGGAGAGCACTCATTTTCAATCCCTCAATCCAATCCATATCCTTTGGAGAAATTCCAAGCTCCTTCCATTCAAGATCCTGCTCTAGAAGAAGAGGTTCGCGGGCATTACTGACCCCTTTGATCTGTCGTTGCATTTCTATTTTCAAGCGATCAAACTGGTCATCGGTCAAACGTTGTTTGCAGGTCAATGCTCCAGAAGGAACCGCAGCATTCTGTAAGAGCGAAGCATTCCATTTATCACCAGAGTTAAGTTTATCAATTGCCAATGCTGCGACCTTGATTGGAGACAGGCCATACCAGTCATCGAGAGGATTAAATAGCTTCAAATGCAAAATCTGGTCTCGAGAAAACTCTACTTTCTGACCCGATACCGTGTATTCATATCCTGAAACATAATGAATTGCATCAGGCACAACTTTCATCCTATCCGGTCGCAAGATATAAAGCTCTTGGGGCGAACCTCCTGCATGCCGGGGACCCACAGACTCTATATAAGTATTTCCAGAAAGATAAAGATGGCAAACCAACGATTCGATCAACTCATATTTGCCCTGAAGAGGATTCGGCCGGGATATTAAATCAAGTAAGGGATGGTGGGGAATCTCCCGCCTTTCATCACCCGTTAACTGCTGAAACAATACCCAGGGAACACCTGCGCTTGCAGCTGCAATTTCCTTGATGCAGGAAAAAACAACACTGTTCTTGGTAAAGCCTTCTTTTGCCAAATGCACAAAATCGGTTTTACTGGAGACTCCTTGTCCCGCTGGTAACCACAAAGTCATGGCTCGAGTGACAGCACTTTCTTTTCTCTTTATATCTTTAAACCATTCAATAATTTTCATAAATTAGATATTAAAGGTTTTTCGTAAAGCAAATTTTAACTGTCGCTAGCCCTAAAAGCGAAACAGATAAAAAATTAGCTCTAATATTTTAATTAAATACAATTTACCAATAATGGTAAAAACCAAAAGATATTCCCGGATTACAAATATCTTTAAACCGGTTCATCTCTTCCTGTTGCTTTAAAATTTTTTGAATGAAGGGTTCGAAAACATGGTCATGAAAGTTTTGTTGTTCAAAATTACTAACATCATTTTCAATATCAATTGACTTAAGATCCGATTCCGGTTGTTTGATAAACATCATTTACTCCATAAAAGTTTTTTATGCTTCAGGAAACTTTACAGTTTCAAGCTTATAGACTTCAGAGGTTGTAATAATCAGTTCGCTGTGCTTCTCCCACTTCACTTCGTCTATGTTTCCGGTGAATCCGTCTGTGTGGTCTGGTCTCCTCCCAATGATTAACGGCTGGTTCGCATCCACAATTCCTGATGCGGAAATCACTCCAAGAAGAATCCCGTCCACATACCATCGGTAATTTCCAGCCCCATCATGGTTTATTCTATGTGCCGTCCATACATCCAATGGGAAATTGTAATCCCAGGTTGCCCGGTTTCCAGCATTTGAAGATAACTGAAGCTTAGACCAGTTTGATGCCGAACGAAGCATAAACCCCGGAGCCCAACCTGCGTTTGCGATAAATGTTTCTTGATTAGCGTCTCTTCCCGTCTTACTAAACAACCTGAAGCTCAATTGCCACGGTATGCTATCAGCGATGTACCAATTCGTACTTGCAGGATAAGTAATCCGATCAGCAGGAACTCTTGATAAAGAACCTGCTCCAAAGACTTTCTCACTGGTATCTATAACTGGACTGCCTGTAAGTGTGGGCGTATTATTTTCTGGAGAGGAATCAGAGAAGTCCAAATCAAAATGGAGAAGCAGTTGTGCCATCGAAGGAGGGTTAACCGGTGGAAGCGGTCTTTGTGGATCAGCATAAGGAGCTGACTCAACTTGATAGGTAGCATCTGTAGTTATAACCAGGTCTGGATGCTTTTCCCACTTCACTTCATCTATGTTTCCAGTAAACCCATCTGCATCAACCCTGCTTCCGATATAGAGAGGCCCAATTGTATCTGCCATGCCTGAAGGAGTTACAACACCCAATAAAGCCCCATCCGCATACCAACGGTAACTTCCAGCACCATCATAATTAAACCTGTGAGCCGTCCAGATATTTAATGGGAATGTATAATTCCAGGTCGCACGAAACGCACCATTAGAAGCAAGCTTTATTTGTGTCCACGAGCTGGTTCCAAAAACCGCAAAGCCGGGGCCCCAGCTACTGTTTGCAATCAAAGCCTCTTGTGATGCCCTTCCAGTTGAACTATATAATCTGAAACTCAACTGAAAGGGAACACCGTCATTGATATACCAATCAGTACTTGCCGGGTAATACAGCTTTTCCGTGGCAGTTTTCGACAAAGAACCCGCACCAAAAACCATTTCACTTGTATCAATTGTTGGGGTCTCAAATAATGTCGGAGCTTTTTTATAAACAGAGGAGTCCGAAAAATCCGAATCCAGATGGAGCAATAGTTTGGTAATAGAAGGATCTGAAGAAGACGGGTTTGAAAAAGATCTTCCATTTGTTAACCCTAGTCCTGTTCCAAGTTTCATCAGTAGAGCCCTACAATATCGGTAGCAGTAGTAAGAGTAGCTTCAACACGTTTTACAGAAATTGGCAAAACTACTCCTGAAGGAACATTTTTAAATACGACCGGAGAAGAATCATTTACAAGAATAGCTGAAACATCACCTGCACCACCTATATACAATGACCTACAATTTACAGTAAGGTCTGTACCATCATCGGGTGTTACAGAAAAACCGTTACGAGCTGGGCTAGTAAGGGCAGTTTCATGACTCTTAAAAGGATCAGTCATTGAAAAACTCCTTTAAAATTTTTTTATAAAATTGTCGGGGAAAAGAGAAAAGCGTTTTCAGGCAACTCGACGAATGCGAGGGCCAGTGAATCCCTTATTGATTATGTTAAAAAGCATCTCAAGGGCATCTGGACCATCATCGTGACTGGCTTTAGGAAAGTATTTCAATTGCTCCAACAGGATTGTTTGGTTTCTTCGAAACCTAATGAGTCCATTTTTAATATGAGGTTGTAGTTTTGATACTCTCAGAGTTTTATCATTTATGGGGCGTACCCCTTCAACCGGTGGATACAGTTTTCGTTTAGCTCCTTCCTTAATTATTTGGTCTTTAAACAGTTGCTGAAACTGAACTTCTTCAATAACAATCGCTTCAAAATGGAATTCACGATGGTAGTCAAACAGAGCTTCCATAATTGAGTCGGGATGTCTTTTTTGAATATCTGCCTGAATAATATCGATGATTCCATCAGGTTGAAGCGCGCCTATAAGAATGGCGGATGGATCTGCTTTGTTCGACAATGACCCCATAGAAGGATCAATAGAACAATAAAATTTTGTCTCTTTTTGAAGGTTTAAAGGTTCTGAAGTAAAGCTAAACCATTCTTCCTGGAATAAGCAATCATCGGGGTTGACAGGTTCATTTTGCTTTTCAGAATCAAAAAAAGCCGGACCATCAGAAACCTTCATGACCATCAAATAATAATAACTTTCCACCTCTGGCCATAAAACACGAGTACCACGCAACATTTCTTTTTGATGCTTTAAAAAAAACCCCTCCGCCTTTTCTTCAGCATCATGAGAGCGAGATGTATAAAGCGATTCCCACTTTTCCCATAGTTGAGAGGTTGACCAGCGAATAACCGCTTTCCATTTTTTTCCCTTCCAACCTGGACGTTTCAATAGTCTGGCCAACAAAGAATCGTAATGAAGAATTGTCCCGATAACGATGTAAACAGTATATCTGCCTCCAATTTTCATTACGGCTTTGAAAAACCATTTACGGTCTTTCTCACGTTGTTCGGGTGAATCGATATTTTCATCATCTTCTAGATCATCGCAAATAACCAAATCAGGCCGGCGATTTCCATGTCGAGCCCCTCGTATTCTCTTGCGTTTTCCACAACACCGGACAGCTATACCATTTTCCGTAATAAGTTTTGATGCTTTCCAGGTACGTCCAAAACCACAAGCCTCCGGAAAATCTTCCATCAACCTCTCATTATTTTCTAACTCTAGTTTTATCCCTTCGAGAAACTCTTCAGCTTGTTCTGCCGTATCAGAAATAATAACAATAAATTTTTTTCTGGAACCTGCGATACACCAAAGAGGCAATATAAGCGTACTAAGGGTTGATTTTGCATTACCGCGTGGAGCGGCTAGAGCTTCTTTTCCTCCCTTACCTGATAATTCTGAATTAATAATTTGTTCTTGGTATCTTAAAAACATGTCCTCATGCATGGATGAGGGTTTTTCTTTCAAGTGGTGCGGGAAATATCTCTGAGCAAAATACTTGAGTTCGTTTATTGCGCGAGTTCTCCGTTTTTCTTTTTTCTTTTGACTGGTTTTACCAAATGGTTTTAGGAGTTCTTTAATAAAACTTCCTGTTTTATATCTAGGTTCGATGCTTTTGTTACTTCGGGTTGCCACCATATTTGTTTAACTTTTTCCTCAATTGTTTCTACGTTGTTTCCAACAAGGTTTGCGGCACTAATCTCACCGCTTTCCGCAAGAAAAAGTGCAACCATTTTTAGAGCTTCCGAGAGAAGCCAGTCCGGGTCCATTGATTCGATCTGGGATCGGATTTTGATAGTATCCAAAATCTTTCCTGCATAGGTGCAGTAAACCCTATGGGTTTTTAAATCGTCTGGAAAATCATGTATCAAGCCTCTTATAGTCCTTTTAAATTCTTCAAGGTCTGAGAGCAGTTCATTAAGGTGGTCCAGGTTGTCTGATAGAAGTCTAGACATTTCTATTTTCTCCAGCGTTCAGCGCACCAACAATTTGATTCACAGATTTTGCAAGTTCATTTAACTGCTTAAAAATTCTACTTATCAAAGCTTCGTTTTTCCCTACAGCAACATAAAAAGCTTTTTTATCTACATATTGCTCGAAAAAATATTTTTGGTCGTCTTGTCTAACTCGATCAATATCACGGAGTAAGCCTTCAATGTCTTCAATATTTTTCTTAAAATCGTTAAACCGCCGAAGATTATCTGCCAACATCCAACGTAATAACCAACCAATAGTTCCAACTCCAAGTAAAAGCAACAGTGAAACCCACGGGGTTAGGGCTCGGAATAATTCAAGATTCATACATTTAGTCTCATAAAAGAGTGAGGGAGTTTCCCCAGAATTATCCTGCATGAGGAAAGTGCATATTCTTTACGACTTCGTGAACTGTGTTTTTCTGGTTCTGGCTTACCCCAATACGTAAAGTAGAGAGACCCATAGCTTCAAGCAGGTTTATCAATTCTTCACCATTTAAAAACTCTTTCAGTGTTAAGTCGCCTGTAAGCAGATGAATCAAAGAAGTCAGAATCATTAAAAAAGAAATAATGTATGTTTTTTTACCATTCAACCAATTCATTCCAGTCTTTCTCCATCTAATAATTTACGATTTTGTGTTGCAATCCAATTGGGGGGAGGAAAAGGCCGGAAATCTCCAGCCTTTTCCCAAGGTAGGTTGAGCCTTATGCGCATAAGGCTTGATGTGAAAATAGGAACTTATAGGCCAATTTTAAGCCGGTAATCTGATATCAATTTTGTCCGAAATATTTTTACCAGATATAGACTTTGGAAACTGCCTCCTAAACTATGTATGAATGAACAAGGTTCAAAACTCCTAAACCACTGGAACAACATGTTTTTTATTGATAGAAAGTAAAGTAGTCAATAAAAACTAATTAAAAATACAAGAGGACTAAAAAATTTTGTTTTGAAAACTTCTGTTAATGCTGGGGTTGGAAGTCTTTTGTATGAACCCGGTCTTTTGAGGTTGCTTTTAGTTCTCTTCTTTTATATATTGGGCGCCTATTTCCCCCCCACAATTCACTATCTGTTTCCAAAATTATGGAAGTTAAAGAAACCCTTTGGAAAAAGTGTTTAGAAAAAATTGAGGAGCAAATACTCCCAGAAAGCTATACCACTTGGTTTTCACCAACGTATCCAAGGGCATTTAATGAAGGCCTGATGACAATTGCGGTTCCAAACCAGTTTTATAGAAAATGTCTTATAGAAAATTACAGGGACCTGATTGAAACCACTTTAAAATCTGTGACAGATAAATCAATCTTGGTGGACTTTTGTATAGAATCTGAAATTTTAGCCCAAACGGATCATACCAATGAAAAAGCGGATCTACCTGCAACGGAACCTATTGAAAGTTCAATTTCCGCAGTTTCATCTTCTCTCAATCCGAAATATAATTTTTCAAACTTTGTCGTTGGTTCAAGTAACCAGTTTGCTCATGCTGCTGCACTAGCAGTTGCTACACATCCGGCTATGGCCTACAACCCTTTATTTCTATATGGGGCAGTTGGATTGGGTAAAACGCATCTATTGCATGCTATAGGCAATAAAATCCGTGAAAATAACCCTGACTCCCGGGTTCGTTATATCTCTGCAGAAAGTTTTACTGTAGACCTTATAGAATCCATTAAGAGGGACAAAATGCCGTCCTTTCGTAAAAGATATCGGCCATTGGATGTGCTCCTTGTCGACGATATTCAGTTTATAGCGGGAAAAGAGAGAACCCAGGAAGAGTTTTTTTATACATTTAATGCGTTATATGAATCCCATAAACAGCTTGTTATTTCAAGCGACAGATATCCTAAAGACATTCATAATATGGAAGAGCGGTTAAGATCCAGATTCGAGTCGGGACTTGTTGCTGACATCAATCCCCCGGATTTGGAAACAAAAGTCGCTATTTTATACAAAAAAGCCGATTTCCATAAGAAAACCATTCCGCAGGACGTTGCCATATTCATAGCAGGCAACATAAAATCCAATATCCGTGAGCTGGAAGGATTCCTGCTTAGAGTAATAGCCTATTCGTCTTTTACTCATCGTAAGCTTGATCTGGAGCTTACAGAGGAAGTATTAAAAGACTTCACTCTGGACAAAAACAAACATTTCACAGTTCCCAATATCATCAAATTTGTTGCCGGATACTATGGACTCAAAGTTTCAGACATAAAATCAAAGAGGCGCACCCGAGACATTTCAATACCCCGTCAAATAGCCATGTTTCTATGCCGGGAATACACTAAATCTTCACTTCCAGAAATTGGTCGCCAATTCGGCGGCAAAGATCACACAACGGTTATTTTCTCTCATAAAAAGATATCAAAATTAATCAAAGAAAACAAAGAGTTAGAGTCATCCCTCCAAGAGATTATCGATCTAATCGAAAAAGGATAACCTGTCTAAAACATGTTAAAAAAACCTGAAAAAATAAGGTAAAATAAGGTATAATTAAGCGAGTAAAATTTTCCCCCACCTTTACTCAAAAAAACGCATTTTATACAACGGTTTCTTCTTTAAACTCTGCCTTTAAAATTGAAAACTTAACTGGTTTTTCCACATATTTTTAGGCTCTATAACTACAACAAAATATATATATAAAAATTTCTTAAAAAGTAATTATTAAAACATCTATGAACACTCCTCAAAAAACAACTTACGATTCCTCGAATATCAAAATTTTAGAGGGACTAGAAGCCGTTAGAAAAAGACCTGCAATGTATATAGGCGGGACTGGTATAGATGGTTTACATCACCTGATTTTTGAGCTTGTTGATAATAGTGTAGATGAGGCAATTGCAGGTTTTTGTTCTGAAATAGAAGTTATTTTACATATCGATGGAACGGTTACCGTTGGTGATAACGGACGAGGGATTCCTGTTGATATGCATTCGGATAGAAAAATTTCTGCTGCAGAAGTGGTTATGACGGTTCTTCATGCCGGGGGTAAGTTTGATAAAGATACTTATAAAGTATCGGCTGGTTTACACGGTGTTGGTGTATCGGTTGTTAATGCTTTGTCCGAGACGTTAAAACTGGAAATAAAGAAAGATGGGAAGATTTATACACAAGAGTATTGTAAGGGAAACCCAACAACCAAATTGGAAATAGTGGGAAAGACAAGTTCTTCGGGTACAAAGATAGTTTTTAAACCAGATTCTGAAATTTTTGAAGATTTAAATTTTCGTTTTGAGGTTTTGTCTAACAGGCTTCGTGAATTAGCCTTTTTAAATAAAGGTGTAAAAATTCATATTCATGATGAGAGGGATGGAAAAGATAATGAGTTTTTGTTTGAAGGTGGAATTCGCTCCTTTATCGAACATCTTGGTAAAAATAAGAAAATCATCCATCCAGATCCCATTTATATTGAGCGGAGTAAAGATGACTGTGATTTAGAGCTTGCACTTCAATATAACGATAGTTATTCAGAGGAAGTCTTTACATTTGTTAACAATGTCAACACCAGAGATGGGGGAACTCATTTAAGTGGATTTAAATCGGCTCTTACGAGAACAATTAATAGTTATGCTACCCAGAATAATTTATTAAAAACTGCAGGGGTCACTTTGACCGGGGACGATGCAAGAGAAGGGCTGATACTCGTTTTGAGCATAAAAATCCCGGAGCCTCAATTTGAAGGCCAGACAAAAGGAAAACTGGGCAACACAGACGTAAAAGGGGCTGTTGAGCAAATCGTAAACGAAAAGCTGGGCCAGTTTTTTGAAGAGCAACCTGTAATAGCTAAAAAAATAGTTGCAAAGGTTATAAGTGCGGCACAAGCGCGTGAAGCGGCAAAAAAAGCAAAAGACCTGGTCAGGAGGAAAAGCGCGTTAGAGGTTAGTGCTCTACCAGGAAAACTCGCAGATTGTACAGAAAAGGACCCTGCTCTTTCCGAGCTTTATATTGTGGAGGGTGACTCAGCTGGAGGTACTGCCAAACAAGGTCGTGACAGAAGGTTCCAGGCAATTCTGCCAATGAGGGGAAAAATCCTCAATGTTGAAAAAGCTCGTACCGAAAAAATGATAGGCAGTGAACAAATCCGCACCTTAATCACAGCGTTAGGAACTGGTATTGGAAGCGATTTCAAAATAGAAAACCTCCGCTACCACAAAATTATCATAATGACGGATGCGGATGTTGATGGGGCTCATATCAGAACTCTGCTTCTAACCTTTTTCTTCCGTCAAATGCCCCAATTGATAGAAAAAGGATATCTATGCATCGCCCAGCCCCCGCTTTATAAAGTAAAAAAAGGTAAAAAAGAAAACTATTTAAAAGATGAAAAGTTTCTTTTTAAATTCTTGATGGAGCAAGGTACAGAAAAACTGGAAATCACTACTCAAAAGAATGGTCATAAAATTTCGGGGCGGGAACTGAATCGACTTATAAATAATTTATACAAGTTCGAAGAATGCTTTGAGCAAGTTGTGAAAAATAACATTCCACAGGCAGTCTTAAATGTATTGATAGGGCTGAATGTTAAAAATGAGGATTTTAAAGGTCTCGAACAAGTTATGCAAATGGTCATTCAGATTCTGGATGCGCTGCTTGACGATGAAAACAGGAATAAATACGGATATAAATCACAACATCTTAACGTTCCTATCGAATTTGCCAAAAGCATCGATCTCAGTACAGAAAAAGAGAATCGATTAAAAGAGTTTTTGGTAGAAGTTAACAGGGATAAACCCGGCAAAACCTTCGCCAAAACATCACATGGTTTTAAAAAGATCGACTTAAATCAGGAGTTGAAAGATGTGTACTTCCAGTTAGAGTTTGACTCCGAGACGGCACATCACGAAATTTTGATGTTTGGTTCAAACAACGGTCGAGACTTTCAGCTAAAATTTAATGTGGAGTTTATGGACTCTGTAATTTTCCAGAATATCCTGGAAGTCTATGAACCTATTCGGGAAAGTGACCATCCGCCATTTATCTTACACAACAATGGTGAAAGTATTACCGTTAACTCTAAACATGATTTACTGCAGGCAGTTTTAAACATGGCTAAAAAAGGTATATACATTCAACGCTATAAAGGTCTTGGCGAAATGAATGCCGAACAGTTGTGGGAAACAACTATGGACCCGGAAGTTAGAATACTTTTAGAGGTCAGGGCCGATGACCTGGTTGCATCTGAAGATTTGTTCACAGTATTGATGGGGGAAGAAGTAGAACCTCGGCGAGAGTTTATCCAGAAAAATGCGTTGCAAGCACGAAATGTGGATATTTAGAATGGCACCTATAGCCGTTTTCCTTTTTTACCATTTCAGAGAAGCTAATACCGTCTCTTAGAACTCATACACTGAAAGGTATTTGAATGCCAGAAACGATCGAACCGATCAACATAGATGATGAAATGAAAAACTCGTACCTTGATTACGCGATGAGCGTAATCATTGGACGTGCCCTGCCGGATGTTCGAGATGGACTGAAACCTGTCCACCGCCGTGCTCTGTACGCGATGCATGAAACAGGTAATGTCTGGAACAAGCCCTATAAAAAATCAGCACGTATTGTTGGTGATGTAATGGGTAAATACCATCCGCACGGGGATCAGGCAATCTATGACACGATTGTTCGTCTGGCACAGGAGTTTTCCCAAAGATATCCTCTTGTAGATGGCCAGGGGAACTTTGGTTCTATCGATGGCGATTCCGCTGCCGCCATGCGTTATACAGAAATCCGCATGGAAGAAATTACCGGAGAACTACTTCGGGATCTGGAAAAAAATACTGTTCAGTTCATTCCCAATTATGATGATTCATTGCAAGAACCTTCCGTTCTTCCGGCAAGCTTCCCTCAGCTGTTGGTCAATGGTTCGTCAGGAATAGCTGTAGGTATGGCGACAAATATTCCTCCGCACAACCTGGGGGAAGTTATAGATGCCACCGTTCACGTTGTTGATAACCCTGATTGTACGGTTGAGGATCTGATCGCGCTTATGCCGGGTCCCGATTTTCCAACTCGGGGAATCATACAGGGAAGAAACGGGATACAGGCGGCTTATAAAACCGGTAAGGGAATCATCAGGGTTCGAGGCCGTGCTGAAATTGAAACTATGGAGAAGGGCGACCGAGAGCGCATTATTATTAACGAATTGCCATATCAGGTAAACAAAGCGAGATTGGTAGAAAAAATCGCTGAGCTTGTGCGAGACAAACGATTGGATGGAGTTTCGGACCTGAGAGACGAATCAGACCGGGATGGAATCCGCGTGGTGGTTGAACTGAAAAAAGGTACAGTTGGCCAGGTGATATTAAACTCACTTTATAAAAACACCCAACTTCAAGATACCTTCGGGGTCATCCTGCTGGCTTTGGTAAATCAGCAACCCAGAATACTCAACCTGAAAGAGTTTTTACATCACTTTATTCTGTTCCGTAAAGAGGTGGTAACAAGAAGGACGGAGTTTGATTTAAAGAAAGCCCGCGATAAAGAACACATCCTTGAAGGGTTGGCTACAGCACTGGATAATCTGGATGCAGTTGTTCAGCTTATTCGCGATGCTGAAGATCCTGTTACTGCCCGTGATGGACTGATGACAGAGTTTGGGTTGTCAGAAATACAAGCTAAGGCGATTCTTGAAATGCGCTTGCAACGCCTCACAGGTCTGGAACGGAAAAAAATAATAGAAGACCTGGAAGAAACCCGAAAATTGATCAAAGAACTGCTGGAAATCCTGGCGCATGAAGAAATCAAACTAAAAATAATTAAAGAAGAGTTGATAGAAGTTAAAAACAAGTATGACAATGAAAGACGTACAGAAATTGCCGATACTGATGAAGGCGATCTGGTTATTGAAGACCTCATTGCTGACGAAGATGCTGTAGTTGTTTATACACGCAGTGGATATATCAAACGACAAACAGTCGATAATTACAGGGCACAAAGAAGAGGCGGCAAGGGTATAAGGGGAATGAACCTCAAGGAAGAAGATGTTGTCGAAAAACTTTTCATTGCTTCAACGTTGAGCCACCTGCTGGTGTTTACCAGCATAGGAAAAATTCATGCCCTGAGGGTTTATTCCATTCCGGAAGTGAGCCGGATTGCAAAAGGAAAATCCATTGCTAATCTTTTGCGGCTTCAGCCGGGCGAATCTATCGCCAGTATTCTTTCCCTCAGGGAATTTGAAGAAGATAAGTTTGTCATGGTTGCCACGGAGCGAGGCATCGTTAAAAAAACATCTTTGATGGCATACAGAAAGCCACGGCAAGGGGGAATTATCGGGTTGACCATTGATGAGGGAGACCGTGTTATTGCCGCAGAGCTGTGTGATGGGAAAAGTGATATTTTGCTTGCTACCGAAAAAGGATTCTCCATTCGTTTTAATGAAGAAGAAGTACGCCCCATTGGCCGCACAGGTAGAGGTGTTCGAGGGATACGACTCAAAAAGGATGATCGTGTCGTGGGTGCGGAAATTGTTCAGGATGGTAATAAACTCCTTACCGTTACCTCAAATGGTTATGGCAAGAGAACGCCTTTGGAAGAATATCCTCAGCAAGGCAGGGGCGGAATGGGTGTTATGACTATTCGTTGTAACGAAAAAATAGGAAGCGTTGTGGGTGTACAACAGGTTGATGAACAAGATCAGCTTTTGGTCATCACTTCTGATGGTAATATTGTTCGTATGCGAGTTAGCGAAATATCCTTGATTGGTCGAAATACCCAAGGGGTTCGTTTGGTAGGTACCAGTAAAGACAACCAGGTTGTCAGTATAGAAAAACTGGTTGAATAATACTTTCCTTATGGATGTAACCTCACCTACTCCTATGAGCACCAACCTGTCGGGTTGGAGCAAACTGAGTGCATGTATTTTTCTTTTGGCCTGGGTTTTCTCTGTATCCTGCTCGGAACAGATGGACCCTCTTCTTCAGAAGGCTAATGAAGAGTGGATTCAGGGCAGAAACCACAGCGCTATTGAGATGTTCAATGAGGTGTTGAAAAAACATCCCAGCGGACCGTTGGCAGAAGAGGCTCTGTTTCGTCTGGGGGAAATCCACCATTTCAGCCTGAATAACAGTTCACGGTCTCTGGTTTATTTTCAGGAAGTCCTGCAAATGAATCGAAACGGGGAGTTTGCTTATCCTGCGCAAAAATATATTGCGGAAATCGCAGAATTTGGGTTGAAAGATTATGACCAGGCCATCATTGAGTACCAGAATTTAATCAATCAACATGCCAATAAGAACGGAAATGATGACCATCAATATCGAATTGCTTCTATCTATTATAAAAAGCAAAACTATGAGCAGGCCCTTGTAGAACTGGAAATTTTGCTGGAAAACTACCCTAAAAGCTCCTGGGCGGAAGAATCTAAATTTAAAATTATAGAAATTCTTTATGCGTTAAGCCGCTGTCCGGAAGCAAGAGAAAAGTATCGGCATTTTAATCTGGAGTATTCAGAAAGCCGTTTCAAAGTAGACATGGATTTTGTTGTCGCCTCTTGCCTGGAAGAAGAAGGGCATCTGCAAGATGCTTATAACCGGTTTAAAGCTCTGGAGGGTCAATATGTTTACCCTGCCATACTTAAAATGAAACTTGTGGGCATTGAAAAAAGGATGAAAAAGCAACGCTGATGCTTGATATAAAAATCATTCGCGAAAACCCCGAAGCGGTAAAAACCAGCCTCAAACGCAGGGGCGGTGACTTTAAGGAACTGGATGAACTGCTCAAACCTGAAGAAGACAGGAGGGCGGGACTTCAGGAGTCGGAATCATTAAAAAACAAGAAAAAGAAACTCTCAGCAGAGGTAGGACAGCTCAAACAAAACGGACAAGACGCTTCACAACTTATGGAAAAGGTCAAAGCCATCAACATTTCCATAAAAGAGCTGGACGATAAAATCCAATTCTGGGAAACGGAGGTACAAGAAAAACTGCTTGGGATCCCCAATCTTCCCGATGACACAATTCCTGATGGTGCAGATGAAACCGCCAACCGAATGGTGCGCGAGTGGGGAACAAAGCCGCAACTTTCATTCAAACCTAAAAACCATGTTGAAATCGGGGAACAACTCGGACTGATAGATTTAAAAAGAGCCGCTAAAATCTCTGGTGCCCGTTTTGCTGTATACAAAGGCCAGGGAGCAGGACTGTTGCGGGCTTTGATCAATTTCATGATCGATGTGCAGACTCGTGAAAACGGATATGAAGAACTGTATCCACCGTTCCTGGTTAATAAAGAAAGTATGCAAGGTACTGGACAACTGCCCAAGTTTGAGGAAGAGTTGTTCGCTACACGCGATGACCCTTTGTATCTCATCCCGACAGCGGAAGTTCCTGTGACCAACTTTCACCGTGATGAAATTCTGGAAGAGGAATCGTTACCAATCTGTTATGCGGCCTACACACCCTGTTTCAGAAGAGAAGCGGGATCTTATGGAAAAGATACACAAGGGTTGATCCGGCAACACCAGTTTGACAAAGTCGAACTGGTTAAATTTAGCCGTCCCCAGGAATCAGCGGCTGAGCTGGAAACCTTGGTTACAAATGCAGAGTCCATACTTCAAAAACTCAATTTGCATTATCGAGTGGTAGAACTTTGTACCGGTGACCTAGGTTTTTCTGCTGCTAAAACGTATGACCTGGAAGTATGGCTTCCCAGCCAGGATACTTATCGTGAAATTTCATCCTGTAGTAATTTTACCGACTATCAGGCTCGACGGGCACGGATTCGCTGTAAAAAACGTACAGGTGGTAAACCCGAGTTTGTCCATACCTTGAATGGATCAGGTCTGGCCGCAGGCAGATTGTTTGTGGCCATTCTCGAAAATCATCAGCAGGAAGACGGAACAGTAACAGTGCCAGAGGCCCTGCGCCCTTATTTGCATGGACAGGAATCTTTGAAGCTATAAAGCATTGACAGCTGAAATTAACAACTACCAATGTTAAACACATTGTGAATAAAACTAAGTTTTAATCATTTCATAAAGTTCTACACTGTAATACAAGTGATGCCTTCCCAACCAAAGATCACCCATGATGCCAGCTTCTTTGAGTTCTTGTAAATGCTTGCCGGCGGTTTGATAGTGAACCTTCAGATCCGTGGAAAATTGGGTTGGGGTGGTAAAAGGAAATGAAAAAACATGGTTCACAGTTTCAATCGCATTCATCTTGGAATGATTTTTACGAATTACTTCTGTTAGTTTTTGATACAGGCTCATCATTTGAAAAATTTTATCTTTTGTTTTAATTGCCTCTAACTTGAATCCTTCCAGCACGAATAGAATATATGTTTCCCAATCCCCGGTTTCTGTTACTCGCTGTAAGGTTTGGTAATATTGAGGGCGATTCTTGTTAAAATAAGAACTGGTATATAAAACTGGAAAGTCCAACAAACCTTCATGCACCAACTGAAGAACCAGTAATATTCTTCCTGCCCTTCCATTTCCATCACCAAAGGGATGAATGGCCTCAAACTGATAATGGGCGATGGCACACCTGATTAGTGGATCAATATTTTGATTGTCCTTCCGGTTAACAAAGTTTTCCCAGTTTTGTAGTAACCTGTCCAAATTTGAAGCTACGGGTGGGGTATAGGTAATTTCTCCGGTCTTGTTGTTTTTTATCCCATTTTGTAGTTTCCTGTAACCTGTTTTGGTTTGCATCAGTCTTTCGTGTATTCCCAAAATCAATCTTGTTGATATTGAAAAATTTTTCATATTTTGCATTGCCCAAGAGATTGCTTCTTGATACCTCAAAGTTTCTCTGTCAGGACTTTTTTGTTCCGATTCAGGAATAACCTGGCTCTTTAAAACGCTTTCCACAGTCGTATGGATTTCTTCAATATTTGAGCTTGCTACAGATTCCTTAGTCATGGCCACAGACATTAGAACCTTTGCGTCCGGAATACCGGAACAGTACCCCTTCAACTCGCCTATCTCCCGGCTAGCAGAATTAAGTGCCTTTAGTATTGCTGTGGAGTCGAAATCTATCTTGGGTGGTAATGGTTTTAAATTATGCGGTTGATTGGGATTAAAACTCATTGTTTTGATAAATGATGCTTTCTTCGAAGTATTCTACCAGATATATCGAAAATTTTATAGTTTTTCGACATATAATAGAGGTGTATCGATTTTATTAGAATATTTCAACATATTGAAAGGTAACATATACAGAAGGATAAGGTAAGTTTCGATAGATCAGTAAAACATATCGAAGTTAAGCAAAAAATTCGACATAAAGCCTATATGTAAAGCTTTTAATTTCAACATATTATCTATATAAACGAGAGACTACAAGATATTGTGTTAAGGATTTAGGATCATACAAAATATAGAATTATTCAGGTTTTGCTGTTAACTCTTCATGCTCTCCTCTTGCCTTGCTTGAAATAAATCTCATAAATTCCCACTATTTCTTTCCAATGCCATCTTAATAATATTCAAAGCACCAACTTCAGTGGTTTTTCAAAAACATTGACTTTGGAATTTTGAAAATATAGTATATTCCGATTCGGATAACATTTTATTTTCTGGTTTAACATAAATTTTGTCACATTATAAAAGGGAAACGGGATAATGGTGAAAAAGAACCTTCAATCATGGATAACAATATTTGTTTGTTTTACTTTCATCATAGCTGGGTGTGGAGGAAGAGCAGCAAATCCTGTGATGGTTTCCCAATATGGTGATGAAAGAAAATCCTGTGAAGCACTTCAAGTGGAAATGAGCCAGAATCAACAAGAAATTGCGAGGATGCTTCCCGAGACCGAAAAAACGGGTACGAATGCAGCTCTAGGAGTCGCAGGATTTTTTCTAATTGTGCCGTGGTTTTTCATGGACTTCACTGAATCTGAACAAATAGAAGTGAATGCCTATCGGCAACGTTACAACCATTTAGGACTGATTGCTATGGACAAAAAGTGTGGATATGACACAACTCCAATTCCTGCATTTGGTCAACCAAAACCAAAAGAAGATGGGGATAAAGAAGCTGGCTTATCTAAAGAAGATGAAAATAGCTAAGGGAGAATAGAGTTAGATTCTCTAACTGGCATAATGAAATGCTCAAATCCACATCCATTTCGTCTTTCAGTTTCTACTAGATGATTGTTCCGTTTTTGTAAGGCATTTAGTTCAACGGCATCAGCTTTTTTGATATCAGAAAAGATTGAAAAAGGAATAAAAACTGGAAAGAAGCTCCCCACCATACCTACTCCAAGATTGTAGTTTTCCGTATCTTTAATTCCTGGATATCGTTTCTCAATCTCCTTCCTAATAGACCTCAGCTCAGAATCTATCTCGTTACAAGATTTTTTCTTGTCTCCACTTTGAACGATTTGAACGGGTTTAGGTTGCCTTCCAGCGCATCCATAAAGTATAAACAGAGTTAATACAAGTAACGATAGTGAATTTCTAAACAATTTAAAAACCTTTTTGCTATTTCTGGTTTAGGTGATTTTCAAACAAACTTTGATCAAATTGTACCAATTATATAAGCTATGTGAAGCCTTGCGTCCTTATTTGCATGGGCAGGAATCTTTAAAGCTATAAAGCATTGACTTAAAGCTTGAAACAGTCGCTTGACATTTCCCTGCAAGTAGATAAATATAGCCGGGTTCACGATATAATGGAGGGATGGCCGAGTGGTTTAAGGCGGCGGTCTTGAAAACCGTTGTACGAAAGTACCGTGGGTTCGAATCCTACTCCCTCCGCCACTCCTAGCCGGAGGGGAAACGAGTTTTGGGTTGTTGAGCTGACAGGATAGTTGGGGAAATATAAAGACATTGCAAGTCACCAGCGGAGGTTCTCCGCCACCCGCTAGCGTGGGAGGCAGATTGCAATGGCGGGACGAGAAAACAATACAGAATGGAGAGGTGGCCGAGCTGGCTTAAGGCGCACGCCTGCTAAGTGTGTGTAGGCTTATCCCCTACCGAGGGTTCGAATCCCTCCCTCTCCGCCACCCACTAGCGTGGGTTGCAAAAAGGAAAAAACTTGAAGCGTTTAATAAAATATACAGCCATACTGATTCTGGTCACAGGTTGCACTTATGAAAGCAAGGAAGATATTGCCAGCCTGGAAAAGACGGACATCAATAAATTGAATGTTTCCCAATTCGAGGGGTCCCGGTCAAAAACCCCACCCATGAAAGCTGATTTGGATAGCCAGATACCTGAAGACGGAAGCCATCCTAATGTTCAGGAAGCGGTAAAAATCGAACGGGAAATTGTTGTACCCGATGAAACAGAGGGAAAGTGGAAAGCGGTTAAGCTTCTGGTCAAGAACAAAAAAGATGAAGCTCGCAATACAATGAAAACCGTTAACCTGGGTTCCAATTTTGAATTGGAAGATTCGGGTATCAAAGTTACTGTGGGCCCGTTTTTACCTAATTTTGTGATGAGCAAGAGTGCTTATACATCCAAGGGCAACGAATTGATCAATCCGGCTGTTCAATTAGTGGTTGAACAAAATGGCAAGACCCTTTATACAGGGTGGGCATTTGCAAAGTATCCCACAATGTACGCGTTTGAGCATGAAGACTTTGCTCTACAATTGATAGATTATATACCCATAGAAGTATCCTAATAAGGTAATTGGGATCACAACTTTTTTTTGCGCCCATGGCTCAGCTGGATAGAGCGACGGTTTGCGGTACCGTAGGTCGCAGGTTCGAGTCCTGCTGGGCGCGCCAGTTTTCGGGGGAGAGCTTGCTCTCCCCCAAGCTTTAATAAATTAGGGAAAAGTTTTTATGGCTAAAAGAGAAAAACGGCCAAAGATGGTTTTTCAAAAGTTTTTAAAGGACAACCAGCAACGGATGACTAATTACTTGAGTCGTGTCGAAGCTTCCGAAAAGTATGAACGGGAACCCTGGATGTTAGGGGCCGATCCAGAAAAAATCGTCACTCCCGAATCAATAGTTGAACTCAATCAATTGGGGGACGGTTAAGACACGCCGATTCAAATAACCAAAAAACTTAGTTGAGAAACGGGTTTAAATTCATTTTGAATGTAATGACCATTGGCTGGCTCATTGGAGTGGCTATGATCTATTATTATTCGGGTGGAATCGGGTCAGGTGTTTATATGAGCGGTGCTATGGTAGGATTGATCTGGGCGGTTTGGTATTTCATGGATTAATATAAGCGGGAACTCGTTAGTTTTCAGTCAGATTTGAATCAAAAGGTTTGAGAGCTTTTTGAGTGGAATTGACCTTGAATCTCAAGGTGGATGAAACTAGAATACAACACGCTTTGATAGTGGTCGGGACCAACGTCGAATAAGCGGACGTGTTCTCGGCCTTTTTTGTTAGAATAGCCCTTAACAGGGCAGGAAAAAAATTAATCCTGCTGAGAAATCTATTGTTTGCAGGGTAGGGGTGATTGCTCGTTGGCCCTGATTCTGGCAAAATAATTTTCTTGTCAGTACGAAATTGTAGATTTCTATTGCCGAGATAGAGTAATTTTAGCCAGAGGAGCCATTGCTCACTGGCCCTGCGCCTAGCAGGAGAGGTGGCCGAGCGGTTTAAGGCGCACGCTTGGAAAGCGTGTGTAGGTTGACCCCTACCGAGGGTTCGAATCCCTCCCTCTCCGCCACGGGCAACGCCCGGTGGGAATGAGATTGAGTTAATTTGGTTGAATAGAGTTTCTAAGTCCAGCATTATGCTGGCTCCTCGCCGGAGAGGCAACCAAGCATAGTTTATATAACCGATACATGGTTTGAGAACAATTAAAGATATTATAAACAGAATCCAACGTCACGTTGGTTGGCAGTTTTGTTGGGCCTCACGCAACACAGCTTTGTGAAACCCGTCAGGTCCGGAAGGAAGCAGCGGTAGCAAAATCCTGTGTGTGCTGTGAGTTCCCCAACAATTCTGCCTTTTAAGATATAATCCAAATAAGGGAAAAACACCCCAGCCCTTGGCGGTACACCCTTCATTTCATTTGACTTCATGCCCCGAAGGGATGCTTCATTAAAGAGGGGTCCTGTAAACATTGCTGGCGATCAGTGTTCGCAAGCAAATCGTTGGTTTTTCGAAAAATGGATTTTCAAGTCTCAGCCCGAAAATGGCGTCCCCAAAAATTCAATGAACTGGTTGGGCAGGAACACATTGTTCGGACCCTCTCAAATGCTATTGAGCTTAACCGTGTTTCGCATGCGTTTTTGTTTTCCGGAACAAGAGGTGTCGGTAAAACCACTATGGCTCGGATTCTGGCACGGGTCCTTAATTGCGAAAAAGGGCCAACGATAGAGCCTTGCGGAACCTGTAGCTTATGTATGGAAATTACAGAAGGGCATTGTATTGATGTACAGGAAATTGATGGAGCCTCCAATAATGGAGTGGCTGAAGTTCGTGACCTCATTGACAATGTGCAATACGCCACATCTTCAGCCCGTTACAAAGTTTATATAATTGATGAAGTTCATATGCTTTCAAAAAGCGCGTTCAACGCTTTATTGAAAACATTGGAAGAACCACCTCCTCGCGTTATTTTTATTTTTGCCACCACCGAGTTGATTAAAATTCCTGAAACGATTCTTTCCCGCTGCCAGTGTTTTGAATTCAAACCATTGTCAAATGCCCAGATTACAAAACAACTGGAGCTGATTTGTGGTCAGGAAGGAATAGAAATTGACGCAAAAGGTTTGGATGAGATTTCAAAAGTAGGCGCTGGCAGCATGCGTGACGCGCAAAGCCTGCTGGACCAGGTCATTGCCTACAGTGGTAAAAAAATTGATGCTGATTCCGTGGAGTCGGTGCTGGGTATTGTTGGAGGAACCACTCTGGAATTTTTTGCCGAACGTCTTATAAAAAGAGAACCCGCCGAATTGATCACTTTGGTTCAGGAGGTTGCAAACCAGGGTAAAGACCTGGGACTTTTTTGCCGCAGTGTTATGGAATATTTAAGGAACCTGTTGATGGTCAAGGTTTCCTGCAACCCGGAAAAGTTGTTAAACACTCATACCTGCAATTTGGATGTTTTGAAAAAACAAGCTGAAGGTTTTCATGTGGATGAGTTACAGCAAATGTTCACTATTCTTTCCCGAACGGAAACGGAGATGAAACAAAGTTCACTGGGGCAGATGGTTTTTGAAATGGCTATTTTAAGGCTGACGGAAACACGGCCATTTAAAAATATTGATGATCTTATTAATAAGATTAATCAGTCGGAGGGTGAAGTTCAACCCGCACACCATTCCGTTTCGCAAACAAAGGTTACACAGGTTGCGCAAAATAATTCTTCGCCAGTGAAGAGTGCTCCGCCTGTGTTGCAACCTGAAAATGGCTCTTACGATTCTTCGGTTTGGGACAAGGTCCGCCAGGAAGTATCAAGCAAACGACCTGCTTTCGAACATTATCTTGATAAATGCAAGGTACTCGCACTTAACGATAAAGAAGTCCAGTTGATGTTTGCAGATTCCTTCACTCTTGAAATGGTTGAGAGCGAAGAAAATGTTAAGTTCATCAAAGATATGATTAAATCCGTTAGTGGTAACGAGGTACAGGTAGTCTTGAAACTGGACGAGGCCAAACCTGCTGTTTCAAGTCCGCAGCAAAAAAAAAACATAGATGACGAAAACCAGGGTAGGCAGAAAACAGAATCGGAAATCATTCAAGATGCTCTGGATATTTTTGGGGGCACAGTAGTGAAATGAAAAATATTAACAGGTGTTTTTATGAGCGATAACAGCTGGCTTTCAATATTCAAACAAGCTCAGGACATGCAGTCCAAGCTTGCTGAAATTCAGGAAGGGCTTGCTGAGAAAACGGTTGAAGTGTCCACCGGCGGCGGAATGGTCAGGGTGGTTGCAAACGGACTCAATGAAATCGTCTCGGTTCATATTGATGACGAGTTGATCAATATGAGCGACCGGGAAGTTCTCGAAGATCTGATTGCTGGTGCTATGAACGAAGTCCAAAAAAAAGTGAAAGAACTTGCGCAGGGTGAAATGTCTAAATTGACCGGTGGACTGAAAATTCCCGGACTCTTTACTTAAGGACACCTCTAAATATTGCCTTTGGCCATGTGCGCCCCTTAGCAGGGGAGGCAGATAGCAGTTGGTTTTCAGCCGAGACATCTTAATTTACAAACCAGAAAAAGCCGCTGCTCCTTGGAGTACGCCGAGTGTCCCTTATGAAATAAAGGGTCGCGAGTTGCCACAAAGTAGAATCATCGAATTATTTGAGTTCTCTTTAACGAGTTTGTTGAAAATATTAGATAAGAACTGTTGGGATGTCTCACCGTGAAACGACCTGCCGCTGTTATTAACCTTATAGATGAGTTAAAAAGACTCCCTGGAATAGGTCAGAAAACCGCTGAACGGCTGTCATTTTTCCTGATGCGCGGAAAAGCCGAGCAGGCCAACAAACTTGCCACGGCAATTCAGAATCTTAAGGAAAAAATAGTTCTTTGTTCGATTTGTCACGGAATCACCGAATCCGACCCCTGTGATATTTGCTCAGATACTTCCCGTGACCATTCTCAGGTTTGTGTAGTGGAAGAGCCACACGATGTTTATGTGATGGAGAACATGGGTTATTTCAAAGGAGTTTATCATGTGCTGATGGGTGTGATTTCCCCTCTGGATGGAATCGGACCTGATGACCTGAACATCGAAGGGCTGAAAGAAAAGGTTGGAAAGCAAGGTATCAAAGAAGTTATTCTGGCAACCAATCCTGATATGGAAGGAGAGTCGACAGCGGTCTACATATCAAAAGTTTTAAAACCCTTTACGGAGGTCAAGGTCACACGAATCGCCCGGGGCCTGCCGGTTGGATCGGATATTGAGTATGCCGACTCGGTGACACTGCTGAAATCTCTGGAAGGCCGAATGGAAATGAGCTAGCGGGGTACCTCCGCTGGCGTAATATTCTTCCTATGTATTTACCTGTTCCGGGCATGAATGTAAATGTTGGTGATACCACACGTGCCCCGAAGCAACTGTGTTAAAAGTCAAGTTGTAGGAATGAGATTTTTATTCCATCG
>CAYFNV010000014.1:0-72946 GCA_964344595.1 uncultured Nitrospina sp. | reverse complement strand
GATGATTGTTGTGGTTGGGGTGGTTTTATTATGAAAATCAGCTCCTCTGGAGACAGGGTCGTATTTTCGAGCTATTTTGGAGGACGTGGTCAAAGCTGGATTGAGGCGGTGGCAATTGGCCCAGCAGGAAATATTTATTTTACAGGTTCTTCAGCATCTCCAGACCTGCCAGTTACCAAGGGAAATCTTTGGGTGTGTGGATATACAGGTACTTATAACAAGCGACCCTATAGCAGGTATTCCGACATTTATATTACTAAGATGTATGCAGACGGCCATGATCTATTCTGGTCGGGGTGCATGGGGGGAACGTCAACAGAATGGGCAAATGATATTGCGGTTGATAGTTCAGGCGCTGCTTATGTTACTGGGTACACCTATTCGACTCAAGCTACTCCAAAAACTTATGAAAAGAGATTTCCGCATGTTGAGATGGAAAACGCTCACTGTGTAACACGTTCAGGAGGATGTGGTCCATTGGGGTATATGGCTGCTTTTGTAGTTAAACTCCGTCCGGGTGGTCCTTTCAAGGGGATAGCTTACGCCACCATGTTTGGCGGGGGTAATGCTGAGGAAGGAAAAGCAATCGCGGTAGATCGTAATGGATATGCCTGGGTGACAGGGTGGACTCAATCTGGAAATTTCCCAATGCATCCTGCGGGCTATCAAACACTTCATGGTTGTGGAACTACAGGGTCCTGTAGGGATGCTTTCGTTACTCGTCTCAACCAGAGTGGTGGCGGGATAGACTTTACTACATTTTTTGGAGGAACAGATGGTAGTGATATAGGTACCGGAATAGCTTTAGGTCCAGCTGGTGATAGCGTGTATATAACTGGAACTCAAGGATCGCCCTTTTTTCCTTGGACAGATGGGACGGTTGATAACACGCATTTTGTACCCTGTTCTCCTGCCAGCTATTATGGCCGTCCATTTATCGCGAAATTTAATTTCAACGTTACTCAGTTGCATTACTCTACTTGTCTAAAGGGAGTTAGTTCAATTTCAAAAAATATTGCTTTTGATAGTTCGGGCCGTGTTTATATAACTGGGGCTGCAGGAAGAGGTTTTCCCATAACGAACGATGCATTCCAAACGAGAAATGCGATAGATCAGTATAGAGAATATCGAAGTGATTACGTTGCTGTTTTGAAAGAATTGGGAGGGCCTAAGCTGAGTATTGATTTCGGTTCCTATGTTGGTTATGGGCATGGTGTTGGTTGTTGTTCGAGACAAACATCACATGGGGTTTTTATTGATACTGTGGGAAATATTTACCTTGGGGGCGAGGGTAGGGCTGACATGGAATACTTTCTTGGACTTGGAAAAGAGGGTGCCATTTATGGTGACAATATTTCCCCTTGGACCAATGGAAGAGGTTTTTGGGCAGTTAAATTCAATCTAGCCAGCCCAGATACAACTCCTCCCAGCATAACAGCTCCTAACGATCTGATTGTTGAGGCAACAGGGGTAAATACATCAATTAACTTTGGTCAGGCTACCGCTACCGATGATGTCAGTTCTCCAGGAAATATCTCGATTACGCATAATGCTCCATCATCTTTTCCTTTAGGAGTTACGACAATAACCTGGACTGCAACGGATGAAGCAGGCAACAGTTCAACGGCAACGCAGAAGATTACGGTTGTCGATACAATACCACCTGTCATTACCGCACCCGCAGGCATAACTGTGAATACAGATGCTGGCCTTGCAACAGCCGTGGTGAGTTTTGCTACCCCGACTGCAACGGATAGTTCAGGGACTCCAACCATCAAGCAGATCGCCGGTCTTGCTTCCGGTTCAGCGTATCCATTGGGCACGACCACGAACACGTTCCGTGCAACGGATGCGGCAGGCAACACGGCGGATCATACGTTCACGGTCACGGTCGTGGATAACGAGAATCCTGTTATCACCGGACCAGCCAACATCACGGTGAACACCGATGCGGGATTGGCTACTGCTGTAGTGAACTTCCTTGCCGCGACAGCCACAGACAACGATTCGGTCGCATCGATCACGCAGATCGCCGGTCCTGCTTCTGGTTCAGCATTCCCACTGGGAGTGACCACTGTGACTTTTAGAGCCGCCGATCCATCAGGCAATACCGCTGATGGTTCATTCACGGTAACGGTTACAGATGCTGAACCTCCAAGCATTACCGCTCCGGCAGATATGAATGTGAATACGGATGCTGGATTGCCGACTGCATTAGTGGTTTTTGCGAATGCGACGGCAACGGATAATTCCGGGTCGGTAACTGTGAATCAGATCGCGGGTCCTGCTTCTGGTTCTGCGTTCCCGATAGGTAGCACGACGGTAACCTGGGAAGCCACCGATCCGTCAGGCAACACGGCTCAGGCTTCGATGACAGTAACCGTTGCTGATAATGAGGATCCTGTGATCACGGTTTCTGCTGATATTTCAGTGAACACGGATGCGGGTCTTCCATCAGCCGTCGTAAACTTTGCGGCATCAACGGCAATGGATAACGATTCCGTATCCTCGGTGACGCAGATCGCCGGTCCTGCTTCTGGTTCAGCGTTCCCACTGGGAGTAACCACAGTTACCTTCAGAGCGACCGATGCATCGGGCAACACTGCAGACGGATCGTTCACGGTAACGGTTGCGGATAACGAAGACCCGGTTGTAACAGCCCCGTCTAATGTTTCCGTTGAAGCAACTGATCCACAAACATCTGTAGCCATTGGTACGGCAACGGCTACGGATAATGTTGGAGTGGTTGCTATTACAAGTGATGCCCCGGCAACGTTCCCGGTTGGTTCAACCACGGTAACCTGGTCGGCAACGGATGCTGCTGGCAATACGGGTACGGCAACGCAAACCGTGACGATCACTGATACCACAGCGCCTGTTGTAACGGCTCCGGCAGCGGTGACATTGGAAGCGACGGGTCCGACCACGCCTGTGACTCTTGGTGCGGCTAGTGCGAGTGATTTGGTAGATGGCACGTTGACTCCGACACCGGATAACACCGGACCGTTTTCGGTAGGAACGCATACGGTAACCTGGTCGGCAACGGATGCTGCTGGCAATACTGGCACAGCGACTCAAACGGTTACGATCACCGATACCACACCTCCAGACATCACGGCACCTGCGGATGTGACCGAGGATGCAACCGGTTCGTTGACTCAGGTAACTTTGGGTACACCTACAGTGAGTGACCTAGTTTCTGCCAATGCCAATATAACTATGGTTAACGATGCTCCATCACAGGGTTTCCCGGTTGATTCCACGACCACGGTAACGTGGACAGCAACGGATGAGAACGGGAATAGTGCCACTGCCACTCAGGAAGTAACGATCAAACCCTTCGAGTTGACGGTTTCAGCTAACAAGACCAAGCTGAAGATTCACCGAGGTGGGGACAAGGATAAAGACAAGGATAGAGACCGCGGCCCTAGAGACTGGCTGCAGGTGGCTGGAACGCTTACAGAGTTCAGTAATGGCGATGGTCTGAATTACCTGAGCGATCCGGTTACTATCACTTTGAATGGATTCAACTGGACGCTGCCTGCGGGTTCCTTCAAGCTTAAACGTGGTGATGGCGACAAGGACAAGGATGGAGACCGCGGGTTGACATACAGGTATAAAGGTGGACGCACGGGCCTGACCGAAGTGAGCGTAGATGAAAGGGGCCGGTTTAAACTGAAAGTCAAGCGTATGGACCTTAGTGGACTTTCATTTGGCACGCCGATTCCTTTTAATGTCACCATTGGCAATGACTCCGGAGAGACCGATGTCAGATTCAATATCCGAAGGGGTAAAGATGATGACAAGGACAAAGACGATGACAAAGGTAAAAAGAAAAGAGGAAAGAGAAGGTAGTATTTTCTAAACTCTTAAAAAAAGTAATACAACAAAGCCCATCCCATTTTTGAGGGGTGGTGGTAAAACTTCAAAATATTTTAATTTCTAGTCTTTAATCTTAGGGGAGAAAGATTATGCTATCAGCTCTTAAACGATATGGCTTTATAGCTGCTACTGTATTTCTATTTCTTTTTAGTACCTCTGCTCTAGTTTCAGCTGTCCAGGTGACCATTGACTCCGGTAACTTTACGGGAACATGGGGTATTTTCACTCAGCCGGGATTACAAAGAATAGATTCTGGCTCAGGAGTTAAAACTGTAAATTTGCCAAGTGGTAACTACTCTCTTCACCCCTGGTGGGCCAGTGGTATTAAGTTCTCGGTCGATGCCGGAGGTAACGTCACCGTTGATAATGGTATCTCGGCAACTGGGGGAACTGGCACCTTAACGCTAAAAACCTCCCCAGTGGTTTTTAATCCTGGCAATTATATAGGCCAAACTGTAATGGCCTTAAATATCCGTTTTGGCGGACTTAGCACTGTTGACTTGATACCGGGTGTTTGGTTTACGTTCTCTCCAGGAACAGTTAATTTTCCATTTAATCTTTATATAGATGGCAATGGTCAGGTTACATCTACCAAACCTCCGGGTCCTGTTTCTGGAAATACGATTACTTATAACACGGTGGAAATTGAGCTGGACCCGCAAAACTACCAGGGAAATTTATGGACTTCGGCAGACGCTTCAGCAAACCAAAAAGGCTTTAGAAAAATTGATGTGGTGAGAAATGCTCCTTACCTGGTTCGATATTCTTATGCTGGATTCGGACATTCCTTTTTTAATGTCGATAATAATGGGGATATAACAACCAATGACCCTGATTCATACACGGCGAACGGAAACAGGCTCACAGCAAAAAACGTTCAAATAAATATCGACACCGGTGACTTTGATAATCAAGTATATATTGGGCCAGGCCCTTGGACTATTGGCCCGCATACCCGGACCTTGATTCCGGGAGCCCGATGGGAAGTGCAATTAGACAACGAAGCTTTATGGGTTGCCAGACCCACATTTGATATTGATGCCTATGGGAACGTGACCACTGAATTCACGGATTCTTTCACCACATCAGGGAATCAGATCACATTCAATACGGCTCCCATAAGTGTAGTAGGCAATAATTACTCTGGAATTTATAAAATTGGAGGATGGACAAAACCATGGACTCGTGGCTCTGACAACGTAATTCTTACAGAACATCTGGTAAAGAGATTTGCTTATAATTTCCTTCTTGTTCATACGACCGATCCCGTTAATCCAACATTTAGCCAATGGAACCGGTTTGATGTAGATGGAAATGGAAATATAGTTTTACCTGCACAAAATGATGACCGGTTTGCTTTAAACTTTGCAGATGTGATTGGTAATACCTTTTCACTTAAAACTTCGCGGGTAAAAATTAAACCGTTGGGCCATAATGAAAATTGGTTGCTCATGGGTGAATGGGCATGGCATTCAGGAGAACAGGTTTTAACGCTTGCAGAAAATCGTCGTTACGGCTTGCAAGTAGGATCAGTTCGGGAATGGGAGTTGTTTGACGTTGCTTCTCCTTGTGAGATAAATAACGAAGAAGTTGTTGTTGATGGGAAAAGGTTTAAAATTACCTGCTCGTCCCATCCTCCTGTAGCCGATGCAGGATCTAACCAAATCGTTGAACAGCATGGGGCAACAGGTTCTCTTGTAACACTGGATGGTTCCGGATCCAGTGATCCAGATGGTGACCCGTTGATATATACCTGGACGGGGCCTTTTGGAACCGCAACAGGGAAGTTCCCCAAAGTAACTATTCCTGCTGGAACTCATACTGTCACCTTAGTGGTTAACGATGGGTCCTTTAGCTCGGCCCCTGATACAGTTCAGATAACAGTTCAGGATACCACTCCACCGGCAATTGACTTAAACCAACTTGTGAACACTATTTGGCCTGTCAACAAACGAATGGTCGATGCTGCCATGGTAACAAATGTTGCTGATGCGGTGGACGATAACCCAAACGTTTCTTATGTAGTAAGCAGCAATCAGTCCATATCAAATGGAGACTGGAATGTAGCTGGTAATACGGTTTCAGTAAAAGCGGATCGTTCTGGCAATGACGGTGACAGGGTTTACAGCATCACTGCAACGGCTACGGATAGTTCGGGAAATAGCTCCAGTCAAGCTGTAGAAGTTACAGTTCCTCACGATCAGGGGAAAGGAAAGAAAAAATAATTAGTAGTGTTGCGATTTTAAATTTCAATATAGAGAGTAAAGAGGAGAAAAGTTATGCGACGCCTGCCTATATTAGTATTTCTTTTTACAGGTCTATTTTTCCTTTTGAGTTTTAGCGAATATGCCTTTGCACAAAAGAAAGGTAACACCCAACCGGGTACAAGTATTCCTCAGCAAATTCAAGGTCTGCAAAACCAAATTGATACCATTGAATTAACTCCTGGGCCTATTGGACCACAAGGACCTCAAGGGGAACAGGGTGTTCAAGGTGTGAAAGGTGATACCGGAGACACAGGTCCTAAGGGACCGCAAGGGGAAACAGGCCCGGCTGGTCCGCAGGGTCCTTCGGGTGTTGTAGTACAAGGTTCTGGTAGTGGATTAGATTCCGATCTTGTTGATGGACTTCATGCCAATGAAATCATCGATGCGGCCGTTGATGCTGCTGGTAATGAGGTGCGAATTCCTATTTCTACATTGCCAATTACTATCACTCAACCTGGTTCGTATTACTTTACTGGTGATTTGACATATTCAGGTTCAGGTAATGCGATCGGTGTGGTCTCTAATGTGACGATCGACTTTAATGGTTTTAGCCTAATAGGTTCAGGATCAACCGATATTAATAACAATGGGATAATAATGAGTAATAAGACCAATGTTGAAATTCGCAATGGAACGATTCGCAATTTTGGAGGAAGAGGCATTTATGAGAATGCTGGAGGAACAGGACATAGGGTTATAAATATGCGTGTACACTCGAATGGCAGCCATGGTATCAGCCTTAATGGGATAAACCATTTGATAAAAAACAGTCAGGTTTATAATAATGGAGGACATGGGGTTTGGGCTCACAGTACTTTTAATACAAAAGTTACCTCAAACGTAATTTCCAACAACGGTCTGGATGGAATTAATATTACAACCGGGTCGGTGATCGATAATGAGGTTTATGACAATACTGGTAACGGAATTATGCTCACTCAGCCAAATTTAGGTGACAATAATGGAGGAGGCTTGATTTTAGGTAATACTGCTACAAGAAATGGAGGGCATGGGATTTTCGGGGGACACAGTTCCATTGTCAAAAATAACGTAACCCGTTTCAATGGTTTATCCGGTATTTTTGTGGGCAGAGATTCACTGGTGGTGAATAATACAGCTAGGTATAATAATTCTACCAATAGTGCGAATGAGGGTGGTATTTCAGTAAGCGTGAGAACTCTGGTAAAGGAAAACAATGCTTCAAATAATTTTGTAAATAATACATTCGTAGGCGGCAGCGCCAACTCCATCGAGGGAAACTTAGTTCACGGATTAGGGAATGCCATAAACTTTGCAACTTCCTCCAATTTTTTTGCCAACAACCGTGCTTCTCGATTTTATCCTTTTGCCGGAAACGTTCCCACTGGAGCTTTTGATGGAGGAGGTAATATTAGTTTTTGACTTAGATTATGGAAACAATGTTTTGCTTGAGGTAATGTTGACTTTTTAAATCTATTTTTACTGGAGTGACAAAGGTGGGCTTATTAAAATATTTTTTGTTATGTCTAGTATTGTCCACTGTCCCTGTTTGGGCAGGTCCAGTTGGAACCATTGAGCAAAGCGAATCCGGTATTTTGCTTAAGTTCCAATCACACCCTGTGAGTGATGTTCTGGAACGTATCCACAAAGCCACAGGTATTCAGATAACTTATCCTGAAGATTTAAGAAGTATTAATATTTCTATATCCGTTAAAGCCGCAGACTGGCCTTCTGCTATGGAAGAATTACTGGATGGCTATAATGTCATGTCCATGTGGGGCTCTGATCTTAAGAGCAGCCGCATCAAAATCCTTGGTGGAGGACCAACAATCGTTACTGCCAGTCATACCAAACATACCCATCCCAAGCTAAAAGTTAATGGTAGATCCATGAAGCCAGCACTGAAGCATGGAGATGAAATTCAGGTTGATAGGGATTATTTCAAGAACCATAGTCCAAAACGAAATGACATGGTTGCCCTTAAGTTCAATGCCCGGGAAAGGCTAATGGTGAAGCGAATTCTTGCGGTTCCAGGGGATCATGTTGAGTTCAGATCCAACCAGATGCTTATCAATGGAAAATCATTTGCTATAGCTAGCTCTGTATCCTCATCAAAGATATTGCCATTACAGTTAAAGAGATATGGTAATCGCATTCCCCAAAATAACTACATTGTTATGGGAGATAATAGAAGCAACAGCTTTGATAGTGGAGACTTTGGCCTTATTTCCATGCCTCAACTTGAGGGCAAGGTAATCAAACAGTAGTTAAATTAAAATCGGTTAATGGAAACAAAGCCCATTCCTCAATTTTATAATCTTGGTATTTTAAAGATATAGAGTTTTAAAATAGTTTGCCGATAGTTTTCATGGGTAGGAAAAGTCGGTCTGTACGGTCTTTGAATTTAATAAAATTAAAATGGGTATAAAAATCGAGTGCTTCCTTATCTTTGGCCTCGACAACTACGGCTGTGGAAGCGATCACATCGGCTTGGTTTAAAGATCGATACAAAGCGTCTATCAACAATAATTCCCCCAATCTTTTACCTTGATGGTTTTCATCGACAGCCAAACGTCCTAACAACGTTGCCGGGACGACCGGATAGCGGGGAAGGTTCTTGATTACATTATCCGGTAAGTCTTCTAATAGAATTCCATAAGAAGATAGGGTGTAATAGCCTAGAACTTGAGATTTACCTCTTTTAACCAGAACAAAGGGAGCAGCCACTTTTCGCCGGGCATCCTGGCTCGCTTGTTTCTTCAGGTAATCGTCAAGCTTTTCTTTGCCGCATGAAAAAACATCCCGCGCATGACGCTTACCGAGAGGCTCTATGATATAGGGCGGTTTCGTTTTTGCCGACCTCATTAAATACCCATAGTGGTCTTATAATGTTTAGCGGCTTTTTTGAGTCTTTTCCCTGGGACGGGAGGTCTTAGCAGGGCACCAACGAAGATTTTTCTGTCTTTGGCGGTTAATTTCATGAGTTCCTGTTCTTGTATAGTCCGTTTTGCTCCCTCATGAGCACACCGTACTAGAAACTCAGTCAAAGTTTGGCCCTGAAGAGCGGCGGCATGTTTAAATAAATCCTTCTCGTCGGCGGAAATCCTTGCCTCCAGCCGGGCCATTTTTGGGTTTTTAATTTCAATTGTTTTCATAAGACCCTCCATTCATAACCAATGTACGGCAAATACACGGACAAGTCAAACGAGAAATGATCACGTCAATTAGACTTAAAACCTTAATCTTTGACTCAACAAAGTGAATAAACTTATTTGTCCGGGTTTTCATTCTGCGCTTGGTTTAAAGTCGCGACCAGTTTTGCACGTGATGAGACCCCCAGTTTTTCATGCATATTTCTTAGGTAGGTTCTTACCGTGTGGAGGCTGATAAACAAGCGTTTTGCGATTTCCGCATTTTCCATACCATCACAAACCAAAATGGCAATTTCCATTTCTCGATTCGATAAACCAGCTTTTTGCATAAACAAGTTAAGTTTTGAATAGGGCTCGATAGCAGGTTTTAATTTTAATAACCAACACTGTTCGCTGAATTCTCTTTCGGAATTTAAAAGGCTGCAGCTTACCCTGAATACTCCCTGATACAACTGATAAAAAGGGAGTTCGATATTACAATCCATATCCAGGTTAGAAGGATCAAACTTTACACTTTCCTTATTGATTATTTCGATCAGTGCAGTTGGCAATTTATCTCCAGATTGCAAAGCTATCAGATTATTGAACGCGGGATTAGTGAAAATTAATCGATAATCCAAGTTAACCAGGGCCATAGCGGAGGTAGAATTTGTAAGGCATTGGGTAATGGATTTGTACCGTCGCAATTCTTCATTTAGGTAAATACTTTGAGTGTGTGTAAAAGTGAAGGTCTTAAAAGTTCCAGCAATCGTATATCCCTTATCGTCCATGGTTTGCCAAAAGGTTTGTGCCTGTGAATCCCAATAGCATTTGTGTTTTCCGGGGAGTCCATTGAAATCATGATCGTTTCCAAACGGTCAAGACTCTTCTCGCTAATCGATTTGTACTGCGGGTTCTCGTCAAAGAATTGTACAAAATCCCTTTTTATATTTTCTCTTGGGACATCAATGTCGGTAGCCATGGTGGATCTTGAAAGGCTAAGGATTTTTTTTATATTTGTATCATAGGGAAGAAAACCCTGTATGACGGGGTATTCTTCTTTTTTAAAACCGATGCAATCCATTACGTTGAAATTCTGGAGGTCAGGGTCAGTCCAGGCAGCTACCGTATAGCCTGGGCTTCGAAAAAAGGAAGAACATGGCCCTGTACATTCCCTTAAATCGCAACGATTTTCACAATTTTGAAGGTTTTGGATTAATTTAATAATGCCGAGGTAGTCTTTTTCAGGTAGGGATACTTCAGAATGATCTTCTGCCATATGATTCCTCGAACGGAATGAATTGCCAGACAATCCTACGATCTATCATTGATTTAAGGTGATCATATCATTTTTATTAAGGAAAAGTTAAATGATTTGATAATGTTAAGCACTACGGATTTTGTGTGAGACCATACGACAGAAACCGACAGAATGGGACATATTGGCAACAAACGACCCATGTAATTTATTGAAGTTAAAGATGACCTATAATAGTGGACCTTCCCTTAATCAGTGGGTTTTCTCACCGAACCACTTTGACATATATTTGACAGAATTTTCCTCCAAGGATAGAAAATACAGAACTCAATAGAATCTATGGAATGGTTTTAAATGCCTTAAAATAAGGCTTTTAGAGGGAACTAGCCCAAAATCAAAAACTTCCAAAAAGTGCCGAATTGGCATTCGTAATCAGTAGGTCGGCGGTTCAATTCCGCCCGCTGGCTCCACTGCTCGGCGCAGGGCCGATGAAAAAGCAACCCCGCCGAAGGTGTGTCGTCTTTGCGAGCAAAGCGAAGCAATCCAGAAACCATGTAAAGGTGATTTTCCATTTGTAAGTTTTTTCGATGTTCCCTGAGTCCGTCGAAACACGAAGGCTAAACCACTTCAGCATATTTCCCTTTTCTACCCCAATCCTCTAAAAACCGTTTTCAGCACTCAAGATAAAAGCCGGTGCTTTGTAGTTAAGTGGGGACTTGAGCCATTATCTTATATTGGGATAATAAACCCTCTTATCGGACAGCAATTATCCTTTTTCATAAATATTGGTTTCCCTATTATCCCCTGTTTTCGCTTTAGCTTTGACATCCAAAATAATTCCTGCAAACATTATAAAGAACAATACACTTACTTAGTCTATCGACAGCAACAATACTATTTGCCAGTCATAGCTGTCTAAAATGTTTTGATTCAATAGGTATACCTCAAAACTATCAATACTAGAGATGGGATTTCTTAAAAATCACATTTTAAAAGTAAGCCTTTTTTTAGGGGTATTTGCGTGCATTCTAGACTTTCGGTATCAACTTGAATTTGCCAGTACGGCATTTTATATAGCCGTTGTATCGCTTGGCCTATGGATAACTGAACGAAGGTATATTTATATTTCAGCATTTGTCTGTTCCTGTTTAATCCTTTCCGGCTATTTCTTTTCCTATTTTGCAGAAGTAAAGTGGTTGAATATCTTTAATCGTTTTGTGGCTTTATTCTTTGTTTGGATAACCGCTTTTATTTGTCTCCTTCAAAAACCTGTTTTTTTCAAAGAACTAACTTCACAACTCAAATCAACCCGAATTTATTTTAATGGAGTATTGATTTCCATTGTTCTTTTTGCCTTAAGCGGATTTATTATTTGGAATCTAGGATTAGATTTTACAAAAACAAATAACAAGAACGTAACTCTGCAAAAATTAAGTGGGAAAATTATTCATCTAGACGAAGTATTAACCATGTCAGCCCGAATGGGGGCTGCCACTGCAGATAATCAGTGGGAAGAAAGATATTTAAAATATGAAAAACAACTGGATGACACTCTGAATCAGACTATAAATCTCGTTCCGAAGCTGGTAATTAAAGAAAAGCTTAAAAGTGTACAAATGGCAAACAATGAACTTGTGAGAATCGAAAAGCAGGCATTCCAGTTGATTCGTAATGATCTGGCTAAACAGGCTTCTGAAAATTTATTTAGCAAAGAATATGCTGAACTGAAAGTTATTTACGATAAAAATATCAAAGATTTTTTAAGTATCATAAACATACATTTAAATAAAGAGGCCATAAAGTTAAACAACCGTATTATGAAAATTCTTCTGATTTTTGGGCTCATTTTTTTATCCGTTTGGATAATCATTCTGGCCTGGGTCAGGAAGAACCAGAAGCAGCTCCATGAATCTGAGGAAAAATATTTAAAACTTTTCTCTTCAGAACCTGATGCAGTTGCTATCTTTGATGCACACACAAAACTATTTCTTGAAATCAATGACAGCGCAGTTCAACTTTTTGGTTACAGCCGCGAGGAAATATTAAAACTTAAACTTGCAGATGTATACCTGAACCCAGAATTGGCCGAAACAGATTTTTATAACATCTCTTCAGGAAAAATCCATGAGGTACCACTAAGGTTCATTAAGTCAAAAACGGATAAAGAATATAAAGCCGAACTCTCGGCCGGGAATTTTCAACAAGGATCTCAAAAGCAAGTATTTATAATTTTTAAAGATATTTCTGCTCGTGTTGATGCTATAAAAATCATTGAGAGCATGTCCAAATTTCCTTCGGAAGACCCCAGCCCTATCTTCAGAGTTGAACCGGATGGAACCTTGCTCTATGCAAACAGTTCAGCAAAAACTCTCTTGCGTTCTTTTAACTGTGAAACTGGTGATAAGATCCCAAAAACTTTTCAGGAAAACGTTACAATCTCTTTTTCTTCAAACTCCCAGATTACCTTTGAGGACAATTTCAATGAAAAGGTGTATCTATTGGATGTGGTTCCGGTTCAGGATGAGAAATACATCAACATTTATGGTCGCGAGATCACTCAGTTAAAGAAAGCTGAGTTGGCTCTTTTAGAAAGCCGTCGATATTTGCAGGCAATCGTTTCCAATGCTATGGACGGCATAATTACCATTTCTGTCGACGGAACGATCAAGTCTGTCAATCCCGCTGCAGAAGAGATTTTTGGTTACTCGGCTTTTGAGCTAATTGGGTCCTCAGTATCCATGCTGATGCCGGAGCCACATAGAAGTGAACATGGAAAATATATTCAGAAATTTTTAGATACAGGGCGACCAAAAGTTATTGGGATATCGAGAGAAGTACCGGGATTGCATAGAGATAACACAATATTCCCATTGGAGATATCTGTCAGTGAAGTGAAGTCTGAAAACGATCAATTCTTTATGGGTATTGTCCGTGATATTTCTGTCCGAAAAGCCGCCGAAGAGGAGCTTGAAAAGTTTATCTATACCGCCTCACACGATCTTCAGGAACCAATAAGAAAAATTATTTTATTTGGGGACAGGTTGTACGATTCCTGTTTTGACAAATTAGAAGAAAATAATCGCGAATTCATTATTAAGATGATGAAAGCTTCTCTAAGAATGAAAGACCTCATTGAAGACTTGCTGGGTTATTCCCAACTAAAACATAAAAAAGCAAAAGTTGAACCTATTAAACTTAACTTGATCATCGAGGAAGTTCTAGAAGATTTAGACGTCCAATTGGAATTAGCCGAAGCAATAATATCCCCCTATAACCTACCAACAGTTTATGGCGATAAAATATTAATACGACAAGTATTTCAAAACTTAATATCGAATTCGCTTAAATATAAAAAACCGGAAACAAATGCACATATCCAAATAGACCATTTTATATCTAAAAATAATGATCATGTTTTGAAACTTAAAGATAATGGGATAGGGTTCGAAATGAAATATAAAGACCAAATTTTTCAACCCTTCACTCGATTGCATGCGAATAAAGAAATTTCTGGCACTGGGATGGGTTTATTCATATGTAAGAAAATTATTCAATCCCACAATGGATCTATTTCGGTAGAAAGCTCCCCTAATAAAGGAACTATATTCACCATTACGTTCCCTAATATTCTGAACTAGTTGCCAAACTACCATTTATTGATCTTTTCGATGTCATGCTGAGCCCGTCGAAGCACGAAGGGTAAATTTCTTCACCAACCTTCCATTCAACGCAATAAACAGGTAAAATCCGCTTGCTGAACACAGAATTGAACTTTTAATAAGGAGCAAATTGACCCCTTGAATCTGGATACTGGTGAAGAATATTTCATTTTTTTGGATGAGTGTGGGGATCATTCCCTGAAATCCATCGACCCAAATTTTCCTGTGTTTGTTTTGGCGTTAATAATTTGTACGAAACAAAATTATAACAAAACAATATGCCCTGCAATTCGGAAGTTTAAGATTGAGCATTGTGGATCCGTTGATCTTGTCCTCCACTCCTACGACATCAGAAAACACCAGAAAGGATTTTCTTTTTTAAATGACCATGTAAAAAAAGAGGGTTTTATGGATCAGCTTAGTGATCTAATGAAAAATCTACCTTACACTTTAATTGCAGTAGCCATTGATAAGAAAAAGCATAAAGCCAGATACTCTTTTCCAGATAATCCTTACCTGATAAGTCTCAAATTTGCTATGGAGAGGCTTTACAAATTTTTCGCAGGAGTGACCGTTGGAAAAATCAGAATTGGCGCTGAAACCCGAGGGAAAAATGAAGACCGTGAGTTAAAAGCCGCTTTCTTCGATATTTTGACCGAAGGGACAGAATATATTTCTTCCGAGCAATTCAAGGAGTTGAATATCGGGTTGGAATTTGTGAAAAAGAGTAAAAATGTTATCGGAAACCAATTGGCTGACCTTGCAGCCTATCCGATAGCCAGATACGTGATAAATCCTGAGAAACCTAACCCTGCTATCAAATCTCTGGAGAGAAAATTTTTTGTGAGTGGATACGGATATGCGAAAGGAACAGGGCTTAAAATATTCCCCTAAAAAAACAAAAGGCCCCAACTTTAAAAGCCAGAGCCAATTGCCGACCAGGGAACCCTAGTCCCATACTTATTATATCTACCTTCGGTTATTTTGTAAAATTTAATTAACTTAAATGCCCTCAATAAACACAATCACTTTCATAACCTGCATTTTATTAATTTATTGCTCAACTTCATTCTTCCGGAAATCCATTTCGGAACCACTCAACAATCTGTGGATAAACAGAATCATCATCTTCCAATAGAACTTGTGCCATGTGTGCCCGCTCTCTAAGCGGAACAGCCCCCCGCTAACTTAGTATTAATAGTTTCCATTATTTCATCAAACTTCTTTGGGTCGTCCAACTCTTCGGGTCTTTCCATCAAACAAATCGCCTCTATTTTTTAAACCGTTCTATAGCCAATTTTCATTACTAACTTGCAACAAATTATTCTGCATAAAAATCGCTGTATATTTCTAACTTTTTCCCTTGTTATGGATAGTATGGAGCCAGCGTAGCAAAAATGCTGTAAATATTGGTAAATGCACGGCTTGGCCTAATGAATTTGAATGAAAAAACCGATATGAACAGATCGGGTTATCTACAAATGGACCAGGTTTTATGTATAAATTTTCCAACCAGAGAAAATACATCTTCTTTTTATTTATATTGGCATTTTTATTTTCGTCTTGTTCGGTTCAAAAAGATGCTGTTGAAGCCAAAAAACCAAGAGAGTTTTCCATTCCGGTTGAGCTTGGCAAAGTGGTGCGAATGGATGTAAAGGATCAAGTAAGGACTGTTGGGGTGGTTCTTGAGAAAAAACGTATCTTCCTTTCTGCTGAAGTCGATGGGAAAATTGTTGAAATTACTGCCAAAGAAGGGATGCATGTTAAAGAGGGTGATGTTTTGGCAAAAATTGATCCCGAAGACTACCAACTGGAAGTTGAGCGGTTGCAGCACAGGCTCGATTCTGCATCCAAGGAACTGGAGATAGCAGAAATGGGCTTGCGCCCTGAAGAAAAGAAGAAACTTAAAGCTCAGGAAGATGCCGCCCAAAGTAGTCTGGATCTGGCTTTGAAAAACCGGAAAAGAATTGAACGGTTGGTCAAGGATGGTGTGATGGCAAAGGCTGCTCTTGATAATATTATTGACGAGGTCCGCAGGGCGGAAGAGCAATTGAAGGCTCGTCAAAGTAGCCGGGAAGCAGGTATGCAAGCCCGGGAAGAGGATATTGCTAAACGTATTGCGGAAATGGAAGCAATTAAGAAGCAATATGACCAGGCTTTGTTAAATATGAGTAAAACCTCCATTCGAGCCTCTTTTGATGGGGTGATTATTAATAAGTTGGTAGAACAGGGAGCTTTTATTAAACGGGGCAGCTCGGTTGCTGAAATGGTTTCGTCTCAAGGGTTGATCGCAGCTATGACATTACCTCAAGGATATCGTGAAAAGTTAAACCAATTGGAAAACATCAAAATATTTATAAAGGGAATTGGCGCCAAAATTCTTTTAGGCAAAAAACATTCTAAACGTGTTCAGATAATCCCGGATGCTGATATAAATTCAGGAAATTTTAATTTCTGGATAAATCTAGATGGTAAGGATTCAAATTTGTTTCCCGGCCTTACTTTTGAAGCTAAGCTTTCTTTGGGCAAGCGAAGAAATGTATTGCATGTTCCTGCTACAGCCCTGGTTATTTCTGAAAATGGAACAGTAGTGTATATTGTTAAAGAAGGTAAAGCACATATTGTTCCTGTACATGCATTCAAAGAGAGGAACGGATTTGTCGAAATCCGGGATTTTACAAAACAATTAAGCTCAAAGGTGGATCTTATTCTGAGAGGATCTGGAGTGGTATTTCCTCAGGCCACAGTGATGGCTATAGACCTGAAATCAAGCCATTGACTTTCATCTTCTCCTGCGGTTGACCAGGGTTTTATTATCTAAATTTGTGTTTTTTCTTGATGTGCTTTTTCTTTAATCTTATTTTTCGATTCTTTAAGAGACTTTTTCCCTTTGTGGGTTATCTCCCACGTTGTTCCAGTGCTTTTATGTTTGGCCGTGATTAACAGGTTGTTCCTGGTATTTTTTTTGGGATCAATATAAAAATCATAATCCTCAAATTTCTTTTTCATTTCCGAGTCTTCGTTAACTTTCCAGCCGTCTGAAGATTTCTGCTTTAGCCCGTCTTTTGAACATGTCTCAGATTTTCCAACAATAAATTGAAACTGGCACACCATGAACATTCCCAAAAGTACTTGTTGTATATTGTGCTTTATCTCTTCTTCTTTGTTTGCGAATGTTCTCTTTTCAGTATCAGGCTCATTCTCTTGGGCTATGATCATTAACTCCCCTAATCCCTCAAAGGCTTTGCCAAGTTCCTCACCCAGTTTTTCCATTCCCTTTTCCAGCCCTTTAGTCATGGCATCGCCCAGTTCCTGAAACCCATCCTCTTTCTCGAAACTCTTTTTTAAATTATTGAGAAACTTGGATTGACTATTACTTTGACTGGAAGGGTCAGATATAACGGGTTGACGAGAAGACTTTTGACGAATTGGAGGAGGTGGTGGAGGGGTAAAAGCTTTAGGAACTTTACGGGGATCATCTGTGAAATGCCAGACCCCATTTTCATCTTTATACTTGTATACTTCCGCTGCACTTTGATTGGCAAATACTAAAGCTAACAGGATTACCAGAAACACAGATGCGACCCGGTTCATAGCTCACCTCCAAAGGCACACTAATAACTCAATCATATCATCTATCTATTAAATTTACCAAATGAGTCATCGCTTCTGCCCTTTGAGTTTATCCTGTTCCGGATGTATCATGGAATTGACCATATATTAAAGAGGCAGCGATGGAAAGACCTGATTTTGCAGGGGAAAACCTTCAAGGGGCTGACCTGACCGGAAAAGATTTTTCCAGGATGAATCTTTCGGGAAAAGACCTGAGCGGATCCATATTGGTGGGAGCCAACCTTTCTGGTGCAAACCTGACTGGGGCAGACTTTACCGGCGCTAATCTGGATCAAGCAGATTTGAGCGATACCGAACTGAGCCGAACTGTTTTTCGCAAGGCCAGTCTTGTTGGTGCATGTTTGAAGGGAGTAAACCTGATAGAGGCTAACCTTAGTTTGGCAAATTTCAGTCGGGCTGATTTATGCGATGCCAATCTACAAAAGGCAATAGTGAGTGAGGCGGTTTTCAAGGAGGCGAATCTTACCAGGGCGGTTTTTCATCACGCTAATTTGAGCCTGGTTAATTTTGAGGGAAGCATACTTTCTGAAGCAGATTTAAGTGGAACCAATCTGGAACATGCCAACTTAAGCGATCTTGACCTGGGTGATGTAATTCTCAGCCGCGCAGACTTACACAATGCAAACCTGAAAGGCGCCAGTTTAAATAGTGGCAACCTTGACCAGGCTTTACTTCGTAGTGCTGATTTAACGGGAGCAGATTTAACGGATGCCAACCTGAGTGAAGCTAATTTCAGCCAGGCAGTTCTTTGTGATGCCGTACTTACAGGCAGCAACCTTTCTTTTGCATTTTTGAGCGGAGCTGATTTGAGAAGAGCCAAGCTCACCTCGGTGAATGTAGTTGGAGCAGATTTTTATCATGCCGTTATGGTAGGCGCGGACTTGAGAGGAGCGGATTTTAGCGGTATTCAGTTGCGACGGGCAGATTTGAGTGAGGCCAATCTCTCTGAAGCCAAATTGCTCAAGTCTGATCTCAGAGAATGCCGATTTGTTAAAAGCAACCTCAGCAAGTCCCACTTGGTTGAGGCACATCTTAATAACGCGAACCTGAACCATGCAGACCTTAGTGGTGCGGATCTTAGTTTGGCTATTCTTCGTGGTGCAGACTTGCGTGGCTCCGATCTTTTAAATGCCAATCTTGTGCGCACCGATTTAAGCGAAGCCAATTTGACCGGTTCTCATCTGGGAGGAACCAATTTGCGCGGAGCCAAGCTCCGGGAAGCCATTTTGGCAAATGCCAATTTAAGTGGAGTGAATGTTCGAAAAGATGATCTTTACGGCACCGATTTCCGGGGAGCTAATCTTCGACTTACGCACAACTTGTCCAGTGAGCAAGTTCTATCAGCAATTATAGACAGGCAAACCCTTCTCCCGCCCAACTTGAAAATTACATGGACGTCTGAAACAAGTTTTGTTTGTGAAGAAATACAGCGTACTAAGAAATCCAGTCAACCCGATAATGGGGAATGAGAAAGGTATTACTTTAACCAAAAGAAGAAACTGTTTTCAGGGGCAAAATGCCCCAGCCAGGAGAATAGACCTTGGAGTGCTTAATCCCTGTTTCCGGGTTTTATAATAATTTAAGATGTCTGAGAAGCTAAGTGGCTCTTCAATATATCCATCAATCTCATTACTCAATTTAAGCCAACCCAGATCGGGTAATGTTGGAGGAGCGATTAAAATATAATCCGAGTCCGGCGAGTGCTTTTTTGCAAACCGGATAAAGTCTGAATAATCGAGATCTTTCAGTTCGAGAGGTATAAATATTTCAGAAAACAATGGAAAGCGCTTGATCATTTCAAGAGCTCCCAAACCGCTTGAAACAATGCTGCCCTTAATTCTGTTTGTCATTTCCTTTTCAAGTTGTAAAGCTTTGTTCTTATCTTCAATTATCAAAAGAATGTTTTTCTTGTAAGTAAAATCCATAACTCAAGCCTCATTATTACTATCTAGATCATAATATCTATCAACGATTTCATTGCGGGTAAATTCAACTATCGCATCGATTTGTTTTTTTCGGAGCATTTGGTAATTTTTTTTAGCAAGGTCTACATAGTTTTTTCTCTCAGGACCATGCTTTATTAAAGGAGTATGGATTTCTATATTTTTTGAAAAATTCATGTTCTTATCCATGGTTAAAGAACTATAAAATAAATCGGTTTGCGAAAGGTTTCATACTATTTCCTTTATTTCATCTTAATATTGAAAATTACAGATTAGAAATCAATTTGAGGAATGTTATTATTCTGTTAGTCAACCTTTCTATAGAAAAGTATGATTGGTGTTGGCATATCAAGCATACTTATGTGAACTGAAATTCATTAATTGAAGTTTGTTTATTATTAATTTGAAAGGACTGAGTTTATGGCAGGCTCGAAAACGGGAGTGGAGTTCAAAATTCAGAAAGACCTGGTTGAAATGCTGGAGTATGCTGCAGAAAAATACAGGCTGGGAGATAAAGATAAAGCCCTTCGATGTGTTTTGGATTATATTGCTACAGATGCGGATTGGGATGAAATTTTCAAAACAATCCGTTGCATCCGTTGTGGTCCTGATGGTGGTTGGTCACAGGATAGACATGAGGCTAAATAAGAATTAAGTTTAACTTTGATGAATAACTATCAAACAAACAATATCTAAAAATTATGACTGTAACTCTTTTTCACAATCCAAAATGTTCTAAATCTCGCCAAACTCTGGAATTGCTTGGAGAGCAAGGTATCAGCCCGACTATTATCGAATATTTGAAATTCCCACCGACTCTGGAACAATTGCAGGAGATACTTGTCAAGCTGGGGTTTACTCCACGTGATTTGATGCGCAAAAAAGAAGATGTTTATAAAGAGCATGAACTCGATAACAAGTCATTAACGGATGAAGAGTTGATTAATATTATGGTCAAGCATCCTATTTTGATAGAGCGACCTATTGTTCTTGCTAACGGTAAGGCGGCTATAGGCCGTCCACCTGAACAGGTTTTGAAAATACTCTAGGCATGAACTTTTTTCAAATATTGACAGGGTTGGAATTTTAAAATAGATTTAAACGTGGAAGAAACTTGGTGCAAAGGTTGGTAATAGCTTCGTCTGGAAAGGATGAAAAATGGCTGATTTAAATTATGCTAAAAAAGATCTCCAAAAGGCAGATTTTAAAGGCAAAAATTTATCTTATGCAAATATGAGGGGTGCGAACCTTGAGGAAGCGGATCTGAGCGAGGCTAATTTAATGGAAGCTGATTTGAGGGAAGCAAACTTGAAAGGGGCCAATCTTTATGGAGCTAATATGGAGGGAGCCTTTCTAAGGGATGCCAACCTGCGTGGAGCCAACCTGAGTTTTGTTACTCATCTGTGTTGTGTGGATATTGAATCGGCTTACATTGATAAAGAAACTAAGTTTCCCTCCTATATCAGGATTGGGTGGAAAACAGAGAGAAATTACTCTTGTAAAGAGATAAAAAAAAGAGCGAAATCGGGTAGACGGCACCATGACAGGCGGATAAAAGATAAAGGCAGACTCTGGGGCAACCGAAGGTCCAATGGTGAAAGGCGTCTTGAATCTGATCGCAGGGGAATGGGGCTGAAGGATAAAGATTCGGACGCAGTGGTAAATTAATTCAATTTCACTTATCGGTTGGTCTAAATTTCTTCATCTATGCGGGGAATACGACCTGCATAATATTTGTGCCGGAAGTCTTTGTCAGGGTCCTGCTTTTTTTTAGACGAGATTATCCATGGTTTTAGTGACCGTTTTGGCCTTTCACTTTCATCTCGCAGTGGGGTCTCTCTAGGGACTTTTTTGATTTCATCAAGAATTTTCATCCCAAACTCCATTTAGCTTCCCTTTGTTATTTATTCTCAACGGCATTAATTTCTGATAATTTAATTAATTTAACCAATAAACCCCACTTGTCTGGGCAATTTCTCTCATAAAACATACTTGGTATTTCTCCGTAAGCTCAGTTAATTTCAGCATTCTTTCCAACCCTGAAGTACAAACTTTCAAATAGAATCTACACTAATTTTCATCAGTGGTTTGGAATAATTGCTTTAATTTTAGCCTCATATCTAAAGGTGTTTCAAGATAAAGAGAGATATCTAAATACCTGCTTGTTGATGAAACGCTTTCTTTCTACTTATGATGCAATCGCAAGTCAAAATAAAAGTTCCACAAGTATTATTGATCGTATCTTTAATACTCACAATTGCTACCATACTGTATTTTTCGACTATTGGATGGTCTCTTTATACCGATGAAAAACAAGTTTTAGCAAAACTAGCTTCAGTTGAGAAATTGAGTAAACAAATATCTCATTTGGATGAAGTTCTAACCATGTCTGCGCGTCTCAATGCCTTGACTGGAGAAAAAAACTGGCAAAATCGTTACATGCTTTACGAGCCAGAATTAGAACTTGCAATAAAGAAAGCTTTATCACTGTCGTCAAGTATTGACCTGAAACGCTTTCTATCAGAAATAAAAACATCCAATGATATGCTGGTGGCTATGGAACGAAAATCGTTTTTTGAAGTGCGTGAAGGCAGATTTAAACGTGCCAAAGAGATATTGTTCAGTGAAGAATATCTGAATCAAAAAAGTATTTATGCGAATGGTGTCAACAATCTCCTGAAAGGTGTGACGCTTGAAGCAAAAGAGAAGCTTGAAAAATATGAGCAACTTATCCGCAATTATTTTCTAATTGCCCTCATTATAATTTTAGTAATTTGGGTTTCCATCTTTTTTATATTCTGGAGATATTTTACCAAGCGTAAACTAGCGGAAGAGATGCTGAGGACAAGTGAAGAAAGACTCGGCATTGTTACAGGTTTGTCATATGACTTTATCTGGGAGCGGGATATTGCTAGTGGTGCCTGTTTCTGGTTTGGAAATATAGATGCGTATCTTGGTTACGATCAAAATGGGTTTCCGAGAACCATTGACGCATGGAAAAATATTGTTCATCCAGATGACCGTGAGCGTGTAAAAAAAAGTCTGGATGAATATCCAAAGGGACATGTGAAGTGGCATGAAGAATATCGCATTATAAAAAAAGATGGATGTGTAAGGGATTGGGAGGATCGAGGTGAGACCATCTATGGCGAAAATGGCAAACCTATCGTGATCGGTGCAATTAGAGACATCACTGAACAAAGAAAGGGTGAGGTCGAATTAAAGCAACATCGAGAACACCTTGAAGAATTAGTCGAGGAAAAAACCAGGGAACTGGAGCTCAGTTTCCTTAGGTCAAAGAGTTATTTTGATATGCCTTTAATTGGAAGTGTCATATCAAACTTAGAAAAAGGATTTGTAGATGTAAATAAAGAAATGTGCAGGATTACTGGTTGCTCAAGGGATGAGCTATTAAAAAAATCATGGGCTGAGATAACTCACCCTGAAGATTTGCAGTCTGATATTGGGTTTTTTAAAGAGCTCATTTCAGGGGTGAGAGATACATATAGCATGGAAAAAAGATATATCAGAAAAAACGGTTCTATCATTGCCGTTGAAATATTTGTTAGTTGTGTTCGTAAGAAAAATGGAGAGATAGATTATTTTGTGGCAATGGTTCAGGATATTTCAGAAAGAAAGAAATTAGAGTCTGAAAGAGAAAAGTTGGCTCAATTAAAGACAGAATTTCTATCGACCGTTGCACATGAGCTAAGAACACCTCTAACATCAATACTTGGATTTTCTGAGCTGATGAGAGACAGGGATAACCTTTCACGGAAAGCTATAAAACAATATTCAGAGTCAATCAATGAAGAATCAAATAACCTGGCTTCAATCATTAACGAACTGTTGGATATATCAAAAATCGAAGCAGGGAAGAACATTACGTTGAAAATGCAACTCTTTAATCTGATTGATTGTGTAAACAGGGAAATTGAGTTATTCAGTCACCAAAATACTGGACATGAGTTTCCCGTTGAAATACATGGAGACTCCTATGAAGTATTGGTGGACCCGGGAAAGGTGCAACAGGTTCTTAGAAACCTTTATAGCAACTCAATAAAATATTCTGAGGCAGTCAGTAAGATTCTTACAAAAGTTGAGTTTGAAGATGAAGTGGTGTCGGTATCCGTTTCTGATATAGGTAAGGGCATGACTCAAGAACAAGTAGCTCATATATTTGACAAATTTTACAGGACTGAAGAGGTAAAAAATATTCAGGGCACTGGTTTGGGAATGGGCATTGTCAAGCACCTGGTTGAATCTCATGCGGGAAGAGTATGGGTAAATAGCGAATTAGGAAAAGGAACTACAATAAAATTTGAGCTACCAAGATACTCACCCGTATGGCGAGAAGAATTCAGTGTTAAGATCCCCTCCCTTGATAATCAGCATAAAGAGCTATTTAATCTAACAAGAAAACTTGCCAACTCTATTCGTATTGGAGCAAAAGATGAAACACCCAGTTTGATATTAAATGAGTTATTGAAGTATGCAGAGTTTCATTTTAAATATGAAGAGGATTTTTTTCATAAATATGATTATGTTGACACTGCAAAACATATTAAGTCTCATAGACAATTCCAAAATAAGATTAACGGATTTAAATATATTTCAGAGAGAGCAAACCCTCATCTTTCGCTAAGGATAGTGAGCTTTCTATATAATTGGTTGACTTCACATATTTTGAAAGAAGATATGGCCTACAGTTTATTCCTGGAACAAAGAATGTTGGAGAGGGAAAAAGAATTTTAATCGTTTTTACCCGGGAATTCTCATTAACAGATGTATCTAAAATAGTTTAAAGATATAAGCCGGTAAACCACTGCATTTATGCTGGGTATTTAGCTTCTGAAAAGGTTGAGGGGCTAGTCAATTTTTTCCAGCTTTTTCTTGAGCAAATCCGGGTTGGCCGGCTTGATGATATAGTCTTGCGCACCCTCATTGATGGCTTCCTGGCAGTGTTTATCATCAGCTAAAGAAGTGAGCATGACAAATGGTATGTTTTGAAGGGTGGGATTTTTTTTGACTTTTTTGAGAAGTTGGATGCCATTAAGTTCTGGCATTTCCCAGTCACAGAGGATCAAGTCTACTGGAGCTTCTTCCAGCTTTGAGTATGCAATGATGCCATCTTCGGCAACTTCAATATTTTCAAAACCAGCTTGTTTAAGTTGAGCGACACAAATGGTTCTTTGAATCTGAGAATCTTCAACTAATAAAATTTTCTTTTTAAAATCCATATCAGGAAACTCTCCCCAAAATTGCCTGATGTTAGAAGTGTAATACACTTCATTGTAGTTCACATATCCGATATATTCAATGGAAGTTTAAAATTAGGGAGAAAAATACTCAAAATTAAGTATGCGTTAATAATTTAATTAATAAACGATACGTCAGGTTCATCCGTCATAGCGATCCAATAAATGGTTTCGTGTGACTTCCACCATAGCGTCAATTTCTCTTTGGCGCATCATTTTAAGATATTTTTTTGTATGAGACTGCACTTTTTTTGTTGATAAAGGGTTTCCTCTTTGAGTGCTCACATCTTGTTTATTTATTCCTCTCATTGTGTCCTCCTTGTGACTAGTTTGTCGGGGAACAACGGGCTCCTAATATAGGAGTTCAGGCAGTTTACAAGCATCGTGGCTACCCTGAGTTCACTCTGTTTTCTTGCAAGTGGATCAAAAAAGTTAATGGGAATCCTTTCATTGGATATGTCGGATGATGCTTTTTCAAACTTCAAGTTAACGAGTCTCATGATCTTGCACCTCCTATTATTCTACATATATTAGATGCAGAAAAATGGAAAAAGTTGGACATTTCAGAGGAAATCCCGATCATACTTTAGCTACAAAACATGTCTTAAATATGAACATTAAACGTAGTATTTCCAGTTCCCGAAATATATCTTCTATAGATCACTAGTAGAAAACGACCAGAATTCTCTTTCCAGACAGTATCAGCTTGACGGATTAATTGGTTTCATAGGGACCTTTTGATTGGGTATATAAATCTTATATGCAATTCACTCTAAAAAGAGCAAGGTCTATACCAAAACTTTCAACAGAGTTCTGTCATTTAAATAAGAGGCGATTTTATAAGGTATTTCGTTCCAAAATATTTTTTGTAGTTAATCTAAGGTTGGTAAAAAGACGAGATATTTGTACTATTTCTTGTGCAAATTTTTTCATTTTGGGACTGAGCTGGTACATCCTTCATTTATTTATGAGACAGTGTCGTAATATTTGTACGAAACATTCTTTAAAAATAATACTTGATAGGAAAATTATATTAAGCAACTCATTGCCAGAGGCTAGGGTAAGGTTTGAGTGGGGGTAAAAAAAATTGTTCACGTGTATTTCATAATATTGGAGAATAGATTATTATAAAAAAGACAATTATCGGGGAGAACCTGCTTTTGGCATTTGTCTAAGGCTTTGCCCCGGTATACCTAATAATCCCTACTTTAAAACAGGTTGCTGTGGCACGTAGAAGTAGAGAAACAGAAGGTTCCTCAAGGAGGAGAAAAAGAAACGCAGAACAACCCCTGCCGAGACCTCCAAAAAAAAAGAAAACCCCTCCCGCGGTTACAATTACAGCAGTGTTTGTAGCAATGGCGATTGCCTGGTCGGTCCTGATAAAAGAAGACAAAGGGGTTCCCAGTGGAAAATTAGCACCTGCAATTATAGGGGCTTTGGATCAGGTGTATCTGGGTTGCACGGTTTTCTGGTTTAATCAAGGATCACATCTTCCCTGTGATCAAAATATAGCTAACAAATTACATGATACCGAGAAAAGTGGAATTAAAGTAACAGTGGTGAAAGATTTGCGGAAAGAATTCTCTGCGACTGGCAAGCATAGTGAGGACCGAATGGTTTTTCGTGTTGATGCCGATGGAGAAATTTATATAAAAGCCAAAGATTGTGAAACCAATATTGATCAATTAATCGTTTCTGAAATAGATCTTGAAAAATTAGAAGCTCAATGTAAACCCAAGTAATTCCCCTTCCCAAAAAGTGTTTCTACACAAAGCCCTCTGTCTTCCATTTACAAAAAATTACAACAAAGTTTGAATTTTTCAGCTTGTTTTTTCAGCAGACCAGGCAACTTCTTTTTAATAAAAATTTTTTATTTTTTCAAACAGATTAGAAAACCATCTATTAACCCACTGTTTTTAAAATAATTATTTTTGTTAATTCAGATGGTATTCATTTTGCTCTTTTGTTCTAGTCATCCAAAAATCTTGTGAACGATTTTCTATTTTCCTGAATACAGGAAATAAGGAAAAACAGAAATGAACTTTAGATTTGGTGAATACTATGCAAGAGGGTATTGAAGGATTTATTTTTTTATTTAGCTATATTTTAAAGACATTCCGGAATAGTAGGAAAACAATTAAACTTGCGTCTGTATTAGTCATAGCAATTACATTATCAGGTTGTGCAGCAGGTCAAGTTATGGTTGCCTCCTCAGAAATAGACAGTGCTGATTGTGAAGTCTTGAACAACGAGTTGGGAGTTGCTCAGACAAGATTACAAGAGCTGGATTCTTCTGTCACTGCAGAAAGAGATATCCGTAACTTTTTATTGGGAATAGGAGGGTTTGCCTTTCCTCCGCTAGGCGTTATCAACGCGGCGCTGCTTTTAACTGACTCGTATGCGGCAGATTATGCAGAGACAAAAGCCTTGCAGAATCGTTATAACCAGATGGTGATGGCCAGCCAAAGTCAAGGATGTAGCTCTGCGTATGCATTGATTCCTGTAGAAGAAGATGTTGTGGAGCCCAATGCATAACGGATCTGGTTTAGGTTTTTGTAAGGCTTTATGAATTCAGGAGAAGAAAAACTCAGCGATAATAGCAGGGAAAAACTGCGGTAAAAGGTGATAAAGGACTCCTAAAACGGCTAACTGTACGAAACCGAGAGCCCATATCCATTTCATGCTTTCATGAGAAATGTGCTGGTCATAATTTACCCAGATTTTTGTGACCATTATAAATCCTCCAATATAAATACAGGTAAAGACCAAAGTTAGAAAAATAGCACCAAATCCTCCCCAGTTAAACATGGTCCAGAGAATGAATTTCATGGCAAACAAAGATGCACAGGAAACCCCAATAAAAAGTAATAAATATATTGCGTAAATTTTCATTGTTAAGAATGAAACCTATAGGGTCTAATTTTCAAACACTCGATATGCCTGTTACAATTTAGCGCCATGGCGTTTAAGCAAGTTGGCAATATCCATATTTCCATTAGCGATTGCAAGGTGTAAGGGACCCCGACCGTCTATACCTTTGGCATTCACGTTTGCACCGTGAACCAGGAAAAGTTTGGCCATTTTTCGTTGGTCCCATCTTGCCGCTTCGTGAAGAGGAGTGTGGCCATCGTTATCCTGATGATGAATTGGAGCTCCATTAATGATAAGAAATTTGGCAATACTAAGATAACCTTTTTCGGCTACCCAGTGCAGAACTGAGCGACCCAATCTGTCTGTTGCATCAATGTCTGCACCTTCTTTGAGTAATAACTTGACGAGTTTTATGTTTCCGCTGGCGACGGAAGCATGCAATGGAGTGTTGCCCCAGTCAGAACGATTATTAACGTTGGCGCCTCTTTCAATCAACGCGCTGGCAGAATTGGTACTACCCTGGTCGGCGGCAAGATGCAGGGGGGTGTAACCATAGTTATCTTTAGCTTCCAAATCTGCTCCCCAGTCCAGGAGCATTGGTACCAGTTTATCCAGATTTTCCAATGCAGCTACATGCAGAGGGTTAAGGCCTTCGTGGTCTGTTAGGTTGACATCTGCACCTTGCTCCAGCAGTAAATTGACAAATCCAGTGCGATTGTGGAAAACTGATTTATAGAGCGGGGTGATGCCGCGCTTGTCCTGTCCATTAATATCCAAACCTATCAGTAGTCTTTTGGCCTTCTCCAGGTCATTTGTTTCAATAGCTTTGTATAACTTTTCATAGGTTGCAGGATGAACCGATTGGTTTTTTTCTGACTCGAGAGAAAATACTGATATCAGGTCAAGGGGTTTGGTTTTGGCAGGAGGGAGTAATTTGGGCAAGCCTAAGGAAATAAAGTCAGACTTATCGAAGAGAGAGTTTGCTACTGGGGGGACTTTATCTATCTCGGCAAAAGCGGCCCCGGTCCCCAAAAATGATAGAGACAGAATCTGGACAATCCCGATTTTTAATACAGGGTTCATAAAATGATTGTGCCATCCAATTTGAATTTAGGCAATACATGCTCATAAACATAAAAATTTTTTTTGGGATATTTATGCTATTGATCCAGTTTTTGTCTCAAAGTGTTAATTTGCTCTTTTAATTGCTCGTTTTCGATTTCAAGCTCCTTAACTCTTTTTTTACAGGAGGAATAAAGGTTGCGGGCTCCTTGCCACATTTTGTCAGAGACCGTGTAAACTGTCTTTAACTTATCGGCTGTGCTTATAAAGAGTAGTTCAAGAAAACGATCTCTAAGTCCAGAGTCCCGCTGAGTAATACTCCAGTCTATTTCCACAACTTCAGCACTTTCATCAGCTTCCACAGTAGCTGTACGCCCCTGAGATGCTGCCACAGTTAACTCACCAAAACATGTGACAGGTTTGATTTGAGCGAGAATCCTATTGCCTGACCGAATTTTAGCACTGCCTTTTAACAACCAATAAACAGTGTTTTCAATATCACCCTGGCGGACAATAATTTCTTTAGACTCGAAGGTTTTGTATCGGATATATGCAACTTTGTTTAAGTCCACTAACTGGGAAAGGGCTTTTAAAACTTCTTCATTTTCAGAAAAAATTTCGCAGAAAAAAGGAATTTGCCGTAGTACGGAAGTGGCTACAGGAAATTTTGCCGTTTGCTTTTTGTTTAATTTTTTCAGGGTTTCTATAAAAGTACTGTCTTCCACTCACCTTCTCCCTGTTCATGAAGTTATTAAATTGATTGATTTTATATTATTTTTTTAATTTCAGGAACAGGGCATAAAGCATAAAACTACCCAGGCTTATTTTGAAAATAAAGCTACCCCAGAACTGCAGAGGGTGAACTCCCATGAGTATTTTTCCTTCTCCTTCCTGAACATTAAATGTTCCCATTTCTCCTGTATAGAGCATTTTAAAACTGGAAAAAATCAATAATATGGCAAACGCAAAGAACACCGTGTTGACGATACTTTTTCGGATGTTGGGCTCATGCAGATAGTTTACCGAAAATCCTAGCAGAATTATAAGAACAACGCTGACGGTAGTGAATGTAGTTACGTCCATTTTTTCCGGTAATAATTGAATATGTATTTGGGGGATATTCAGGATAGTCCAGGTAAAAGAATCTTTAATTCATCTGCAATAATTCCTATGGCCAGACTACCCAGAAGAAGTCCCATAACCTGGGTGATAAACTTGATACCTCCTTTTCCCAAAAACATAAGAATTTTTTTAGCGAGTTTTAGTGTTATCCAAATCAGAATGCCTATAAGGATGAATTCTATGATGGAAATTATTTTGGTTGTCCAAAAAACTAATTCGCTGGATTGGATGATTACCGAACTTATGGCTGCAGGTCCTATAAAAAGGGGGAAGGTCATTGGCATAAAGGCAATATCCTCATTTGCATCTCTATCTTGGGAAATCAAGTAAGAGGTTTTGCTATCCGTTAGCATGGTAAAAGCTATATAGACTAGAAAAAGACCCCCTATTAATTTGAAGGCTGGCATTTGAATGCCAAAAAAAGCCACTATATATTTTCCAAAGAGAAAGGATAAGGTCAATAAAGCTACAGATGTACAACAGGTCTTGAAAATTATTGAGTTATGTTCTTCTAAAGTTTTGTTTGCAGTCAGGGAAATGTAAACCGGAAGGTTACCGATAGGATCAATGATAGCCAGAAGAATTACAAAAGTTTTTATTAGCTCAGTAATATCGTCCATTTTAAAAAACTTCTAAATAATAGATGTGTTTTTTTATTTCTGATGTTTTTTATTTCTGATATAAAGTTGTCTAGATTATTACGATGATAATCTAATTTCTTTTATTGCCAAAAATAAATTGAGATCTTATCTTTATACAAGTAGTTTTGAATAATCGTCCTTGATTGTTTTTTCCGCCAAGTATTTTTTATGCCTTCATTTGTATATTGTTGTGAACAATGCTCAGCTGAATTGAGATTTCTTGTTTCCCGTGCTTTAGATAATAATATCAGTGTTCACTGTCCGGAATGCAACGACGTGAAAAAATTTAGTCTGGCGCGGGAAGGGAATGTGGGTAAAGATTGGTGTTCGCAATCTTTGATTAAAAACAAAAGAAGGAGGGATGGAGACGGCTTGTATAAAACTACTCCTGAAAGAGAAGAAGAAAATCCTGTTGATAAAATTGCTTAGTCTCACAGATTATTTCACCCCTTTTTGTAGTTCTCCCGCCAACTGTTATATAACCAGATCCAAGATACAATTATTCCAGCCCAACCCAGATAAAGCATTGAATTTGAAAGCATTTGGTCAACCCCCCATAAGTCAAATCGATTAAAAAGATTGCGCCAGTCGTGAGCTTCCATATCCAATCCTCCAATCAGGGGAAGCTTTAAAAAACGTCCATCAGCCATGTAAATACTGACATCAATAAAATTTCCAAAGAACCAAAGCAGGGCAAAACTGACACCTACCTTATCTCTTTGGTAAAAAAACGATAAAAATGTAATGAAAGGAATCAGTAATTGATTCAAGCTACCCCCAAGTATTGTCAGGGTATCATTACCGAATATCCCGAAGAGAACGTGCCCTGCTTCATGGAAGACGAGGTTCACATTATGAATCATGCCGGTAAAGATATTCCAATTCTCGAACTGCGTTGATTTAGGGAAAAACAATATATGCATGCAAAAAAGAAGTGAAAGAAAGATAAATGCGGGCGTTGTTACTGGCTTCCAGGGTTGATTTAAAAATGCAAATTTATGAAGAGTTGTATCAGCAAGATCTTTTTCTTCACTTTCAGTGGTGTCTTCATTTGTTATCTTATTCTTCCGTTCCTCATAAGAGTGATATTTTGAAAAAATCACCCCACAATTAACACAGGTTTTTGAGTCGGCTTGCTCAAATTGGCATTTAGGACAAATCATTGATTGATCTGGAAAACATGAACCTATAAATAACCAGAATCTTCAACCTGGTAACTTTAATAAGTACTGGTTTTTTATAAAGACTTGTTTTAGAATGAGAAATACTTTTAGAGATTTAGCCGTCTAGAGAATTACAGGTGTATTGCCATAAATGGTAATGTTTTAAGATTGAGTCGCCTCCCGGGCCCACCGGTTGTCTGATTTCTCCCCCGTTTTCTCATACTAAGCTCAAATCCTGTTTTATCAATTATAACCCATAGATCTCAGTTTGAGATTTAGAGTGGTTTATTCATGAATTTGTTTGATACTCGTTTTTATTGAGCTATCCATTTTTTGATAAGGAAATCTATGACAATCGAATCACCTGTATTGGGCTTTGAAGCTCTTAATCTTTCCGAACCTATTCAACGTGCTGTAAATAGTGAGAAATATTCCAATCCAACACCGATACAGAGACAGTCTATTCCGCATCTATTGAAGGGAAGGGATCTTTTGGGGTGTGCGCAAACAGGAACTGGAAAAACAGCAGCATTTGCTTTACCAATTTTGCAACGTTTATCTGAAGAAAAGCGAGTTCCTGGTGCCAAAAGTGTACGTTCGTTGATACTCACCCCAACCAGAGAACTGGCTGCTCAGATCAGCGGCAGTTTCCGGGTTTATGGCAAACACCTCAATATGAAGCAGGCTGTAATTTATGGGGGAGTGAACCCGAAACAACAAATCAGTGCTTTGATGAAGGGTGTCGACATTTTAATTGCTACACCAGGAAGGCTGATAGATTTGTATCAACAGGGCTTCCTTAAATTGGATAGGATAGAAGTGTTTGTTCTTGACGAGGCGGACCGCATGTTGGATATGGGTTTTCTTCCTGATATTAAGAAAATATATGCCATGACACCGGAAAAACGCCAGTCGATGTTGTTTTCAGCTACACTACCCGAAGACATCATACGGCTTACAAAACAGTTTCTTAAAGACCCTGTACGAATATCTGTGAATCCACCGGCAAGCACTGTGGACAAAATAGATCAGCGTGTTTTGTTTGTTGACCGTGAAAACAAAGGTGCTTTGCTGGAGTCTGTATTGCAGGAAACCAGCTTTGACAGGGCGCTTGTATTCTCTCGAACCAAACACGGAGCGAATAGAATTGTCAAGAATCTAGGAAGGGCTAAAATCAAAGCTGATACGATTCATGGAAACAAATCTCAGACAGCGCGAATGGAGGCATTGAGAAAGTTTCGTTCAGGAAAGGTCCGTGTTCTGGTCGCTACTGATGTTGCATCACGAGGTTTGGATGTCGAAGGAATCACCCACGTAATCAACTACGAACTTCCTAATGAGGCCGAGAGTTATGTCCATAGGGTTGGAAGGACAGCCAGAGCGGGAGCAACTGGCATTGCTCTATCCTTTTGCGATGCCGGTGAGAAAGGTTATCTGCGAAAAATAGAGAAAACTATAAACAGGACGGTAACTGTAGTGGCAGACCACCCTTATCATTCCGAGTCTGTTGCCGCAAGATCTAAACGTAAAAGTACTTCTGGAAGAAAATATTCATCCGGGCGTAACTTTAATTCAGCTGAAAAAAAGAGGAAAATCCAGAGTAGAAAAAAATACTTTTCAGCTAAACCTGGAAAGAGACCTCGCAATCGTGGTTCAAAATCAGCTGTAACTGCTTAAAAAAACGGAGCCGCGAATCTCCGATTTTTGTACGTAGGTATATAAATTTTCTTTCCAAAAGAAATCCAGGCAAAGTTTCCAGCATTTTTGTTTGGCTGATTTCCCCCCCCATTTCTTTTCAAAGAATATATGGTTTTAATAAAATTATCTAACAAGAATCCGTTTCTATGATTAGAATAAAGGAATGAACCTGATAAGGTTTCCAAAGTATGAATGGTAGATTTTGCTTATTAATAAATATATTAATAGGAACAGAGAAAACCTTTTTGGGAAGGATTTGTGTTGTAAAAAAGCCCTCGTGAAAACGATCTTTGCAGGTATTAATTTTTGCTTTTATTCTTGTGAGGTGGTAAATGATGCTTAAATTCATGGCATGGTTTTCGGCCATTGTCACCATAGGCTTTATCGTGTTGTTGGTGTTTGATTACGGTTAAGAAAAAGTTAATAAAAACGGAACCATGAAACTATCTCGATCGTTGGTCAAGGCGTTTCTGATATTTCCGTTAAATGTGATGGGGGTTATTCCGGCTTTTCTGGTGTGGAGTTCCCGGCCAGGAGGAGTGCTTGAACGTTTCCCGTATGGTTTTGATAGCTTTAGATCTTTGGCGGGAACTTTGTTGATTTTATCTGGTGTAACGGTGTGCTGGAAAACGGTTTCCCTCTTTACAGAGGTGGGAGAGGGTACCCCGGCTCCGTTTGATCCGCCGAAGAAGCTGGTGATACAAGGACCATATATTTATATGCGAAACCCTATGATGGCAGGGGTCTTGTTAGTGTTGCTGGGTGAGGCCCTGCTTTTTGGTTCAGTTCCTATTGGGGTATGGTTTTTGTTCTTCTGTGGGCTATGTCTGATTCTAATTCCAGCCTGGGAAGAACCGGATCTGGAAAAAAGGTTTGGCGAACCTTATAGGGAATATAAAAGCAAGGTTCCACGTTGGATACCAAAAATTTTATCAGATAAAAATAAACTGTGAGTGACGAGGAAGAAAAATATGGCCTGATGGACTGGGTAGGTTCTATTATTGGGATTGTTGTTGCCGGGTTTATTCTATTTATTCTGATCTGGCCGTTGATAGACCCAACGCCGGACAAATCTTCTTCTTTAAAAGAAAATATTCACAAAGCTACCGGGCAATAAGTTTTCAGTCAAACGGTGGTTGGGTTTTGCGTTTATAGTCCTTTTCACTCATGTCCATTCGCCCTTTTATAAAAGCCATTTTTCGTTCTGCAATAGCGATAGCCTGATCGTTATTAGTTTCCCTTCCCAGCCGTTTAGAGATTTCGATTTCTTCAATGGCTTTATCCCAGTTTTTCAATTTTTCGTACACGCTTATTAAATTCAAGTGGGACTGGACATGGTCTGGATTGATGGCAAGTATTTTCTGGTAGTATTGAGCCGACTCTTTGAGTTTCTGGTCGTACCAATACTCCAGGGCTATTTTAAAGAGAAGCTCAGTATCATTCGGCCGAAGAGCTTCAGCCTTTAAAAATTCTGCTACGGCCAGGTCGTTCCGAGTCATTTTTGAATACACTTCTCCCAGTCCTAATCGGGTTTTCAAGTTTTTAGGTTCGATCTGGAGAGCTTTTTTAAAAGAGACAATTGCCTTATCTCTATTATCGGCCTCATCATAGACCAGTCCCATTCTGTAATAAGCTTCAACAGATTCAGGGCTCAGATTCAGGGCCTGATTTAAAATTTCAATGGCTTCTTCAAAAGCCCCTATTCTTTGTTTTTCAGTGGCATTGATTATTAGTTCCTGCGGGTTTTGAGACTGGGAAGAGGTGTCATTATTTCCTCCACAACCGATGAAAAATACTAAAAGAATAAAGGTAAGGGAATTACGGTATAAAATTTTGTGTGAAAAAAAAGACACAATTTAATTATCGATATAATGATTTCAAGTTTGTTCCATTTCTACCTGATCCGGACTGATTTGGCAAGTATTCCAGAACTTCATCGAGCGAGGAGCCTGAGCTTTAATTACAGGGAAGAGTTTATTATAATCATTATGATCTGTATTGGTAGCATTGAATAGCCCTCAGTGCCGCCCGGATGAATAGTTAAACGGGTACTTTGTATCCAAAATTGAACAGGAAAAGACCATGTCGGATGAACTTATATATATAGAAGATGGAGATGGGGGATTCGCGGTTCCCTGCCAGCTGAAAATTGCTGAGGATTGTGCTGAGGTCGGGGAATTTTGTGAAAGTAAAGAAGATGCGCGTCTCTGGGTTGAAGAAGAATGTTGGATTTTTTCGGGTGAATGGTATTTATGCGCGCAATGCAACGAGCAGATTATGCGTAACATCTCCAACCTTCAAACAAAGAAAATGAATTAACCGCTCAGCGCAAGCGTTAACAGTTGAAAACATTTACTTCCCACCTCGATACGGGCATGACCCGTTTCACGGAGATCTATGAAATTAATTGAAGTGATTACGGATAAACAGAATATAGATCCGGTCACCAGTATTGCTGAGCAACATGAGTCAGAAGTTAACTGGATAGGTTCTCCGGATAACCAAGACAGGCAATTGATCCGCCTTCTCGTCAACGATGAGAAACGGCAATCCGTGTTGGATGCCCTACAGGGTTTGCTGGGAGAATCTTCAAGAATTCTTGTTCTGCAACTGGAAGCCTCTCTACCAAGAAAGGAACAGGAACCATCCGATGAGGAAACCAGGAAAACAGTAACCACCACTCGCGAAGAACTCTATAACGAAGTTGTCAGGAATGCGAATCTGGATTCAACTTATCTACTATTGGTGTTTCTTTCAACGGTGGTCGTTGCAATCGGTTTGTTGGAAGACAATGTTGCAGTGGTGATCGGGGCTATGGTGATCGCCCCTCTTCTTGGGCCGAACATGGCTCTTGCATTGGGAGCGGCGCTAGGTGATATGGCTCTGATGTGGCAAGCGACTAAAACCACAATTGCAGGAGTTGCCCTGGCGTTATCACTTTCAATCATTATCGGAATTCTTTATCCGATCAATCTGGAAAGCCATGAATTGATGGCTCGCACTGATGTAGGGTTGGACTCTGTGGTTCTGGCTTTGGCTTCCGGGGCCGCTGCAGTAGTATCTTTAACAACAGGGCTTGCAAGTGTTCTTGTGGGGGTGATGGTGGCAGTGGCTCTTTTGCCTCCAACTGCTACATTGGGACTGATGATCGGTGCTGGCCAGCCCAAGTTGGCATTGGGGGCGGCTTTGCTTTTGGCAGTCAATATCGTTAGTGTGAATCTTGCCGCCAAGGTTGTGTTTTGGGTTCGTGGTGTCAAGCCCCGCAGTTGGCTGGAAAAACAAAAGGCTAACCAGTCAATGGTGACCTATCTGGTCATTTGGGTGGTCTCCCTTCTTGTCCTTTTAGTTGTGATATTAATTCGCAAAGGGCTGTTGAAAATATTGTGAGCCTTCGATAGAAAAATTCAGATAAAGAAAGTCTTCTTAAAACGGGCAAATCTTGTCTATGAATGGAATAATTTAAACTCCCCCACCTCTAATAATAGTGGCCAAAAGATTTGCCCCTTTGATTCTGGGTAGGTAACAGGAAAGTCCAATTAATTAAGGTAGACCCCTTGGATCCAATCTGGTTGCCAGTATTAGGGCTTAGTGGTTTGTTAGGGCTGGCTGTATTAATGTTCCCAGCTTCGCGTCGCCTTAATATTCCATACACAGTATTGCTTGCGGTAGCAGGTTGCCTGCTCGGAGTTTCCACTCAATGGGGAATTGATATACAGCACCTCGGAATTCTCCATGACTTTCTTGTTAGCCTGGATTCCTTTCACATTTCCTCGGATGCAGTCCTTTTCATTTTTCTTCCTGTATTGGTTTTTGAGGCGGCATTAGGTATTGATGCGCATCGACTGGTCGATGATATTGCACCTATCCTTTTGCTTGCTGTTTTCGGGCTGTTAATTTCAGCCTTAATGGTGGGTTTTGCGCTTCACTGGATTTCCGGGACGTCACTTATTCTTTGCCTTCTTTTAGGAGCCATAGTTTCAGCGACAGATCCGGTTGCGGTGATGGCAATTTTCAAAGAGCTTCAAGCTCCAAAAAGATTGTCGATTCTCGTAGAGGGTGAAAGCCTGTTTAACGATGCCACAGCGATAGTCCTGTTCGGAATATTGACCGGTATTCTTACAGGAGATTCAAGTGGAAATGTTTTTTCTGGTATTCAATCATTTATAAAAGTTTTCCTGCTGGGGATTCTTGCAGGACTTCTCATTGGTCGGGTGTTTTGTTTTGTCTTATCAAAAATGGGGAAATATCCTCTTGTCCAGATTACGCTTACTTTGTCGTTGGCTTATTTCTCTTTCATTTTGGCAGAGCATTATTTCCATGTTTCCGGGGTGATGTCTGTCGTGGGCGCGGCTTTGGTGGTCGGTTCCTATGGCCACTCCGCCATTTCACCTGATACCTGGGAAAAGCTGCATGAAACCTGGGATCATTTTGCTTTTTGGGCCAATTCGATTATTTTTATTCTGGTTGGGATGGTGGTTCCTAAAATAATGGGAACCATCAGCCTGAACGAATGGCTTTTACTTGGTGTATTGGTGATTGCGGCTTTTGGGGCAAGAGCCTTGATCCTGTTTGTTGTCCTTCCCATTTTTGAAGTTTGGGATTCAAACGCAATAATCAGCAAAGCTTATAAAGGAATAATGCTTTGGGGCGGTCTGAGGGGTGCTGTTTCGTTAGCTTTGGCGTTATCCGTCATGGAGAATGCGGCCTTCGGACCTGAAACGCAAAAGTTCATAGGTGTTCTAGTGACAGGGTTTGTATTGTTCACCCTGCTAGTCAATGCAACAACTATTGGAGCATTACTTAACCTGCTTGGGTTAAATCAGCTGAGTCCTATTGACCAGATCATTAGAAACCGCGCATTGAAGCATTCGTTGACTAAAATTCAAAATACATTAAAGAGCAAAGCCAGTAGTTACAATATAAACCCTGATCTGTCAGATGGTATTTTGGGGCAATATCAGGTTGATGAAAAAGAGGTGGATGATTTGTTAAGCCAGCCCAAGGAACTTTCAGAAAATGATTGGATCAGGGTTGGTCTTTTAGATTTATGTACTCTTGAGAGAGCAGGATACCTCAAACAATTTGAAGAGGGTTTTATATCTACTTATATAATCCGACGTCTATTAGTCCAAGTGGAAGATATGTTGGATGGATTGCAAGCAGGGGATGCGCGGGAAGGATATCAGATAATTTCTAAAAAAATTCTGGAATTCAATTGGAGATTCCGACTTGCTCTTGTTTGTCATCGCAAGCTGGGCATAAGCCGGAAACTTTCAGAGCACATTGCCGACCGATTTGAAATTCTTCTTTCAAACCAAACCGTAATGAGGGAAAACTTATTAACAGCACTTCCTAAAATGAAACCGTTTATTGGAGAAAAATCTACAGAAACTTTAAGGTCTTTAGTTGAATACCGCCTTAATACAACAGAACAGGCTCTGAATATGTTGCAATTACAGTATCCTGATTATTTTTCTATGTTGCAAAAACGCTATTTAAGCCATACGGCGATAAGGCTCCAGGAAGCAGATTACGAGCAACTACGTGGGGAAACAGTTATCAGCGGAGAAGTATTTAGAAGTCTGGAATCTGACTTGCAAAACCGGATTCAGAAAATGGCACCCCGCCCAAAACTGGACCTTCATCTGGAACCTGAAAAACTTGTGCGAGACGTTTCCTTATTTTCTGGTTTATCTTCAGATCGGTTGGCTCAGATTTCCTGCCTACTGAAACCCATGCTGGCGATGCCTGGGGAAATAATAGTAGAAAAGGGTGACATTGGGCATCATATGTATTTTATTTCTTCAGGATGTGTTGAGGTGGAGATATCCCCGAAACCTGTACAACTGGGTAGTGGAGAATTTTTTGGTGAAATCTCATTGATCACAAACAACCCCAGAACGTTTACTGTAAAGGCGTTGGGTTTCTGCGATCTTCTTGTTCTCAGCGATTCTGATTTTAATTTGTTTCTTGAGGATAACCCTGAAATTCTAAAAACTGTAACTGAAACTGCGGGCAAGAGAATTGAAATGGATGGACTGGGTTGAAACTCATCGTTTCTGAAGAAAGGAAGGTCTTTAACGATTGCCTTCTTGTTACAAAAATATAATATAGAGTTGTAGGGAATAATATAGATCGCATCAACTCTATAAAGATGGGCATAAAGAAAATTTCTCACTGATTTTGAGGGTTTTGCATGGCTCATAAAATTAGATTTGGAGATTTTGTCAGGGAGGTAAGCCTTAAGCAAAACTCTCTTTCATATAATTTGTTAACGCCGCCCGTTTCTTATGATGAAGAGGGAAAAGAAATTCCCTACTGTCCCAAGAAGATACAGCTTCGAAGTATTGATATATACCGTCTTCTTGGCCCGTATGTCGGGATTAGACTGATGAGCCAGATTAAAGCTGTTGTTCCTCTGGCGGCTTATCTCTTCCTGTTTCAGGTTCTTATTCTTAGGCAAAATGTATTGGAGCATGGGATCATCACAGCAGGATTGATTGCGGTCATACTTGGTTTGATGATTTTCATGGAAGGCTTGAAACTTGGACTCATGCCTTTTGGTGAAGTGATCGGCCACACCCTGCCAAAAAAATCCAGCCTCGGTGTCGTGTTGTTCATAGCTTTTTTGCTGGGTATCGGTGTTACCTTTGCCGAGCCTGCGATAGGTGCCCTTCAAGCGGTTGGGTCCATTGTTGATGTGCGAAAAGCCCCTTACCTATATACAATGCTCAACAACTGGACAGGGCAACTTGTTCTTGTGGTAGGTATTGGTGTCGGACTGGCTGCTGTTCTGGGTACCATGCGTTTCCTTTATGGCTGGAGCCTCAAACCAATGATCTACGCCGCTCTTGTGCCCACTTTAGGTCTGACAGTATTTTGTATGACAGACCCTGAGTTGAATAAAATTCTTGGATTGGCCTGGGATTGCGGAGCGGTTACCACCGGCCCTGTAACTGTGCCGTTGGTTTTATCTTTGGGAATTGGTATTGCCTCGGCTGCCGGCAAGGGAAATTCTTCTCTATCTGGTTTTGGCATTGTGACCCTTGCATCCCTTTTTCCAATTATTGGTGTTATGGGGCTGGCAATATATGTATCCATGGTTGTAAGCCCAGAATCCATTATAGAGGCAAGTCAGGTCTTGGTAGCCCAGGCAAGTTCAAACTGGATGCAGGAAACTCCCTATGCCGAGATTATTGCAGGAGCCCGTTCTATTGTCCCTCTGGTGCTCTTTTTATTTCTGGTTCTCAAATTATTATTGCGGGAAAAAGTCCATGAACCGGGTATTCTTTCTTACGGACTTTTTCTTTCCCTGATTGGCATGATTATTTTCAACATTGGCTTGAGCTACGGTTTGGCCAAATTGGGTAGCCAATCCGGCAGTTTTGTGCCAGCAGCTTTTATTACTTTGGAGAACGTGAAAGGCTCCCCATTGTATGCTTATTCAGTAGGTGTTTTTATTGCTTTGTTTTTTGCATGGATACTTGGTTTTGGAGCAACTTTGGCTGAACCGGCATTGAACGCATTGGGACAGACTGTAGAAGATCTCACAAATGGAGCGTTTCGTAAAAAAATGCTCATGATGGCTGTTTCAACAGGAGTTGGGTTTGGTATCAGTCTGGGTGTCTTGAAAATAATTTTTGGGATTCCAATTTCATATCTTTTAATACCGGGTTATATCCTGGGAATTGTACTGACAACGTTTTCTTCAGAAGAGTTTGTGAATGTTGCGTGGGATAGTGCTGGTGTGACAACCGGTCCTGTAACTGTTCCCCTTGTGTTGGCAATGGGTCTTGGGTTTGGTAACGCGGTTCAGGCCATCGAAGGTTTTGGCATCTTGTCTATGGCCTCCATCTGCCCAATCTTGTCAGTTTTGATTATGGGATTGTGGATTCAATATAAGACCCGGAAAGCTAATTTAAAACGGATCGACCTTCTAAAAGGACAGGAGGCTGTTGGATGAGCTTGAGAGAGATAACGGTTTTAACAGACATTTCTTTAATCACTTGTATTGTGCAACGAGGGGTTGCGGACACAATTATTGAGGCGGCCCGGGAAGCGGGGGCTCAGGGTGCAACGGTTCACTTCGCACGTGGCATGGGTGTGAGAGAGCGACTTGGCATTCTTGGGGTTGCGGTGGAAGTGGAAAAAGAGGTGATCGATATTGTCGTTTCTAAGGAACAGGTAGAACGAGTTTTTGAGCGGATGTATCTGGCGGGTAATCTTGATACGCCGGGAATGGGAATCATGTATATCACACCGCTTGATAAAGCGGCGACATATATCCCTCCAGACGTGCTGGAAAAATTCGCGGCTGAAAAAGATGAAACAGCTGGGGAAGGTTCATAAAAACACTCAATGATAAATCATCTCACAAAAAATATAAAACTCATCACCTGTTTTTTGCCTAAAGGGGAAGGCATCAAGTTGGTGGAAATGTTGCACAAAGAAAAAAATATTGATTCCACCAATGTGCATACCGGAAGAGGGTTGCGCACTGTCGAGAGTGTTAAAGATTATGGAGCTTGGTCGGAGCAGGATGTCTTGACAGTCATTGTTGACTCAGAAAGGGCCGATGAAATTTTTTCATTTATTTTTTTTCAAGGAGAACTCAATAAACCAGCAGGTGGCTTTATCTATCAGACCTCGTTGACAAAAGCTTCGCAATATAAATTGCCCCGTGTTGAGAGTTGAAAAAGTTCGCCTTTTTAAATTTATGAATTCCATCACTCCCTCTGATCATTTTTATTAGTTACAGCAATATCGAGCTTGGGATAAAAATATTTTCGCACGAAAAATCTTTTTCATGTCTACTGGATTTTTTAAGGAATTTGACCTAATCTATTATTTACAATGAATATTGATTTAATTGCTAATCAAATTTTTTACGGGGAGTGATTAGTCATGCCAATTAATTTCCAAGACCCTATCAGTGCTTTTCTCTCTGATAAAAGTCTTACAATTCCATTGGGTCAGGTTCTTCTTTTTACATTCTTAATGACTCTCTGCATGCTTTTTGGGAGGCATAAACTAGGCTTGATGGTGTCTTACGCTTTTGTATTTTTCTGGGGATTTATTTTTAACAGAGAATATTTTATCGATTTACTGGGAAACACCAGCTCTGGGCTTTATATATATGCCCTGTTTGGTTTTGGAATGGCAATACTCGCTATTTTTGGGATGTTCCAGGGGGACAGGAGGGGCTGACGTTAAAATTTACATAAGAAACAATAATCGCCAGTTTTTATTCTTCAATATTAAATTTCCTTGCAATCAGCCTTTTCATGTCCCGCGCTTTTCCTATCCAGAAAAAAGTACCTAAATCAGTATAGTATTTGAGTGCCAGTTCAACATGCTCCATAGCCTTTTGGCCATCGTTCATATTGGCATAAACTACGGCCAGATTATAATGAACACCTGGTACGTTCTCATCGATTTTCATGGCTTTATCCAGATTTTTTTTAGCCTCTTTGTATTGTTTATCCTTGATATAAGCGGCCGATAATTTCTTAAGCGTTTCAACATCATCAGGTTTAAGCCGTTGAGCTTCCAAAAGAACTTTAATGCTATCTTTAACATGCCCTTGTCTGAGGTAAATTTCGCCAATTACGCGGTAGGGGACTTGTAGTTTTGGGTTTTTCTTTAACGCTTGACGGGATAGTTTCAAAGCCTGGGGAAATTCTTTTCGTCCATAATGGACTTCACCTAATATTGCCTGGGCTTCTGGTAATTCCGGGTCGATTTCAAGGATCTCGTTGGCCCTTTCTCTGGCTTTTAAAAGCTGATCTGTTGCAACCAGGACTTGTGCGTAAAAATAAAGTGCCTGAACATCCTTGGGGTACTGGGCAAGAAAGTATTCTACCGAGCTTTTAGCTTTGTCATAGTTTTCTTCGTCAAAGGCTTTTTGTGCCTCTTCCATCTTTGCACGGTCAGGTCCTTCTTTTTTTTCATCGTCTCCATTTCCACACGAGACTAGAAAAAAAACAGAAAGCAAAATTAAAATACTAAAATTTATAATCAACAACTTATTTGTTGGGTCTTGTCTGAAGGAATCAAGGTTCAAGCTCATAGCCTTATGAATTTGGAAAACAGATGAATGATAATTTCGCTGGCAGAATTTTTTGTATGGATTTTTATCGTGATTCTAGACTGGGTAGGTAGACCTGTCAATCATTCTCCTAATAAATGTAAAATTACTGCTCTCTTATGTGGATGGGTGCGATGTTCGAACAAGTATATCCCCTGCCATATACCCAGTCTTGGCTCATTTCCCTGGACCGGAATGGATAATTGGGTTTGAGTGAGTGCGGATCGTATATGCGCTGGCATGTCGTCAGGACCTTCCGCCCTGTGCTTAAAAAGGGAATCTCCATCGGGAACCAGCCGGTTAAAAAACCTGTTTAAATCTTCCAGAACATCCGGGTCCGCGTTTTCCTGTATCAGTAGTGATGCTGATGTATGGGGAATAAAAAGGGTTAAAAGGCCGGACTGAATACCTTGTCGGCGAACCCAATTGCACACCTCATTACTGACAGAGTAAATACCTCGACCCTGAGTTGAAACTGTAAATCTGAACTGTATTTGTTTCATGCCCTTTCCTCAATATCTATGATTTATGGCCTATTATAGATTTCATTCTCTCGACTTTTTGATCATTTCAAGCTATCCTTTTAAGACTTTAAACTAAGTTATTGTACTCGCTCTTCCATAATGGATGAACCTGCATCCAGGTTCAAAACTATTTTTCCAGGGGAATCAAATATGTCTGTACCAGCTGATAAGGAAGTGAGCTTCAGGGAAAGTGTAAATCTTTGCTGTGATCTGGCAATGGCCACTCTTGATATTCCGGATGGTATGGCCAAATATATTCGTAATGTGAACAATGTCTATCAGGTTCGATTCCCAGTAAAGATAAAGGGTGATATAGAAACTTTCATTGGTTGGCGTGCGGTTCATAGTGATCACAAACTACCTGCCAAAGGCGGCATCCGGTTTGCTCCCAACGTTAATCAGGATGAAGTGGAAGCTCTGGCTGCTTTGATGACTTATAAATGTTCTCTGGTGGATATTCCTTTTGGAGGATCCAAAGGTGGACTCCTGATAGATCCCAAAAACTATGAACGCGAAGATATGGAGCGCATCACCCGACGCTTTGCTTTTGAGTTGATTCAGAAAGATTATATAGGTTCTGCAACAAATGTCCCGGCTCCTGATATGGGTACGGGGCAACGCGAGATGGCATGGATTGTAAGCACCTACGCCGCACATTGTTCCAGCGATATCGACCATATGGGTTGTGTTACCGGTAAACCTGTTTCAATGGGTGGCATTCGCGGACGGGTCGAGGCGACAGGACGGGGTGTGGTGTTTGGTCTGCGCGAATTTTTTCGTCACCCTGAAGACGTTAAGCTTGCGAATATGGAAGGAAACTCGTTGGAAGGAAAACATGTAATCATACAGGGATTAGGTAATGTCGGGTATCATTCTGCCAAAATTCTACAGGAAGAGGACGGAGCGAAAATCGTTGCTATTCTGGAGTGGGATGGAGGTTTAGTGGATCCTAATGGCCTTGATGTGGAAGATATTTATAAATATAAATGTGATAATAAAGGTGGTGTTAAAGGCTATCCTAAAGCAGAAAATGTTGAAGACAGTAAATCCCTTTTGGAGATGGAATGCGACATACTGATTCCTGCCGCGATGGAAGGTGTCATCAACCGTGGCAATGCCGGTAAGATCCAGGCAAAATTGATTGCAGAGGCCGCAAATGGACCAGTCACTTTTGCCGCTGAAACCGTATTGAAGGAAAAAGGGGTGGTTATTATTCCCGATGTTTATCTCAATGCCGGCGGCGTAACGGTTTCATATTTTGAATGGATCAAAAACCTATCGCATATACGCTTTGGCCGAATGAACCGAAGATATGAAGAAGGGCAAAGCCAGCTTTTAATTCAAGCCATAGAAAATACTGGCAATAAGGTACCGCAGGATCTTGTTGACAAGCTCAGCCAGGGTGCAGATGAAGTGGCTTTGGTTCGTTCTGGACTTGATGACACGATGCGCAAGGGGTTTCAGAGTATTCGGGAGCGTTATTGGTCGAATGATAAAATCCTTAACTACCGCACTGCCGCGATGGCAATTGCAATTGAAAAAATTCATGTCAGTTACAGCACCATGGGAATCTATCCTTAGCAACAGGCCTGGTCCTGTTATAAGGTTTAGTCTATAGACAGGGACAGGGAATTCTAAGTGTTTCTGCAATTTCGTTAGTTTTCCAGCCACAACGTCAAGTGGGTCTTAACGCGATGATTCATGTGAAAATATTGCTCAACCGGTTCCACAGCCGTGGCCGGACTCAAAACACAATCCGTCAGGTATCCCACCTTCAGCCACCGTTTTAAGAAGAGGAAGTGCATGCTCTTTCCAGCCTTCTGCAAACGAATCGGCGGCGGTTTTCAACCGCACATTGTAATGACGAAGCGTTAACTGAGTGCCATCTTTACCTTCGGGCTTCAGGATAATTTCTACAGTCGACTCATCCGGCTCCAGACCTTCGATTCCACCCCAATTGAATACCACTTTTTTGTGAGGAACAACCTCTACATAATGTCCGCGGCAGTCAGCGGTCCCATCTTTTTTTGCAACCCGAAATATACCACCGGGTTTGGGTTCGGATTCCACTATTTCCCCATACCACTCTTTCATTTTAGATTCTATGGTCAAGTATGCGAACACCGTTTCAGGACTGGCCTGAATAAATATTTCACGTGTGAGTTCATAAGGCTTGGTCATGATTTTCTCCTTTTTTTCTTTTCTTCCCTTTCAGCGGCGATTTTAAGTTTTTCCAGTTTTGGATCCCAGAAACTTTCTAACAAAGCTTTGATCGAATCAAAACCCTCCGGTCTCAGGTGATAAATCCGGCGTGTTCCATCTCTCCTCTCGCTAATGAGACCGGATTTCTTTAAAACTCCAAGATGCTGAGACACGGCCGGGCGGGTGATCCCTTTAAAATGATCTGCAACTTCTCCTGCTGACATTTCTGAATCTCGCATCAACTGCAAAATAGCAAATCTTGTTGGTTCCGAGATGGCTTGTAACGTATTGATCATGATTTTATGTTAGTATAAACTTACGTAAGTATCAACTTAAATAATAGATTTTTTTAAGGCAGTAAAAACCAATTCAAATTACTCTTTTACCCAGTGCGTGATATGATACGCCCCCGTGTAACTTTAAAAGCAGGATAGCCCATGTCAGAATCTTCCAAATACGATAAAAGCGGTGTTTCCAGTGAGGGAGCCGAGACGGCCCTTTCCGGTTTGCTCAAGCATGTTTTACCAACCCGGAAATTCAGTGACCGCTATCCGCTTGCTGCCGACATTGGTTATTTTGCCAATGTCATAGACCTGGGTAATGGAGAAGGAATCGCTTTTGGCACTGATGGGGTAGGCACAAAGATCATCGTTGCCGAGTTGCTGGGCCGCTATGAAACCATCGGGATTGACTGTGTTGCGATGAATGTCAACGATGTGATTTGTGTGGGAGCTCGTCCAGTCAGCATGGTGGATTACATAGCCTGTTCCCACACAGACCCTGAAGTATTCGAACAGTTGGGGCAGGGGCTTGCAGAGGGAGCAAGACAATCGGGAATCAGTATATCCGGGGGCGAGATTTCCCAGATCAGGGAGATTATTACGGGTATAGATCTCATCGGTGCATGCATCGGACATGTTGCTTTGGACAAGGTCAATACGGGTCGCGACATCAAACCGGGTAACCTGATTGTCGGACTGGCATCCTCTGGTGTGCATTCGAACGGTTTGACTCTGGCCCGAAAGGTTTTGTTGGGGGATAGCCTGGAAGAACAAAAATCGCGGGTGAATGATTATGAAGAGTTTCTTGATCAGACTTTGGGTGAGGCTTTGCTTGAACCTACTCGGATTTATGTACAACCTGTTATGGAAATGCTCGATGCCGGGATAAACCTCAAGGCAATGGTCCATATTACCAGTGGCGGATTTTGCAATCTTAATCGGGTAGCGGCTGACAACATACGTTTTGTTATAGATACTTTACAACCGGTTCCGGAAATTTTTAATATCATTCAGGATCGGGGTGGGGTGAGCGAAGCGGAAATGTTTGAAGTCTTCAATATGGGTACTGGATTCTGTCTCATTGTTGAAGGCACTAAAGAAGTTAAAGAAATCGAAGAGATTTGTAAAGATCACGATCTTCCATGCCAGGTCATTGGCCGAATCGAAGCCTGTGAGGGTAAAGAAGTATCCCTTCCAACAAAACAACTTACAGGAAAAGGCAGTGAGTTTACCCTCCAAGTGTAGAGAAGATACTGCATTTTATTTAGGGCTAAAATACACTCAAGTGTAAATCAGCAATTGCTCCAGCCTGTTAGTTATAACCCAGCCCAATCATGAACAATCGAACATTGTCGGCTAGTGTCGCGTCTTCGTAGGTGTAGACAAAAATGTGGATCAGGGCATAGTATTGTAAAGTAATATAAGCTGAAAGGATGTCCAACCCTATGTATTTATCGGGAGACCAGGGCTTCCGTGTTGTTTTCTTTTTGTGCAACAGCCAGAACTCGCTGGCTGTGATTCCCAGTCCAAGCAAAACAAAATAAGGCCACTGCTTGACAGACTCTGACAGGCTTTGGAATGCTACGCCTTGATAAAATACCGATTCGGTCATATGTCCCCAAACCAGATTGCCAAAACAGGCGGCGGCCATGGTAGCTGCAAAAATACGAAGATGTTTTTGTTTTTTGAAAAACCGGAAAAACACCGGGTAATAAAAGGCCCGCACCAGAAACTCCCGATAATGAAAAGTAAACCTTGACCACAAGGCTACAAGGTTGGTCGATAGCCAGGGATAATTAAAGTAGGGGTCAATCTTGTATCCGCACACTCGCCACAGGCCGACCTTGAAATGCATCACTCCTCCCCAGGAAAACGTCCATTTCATCAGTGCAATCAATGTAGTTAATAAAACAGTTGCGGTGGTAATGTTTTCTCCCAAAAGGAAATCTTCAGACATAAACTCAATACGCCAGTAAACGTCAAGACCCTGGTTGTTTAGAAAGTCCAGTAATTGGGCATGAACCCAGTCTCCCAATAAAAAATAACCAAGGGCCACGGTCCACAGTTTGAGTCCGCTAAGCACCAGTTTATTTTTGTCTTCGCACAAAAAGTTGTGAGTGCTGTAAGCATATCCTTGGCCTATGGTGACCCCCCAGTTCCAATTTGCAATTTGTCCGGGTGTCAGGAAGACGGACAGATAGGTCATCAAAGAAATGTTACCGGGAATTTTCCCATCCTGATAATCGATGTGGTACATATAGAGCCGTTCCCAATGCCAGAAAAAGAGCAGGATTCCCAAAGTCAACTCCCAGGGCTCTCCATGCATTCCTTCCAGTAAGGCACCTGCTAATATGGTGATCAGTGCGGACTGCACCACAATAATTCTTAATCCCTTCGCGATTAGGGGTTTATCGAAAAGTTTGAGAAGAACATAGCGATAAAGTAAAAATGAAACTGAGCCCGCGATCAGAGACTGAACAAATATCCAAGTGCCCAAAGTAGTGTAGGGAAAGAAAGCCCAGAACCCGAAAAACCCTGGAAGTCCGGCAATCCACAACCGATACCTGGTTACAGGATGAAGAACGATGAAAACCAGAGAGTGGGAGCATAAAAGTCCCGCTGCTCCTTCCATGCCGTAGAGGATTCCAATAATGACAAGAGAAGAAAAAACCAGCGAACGCTTTTTATGTTTCAAGGGTAAAAAATACGAAAAAAGGAATGCCAGTCCGGCGCCAATGAAAAAAATAAACCGTTCATCATCGTTTTCAAATTGAAAGGTCAAGGGAATATACAGGCTGGTGTCGATATTTCCGTCTTCATCAAACTCATAACTGGAAGGGATGCCGAGGGATTTGCCCAGATCTTCGGGCATTGGCAGGCCTAACGAGCTGGAGGCGTACGTGAATAGATAAATATAGACAATCAAAAATGCAAGAACAGCCAAAACCACGAATGGATTGTGCCGGTCATTGGCTTCCTGTTCTTCTTGGGTGATGGGTGTTCCGCTAAGGAGTCCCGGCATTTTCAGTCACCCTTGTTTAACTGGCTGGATATATAACTTGAAAGAGTATTGATACTGCGAAAATTCTCTGCATTAATATCAGCGCGGCAAATTTCGATTCCAAATTTATTTTCAAGAAATAATGTGGTGTTGACAATTCCAAATGAGTCTACAAACCAGTCGTTCAATAGATCCGTTTCATCTGTTAAAGCAGAATCAGTTTTAGGAAACTCCGCTTCAAAGAAATCTTTTAAGAGGGATTTAATTTCAATAGATTGCATTCTATGTTCCTGTTATTATTTTTTGCAATGCATTGCGGTCCACTTTCCCATTAGGGGTTGTGGGAAAATGATCCAGCTTATGAAAACTATGAGGAATCATATACTGAGGTAGAGATCCGGACAACAGGCTTCGAAATGGAGGAAGGGTTGTTTGCTTATCGGCGGTATAAAAAGCAAGAATACGTTTTTTATCGTAATCATAGAACACACAGCTTTGCAAAACAAACGGACTCAATGCGTTTTCTATTTCTCCTGCTTCGATACGGTAACCGTTGTGTTTAAACTGGTTGTCTTTTCTACCTTTCATGTATATCAGGCCGTCTTTAGAAGACTTGTAACCCATATCTCCAGTTTTATAAATAGTTTCGCCCGGTTTTTCAGGATTAGGAATAAATACTTTCTGCGTGGTTTCAGGGTTATTCCAGTAGCCCAGGGCCAAGCCGGGACCAGCTATACAAATCTCCGCGATCTCATCTTCAGCGGTCACCAGCTTTTCCTGCTCGTCTAAAAATAAAACGCGATGATTTGTGCAGGGTTTTCCAAGTGGTACGTCTTCCATTGTTTTTATGTCTTCGCCAAATATCCAATAGATAGCGTCTACGGTAATTTCAGTAGGACCATACAAATTTGAAAGCAGTGCGGTAGGAAGATTTGAATTGAGATGTCTTAATGTATTTAGCGGCATGGCCTCACCCGCAAATAAAATTTTCTTCAGGCAGGTCAGGTTGTACTCAGAAAATATTTTCAGTGCAACCAGATTGTTTAAAACAGATGGCACAAAAAATATAAAATTAATTTTGTGACTGGAAATATAAGTACCAAACTCTGCAGGGAAACGTAGTGTATCCCTGGAAAGAAGGTGTAGTGTGCATCCCCTGGCAAAGGTAAGATACAGATCGAGAACAGAGTTATCAAAAAACAGGGGTGCCTGGTTGCCAATGACTTCTGCCTCAGTAACAGAATAAGTTGCAATAGCCCATTCGATGTAATCGATCACCGAAGCATTGCTGATCGTTACACCTTTGGGAGTTCCCGTTGTTCCGGAGGTGAAAATGATGTAAAGAGGATCATCTTTTTTTCTTGTGGATAGTTTTTGCAACACAGTGTCCTCCATGTCAATGAAAGACTGATTTGAAAAACTCTTCCCATCTAATATGAATTCTCCATTATCATGCTCCAACACCCATTTGCTGCCCAGGGCTTCAAGTATTTTTTCTTGTCGTTTTGCAGGTGTATCTGTATCGAGCGGAACATAAATGTTCCCACTTAATTGAATCGCCAACAGTGCGATGACGGCATCAATGGATTTTGGTAAACTCACCGAGACAGGCTGATTGGTTATGTTGAATTCGGTATTGATCCAATAAGCCAGAGAGAGAGAGCTTTTCCAGAGCTCTCTAAAGGTGATCCCCTGACCGTTATCAACAATTGCGGTTTTTTCAGGGAACCTGTCCTTGGTTTTCAGGAGATATTCAATGGCCAAATTCTGCATTAACTTTATAGCTGGATGAATATTGGGTTCTATTTTTTATGATTTCAGTGGCAAAAAACAAGAATATAATATGGATTACAGGAATTTTCCTGGCAGGATTTCTTGCATTAAAGCTGTTCTCAATCATCACAGGTTCTGATTTTAAACGCGCCAATGTCCTGTTTATTACTTTGGATACTCTGCGTCCCGATCACTTAAACTCATATGGCTACAAGCGTTTAACCAGCCCTTCCCTAAATGAATTAGCAAAAGACAGCTTTGTTTTTGAGAGAGCTTTTACAGTGGCAACGAACTCTGCTCCATCGCACGCAACCTTGTTGACAGGATTATACCCTGCCCAGCATGGTTTAGTAGATAATGGTCAGGAAATTAATGAAGAGATTCCCACTATTGCCGAAACTCTTCGTCAATACGGATACAACACAGCCGGATTTGTGGGATATTTTGCGCTTGCTGAAGAATCTGGCCTGGATAAAGGTTTTCAGACTTTTCAGTTCCATCCTGTTGCAAGTCACGATCATGATGAGAAGGAGCCTGAAGACGATGAGAAAGGGTTTGAGGCTGTTCGTCAATGGCTCGAATCCTGGATTCAAACCCCTGAAGATTCACGTTCTCCTTTCTTTGTCTGGATGCATGTTCAAAACATTCATGAAAGTTATGATCCTCCACCCCCCTACAATGAGATGTTTCAGAAAATATCACCCCTGCAAACATTTGAAGGGTTTGAAGGGGAATTTGATGTGCGTTGCGCCAATGATATTTTGAAAGCCTGGAGGTCAGGAGTTTTGCCATTGCATTTTAAAGATGAGGTGACAGCCTTATATGATGGAGAAATTAGATTCGTAGATGATCATCTTGGTGAAATTTTTGAACTTCTGAAATCATCGGGAATTTATAATGATACGGTGATTGTTGTTATGTCTGACCATGGAGAGATTTTGTTTGAACTTTATGAAAATGATTTTTACAAAAAAGGTCCCGGTCACACAGCTCGATATACAGATGCCTCCATACATGTGCCATTGATTTTAAAACCGGCATTACTTCATCAATTCGAAAGAACATTCCGTTTTGGTCAAATGGTTTCTACCATTAGTCTTGTTCCCACACTTTTAGAATTACTTGGAATTCCGGTTCCGCATAATCTGCCTGGTCAATCCTGGGTTCCAGAGATGCGTCATCCGGGTTCTGTTGTGAAGGAAGAAAAAATCTTCTTCCATGAAATTCCCGATGAGGTAGAGTACACAGGTGTTCGCACTGAACACTGGAAGTTTGTGACCAAAAAGAAAAACGGTGTTGAAACTTCATTGTTAATAAATCTGGTGAATGATCCCAAAGAAAATCTTGCTGTCTCTTCTCTCTCCAAGACTGGAGAGATGCAAAGTTTGTTGCTGGAGTGGAAAAAGAATAATCAGTTAAAAACACAAAACCGGGAAATGTCAGAAGCGATGAAGCAGGCATTGAAAGAGGGAGGGTACTTGCGTCAATGAAGTTACCCTCTTCTAAAAAGGTGCTGGTGATCTTATTGTTGATAGATGCCGGAATGGGTGTCTTGCATTTATTGTTTTCATCGCACCCGGAATTAGGTTGGTTCTTCAATCTGACCTACGAAGAAAACCTTCCAACTTTTTATTCCAGTTTCCAGTTTTTGCTCGTTGCAGGCGCAGCGACCTATTGCTATGTGGTGGAAATAGTAACTGATCCACAAAAAGCATGGGGTTGGCTTGTGGTGGCAATATGTATGTTGGGATTAGCCATTGACGAGAGCTTGCAGATACATGAGGTTCTGATTGATCAAATTATGTCTGGAAGGGGGGGCGAAAACCTTCGGCATTTTTTTGGCGTGACGCAGGAAACAGATTCTTTGTTGTGGACGGTGGTCTTTGCCCCGGTGATGATTCTTGCCGGAACAGGATTGATACTGTTTTATTATTCCCGCTTGCAAAGTAACCGGACTTTATTTTTAATTTCCTTTTTACCCCTTTTCCTTTTATCAGTCTCAGCGGGACTGGAATTTGTTGAGGCCAGAATATTAAGCGCACTTTCTGAGAATTCGATGGCCCTTTACCAGCAGTTTAGCTTTATAGAAGAAATGGCTGAACTTGTTTCAGCGACTTTTTTTGTCTGGATTCATTACCAATATGGACTTTGGCGAAAAAGCATTGGTGGATCTAATCAGCACTAGCCATGATGTGATCGTGATTTCATGGGTTGTAAGTTTTCTTCAAATCATGGTTTTTATAACGGAAGGACCGAGGAGGGGAAACTTTTTCTCAAGGAAAAAAGGATCATCACCTGCCTGTCTCTTTTGTATTTCTTCAGAAAAGAAAACATTCAGAATATCCTGAGGCCGTTTGAACTCAGGAAGACTGCCTTTTTTAGAGCCATTATTTTCAGCGCTATTTGTGTTAAAGGAAGACCTGATAATTTGGAGTTCAATCAGTAATTTTTCAAAGTCACCACCGGCCACGGCATCGGCCTGTTTTTTTTGTTCCGGAGTCAAATGATTTAGGCAAGAACATGTGTGGTTTAAAGCTTCCATATATTTATTGACGGCAAAAATATGAATCTCTTGAACATTAATAATTGTTAAAATCAGGAATGAACAAAAACTTCTGATTTAATGGTTGTTTTGTTCGAGGTCTGGGAAGGGTTGGTCGTTAAATGCAAGGTCAATCGTACGTAACCGAAACGCAATTTCGACCTTTGAATTTTGCATTGTAAAGTGCCTTGTCTGCTCTCTGGAGTAATTCTTCATGAGATGAGTTTGAACTTGGAACAATACTGGCTACTCCCAGGCTTGCAGTGACAAATGGACTGATACTGCTTGATTTGTGTTCTATTTCTGCTTTCAGAATTTCAGCACGAATCGTTTCAGAAAACTGGATTGCATCCTTCTCTGATACATTGGGTAAAATGATCGCGAATTCCTCTCCTCCATAACGAGCAACGAGATCTGCCGGCCTCCTCAATGCGCTCGAAATGATATCAGCTACTTTAATCAAGCATTCATCGCCACCTTGATGCCCATAGCTGTCATTATATTTTTTAAAAAAATCAATATCCAACATGATTAATGATAGGGGTAACTTTTCCCGCTTCGCTCTCCTCCACTCTATAGCTAGAGCTTCATCAAAATAACGACGATTGTGTATTTTTGTCAACCCATCGTTAACTGCAAGATCACTTAGATATTTCTCGACATGCTCATAATATTTAAAAAAATTTATGGCAGATAATAGCCCTATATGCTTACCATTTTCAGCAACAACAAGATGGCGGACTCCAGACTGGCGCATTGTATTGTTTGCGTCAGCCATTGTCGCAGATCCTTTTATTGTTTTGATAGGAGCTGACATGATGGCGTCAATCTTTATAGTGTTTACAGAGCATTCTTTTGCTGCAACTTTGCGAGTGAAGTCCGATTCTGTCACGACGCCTGTGAATCCTTTTGACTTATTGTTTACCAGAACGATAGGTGCTTTATTTAGTTTCATAAACTCTGCAACTTCTTTGAGAGTTGAGTTTTCGTCAATTGATAGTACTGGCGAAGTCATGTAGTCCTTGACTTTTCCATTAGTAGAGATTTTATTTTGATAATTCATCTTCACATACCAAAATTAAGGTAGTGCATAAGTTACCTTAGTTGAGAATTTTCTGAATACTTTGGTTTTGGGTAGATTAAAATTCTAGCATTAGTTTAAATTCCTGCAAATAAAACATACTGTTATAAGAGTTTTTTTTGATAAATAATTAATTAACAGTAACTTTCTCTATTAAATTTAAAATCTTTGCATGGCGTACTTAACATGCTGACTTGAAAAGGGGTTGAAATTATTCGAGAATGATGGGTTGATGTTTAATGCGTTAGGATTTGGATCTCCTAACATAATCAGGTTTTGATTAATGAGTTTGCTGACCGCCAGACCTTCGTCTTCCGATTTCGTTCTGGAAGACCCTTATTTCTTGAATATTGATGAACACCCTGATTGGCAAGGGCAATTTGAAAACGACCACCCTGTCAAACTGGAAATAGGCTTTGGAATGGGGGATTTCCTGATTGAAATGGCGACCAGGGAGCCTCAAAATAATTTTGTTGGGATCGATTTTTCCGAGGATGGAATTAGATCGCTTCTGTCCCGGATTAATGAACTTCGCATAAAAAATATTCGTGTCATATATGGAGATGTCAGGGAAAAAATCCCTTTTCTTTTTCATGATGGAGAATTGGACGCTGTTTATATTAATTTTCCTGACCCATGGCCGAGAAAAAGGCATTTCAAACGCAGGCTGATTAAACCTGCACTGGTTAAATTGGTAGCGCAAAAACTTGCACAGGAAGGTTGTGTGTATATAGCATCCGACAGCGAACCATATGCCAAGGAAATTAGCGATTATTTCAATGCCGAGCCATTACTAAAAAATAGAACTCAGGAGTTGGGCTTTCTCCAGACACGTAATCATCTTCCCAAAACAAAATACGAAAAAAGTTTCATCTACGCCGGCGACAAAATCCATTATCTGGAATATTTTAAATCATCTAAACAAAAAGATGCGTCACCTGATAAACAGGAACCTGAATACTTAAATAATGATGAAAGGCTGACAAAAGCTTTTGAAGAGGCAGGGGACAACGCGCAGGATGCCTGTGATATGAAACAGGTTGGAGACCACCTTGCCTATGCGGGAAACAAACAATGGGCTGAAACTGTTTATAAAAAAGCAGAAGAGATGGCTGAAGATTGTTTAGATCTGAACTGGCTGGGATACAGCGTTTCCGAGGCACTCGGGGATAAGGAATGGGCAAAGAAACTATACGCTAAAGCTGAAAACAGGGCCGAAAGCAGCCTGGATCTAAACTGGCTGGCATACAGCGTGAAAGAAATTCTGGGCGATACTCGGTGGGCTAAAAAACTCTATCAGCAGGCTGAAGAAAATCCCAATAATGTAAGAGAACTCTGTGACCTCGCAGACAGCATTGCTGAAACATTTGGAGATAAAGACTGGCAGAGAAAAGTCTATAAGAAAGCTGAAGTCATGGCGAAAGAGCATTCTGACTATTATGAACTTGCAGACAATATCTGTGTCAAGTTTGGAGATGGCAGGTGGGCAAGGGAACTATATGGGAAAGCAGAGGAAACAGCACAAGATAGCAGTGATTTAAATAGCCTTGTCGAAAGCCTGATAGAAAAGTTGGGTGACAAACAATGGGCTGAAAATGTTTTCAAGAAAGCTGAGGCTTTGGCACAGGACAGCACGGATTTCTGTTGCCTGGCAGACAGCCTGTGCGAAAAACTCAGTGATAAAGAATGGGCTAGCAGGTTATACAAAAGGGCAGAGGAAAAAGCGAAAGAAAGTTTTGAGTTTCACTGGCTGGCCGAAAGCCTTAGCGAAAAGCTGGGTAATAAAGAATGGGCTACAGAGGTATACAATAAAGCAAAAAATTTTTAAATTGCTAGGGAATAAGGGTTTCTCCGAGCTCCCAATGCTTGACCACATATCACAAGGTTTTTTCTATCCCTTCTTTTACTACTTCATAGACAGTCTGTCCGATAAGCTCACCAAGCCGGGTATGCATTCCACAATAATTTTGTTTCACTTCGCCAGATGATGCCAGAACAATGCAGTCGGTGCCTGTTCCGGTAGCGGGGGTACCAGACTTTTGGCTTTTCACTCCCATATCGAATAGCGCGCGGGTCTTGGCCATGGTGGCAACCTGAATTGCTTCCAATTGCCCTGAGATATGAGGTAAGCCATTGGTTGCAAGAATTATATTTATAGTTCCGTGAAGATTATGGTCATCTACATCGGCTGATTCTCCTGCTGTACGGGTGTTGTCCAAACCAACAGTACAAACCGTCTGTACCCAATGTCGGTCAGATTGCATATAACGTGTGGTGAATTTTTCTACTTCTGCAGAGGTCAGCAAACCCACTGAGTTTTCTGGAAAGCCAAAGTCTTTCTGTAAGGTTTTAAAAATATCTGAAAAATTTTCTTTGCAACCATCGACTAACTGGTGGTTGAAGATGCACTGGGTTTGGGTTTGACCTGAGTTAAAAGGAGCCCAGCTCAATACTTGATATGTTTCAGGTAAATACACAACGAGGGTCTTTTCATAAAGCTTTATATTGATCTTGGACATCAAGGAAGGATTTTGGCTATGAAAACAATGCCGACAGCTACTGGACTAATATAGCGGATCAGGAACTCCCAACACTGTGCCCAAGGAAAGCCAAATTTGTTTTCGTGTTTTTCAATTTCTTCATGCGCGTTCTTCGTGCCCCAAATCCAACCTACAAAAATTGCTGTTAACATGCCGCCTAATGGAAGGAAATAATTGGAAGCTATGTTATCGACATGGTCAAAAAAGTTCATTCCGAGAAATTTGAAATCTGCCATGACTCCGAACGATAATCCACTGGGAACACCAAACGCGAAGATGACTGAACCGACAATGAACACAGTTTTTTTCCGTGGCCATCCACGTTGGTCGATGAAGTAAGCAACCACCACCTCCAGTAGAGAAATTCCAGAAGTGATAGCGGCTATGGCCAGAAGTATGAAAAATATAACGGCGACCCCGTGACCCATGGGCATACTGGCAAACACAGTTGGTAGTACACTGAAGACCAGTCCCGGTCCTTCAGTGGGTTCAAGCCCCATCGCGAATACTGCCGGAAAAATTACCATGCCAACCAAAAGGGCGATTAGCGTGTCGAACATCACCACGTAAACGGTGGAAGAAGTCAGATTCTCTTTTTCCGAAAGGTAACTGCCGTAGGTGATCATGCACCCCATTCCCAGGCTGAGTGAGAAGAAAGCCTGACCGAGGGCAATCAATACTACATTGGCGCTGATTTTACTGAAGTCAGGAGTCAGGTAAAAAGCCACGCCCTCCATCGCTCCGTCTAGTGTTAGAGAACGTAACATTAAAAGAAAAAGGATGATAACCAGTGTCGGCATGAGAATATCGCAGGCTCTTTCAATGCCACCATGCACACCTCTTAATACGATAGCGATACAGGTTCCCATGAACAGTGCGTGATAAAAAAGGACCTCCCCGGTATTTCCTATGAAGCTTCCAAAGAACGCTCCTGCTTCTTTTGGGGAAGCGAATCCCATTACTGAACCGCTGATGGATTTAAAAGTGTAAGCAAAGGTCCAACCTCCCACCACACCATAAAAGGAAAGAATTAAAAATCCGGCGAGAACGCCCATGTACCCGATACCGGTCCAGGGCGAATTGGGTTTTAATTGTTCGAAGGCGCCGACAGGGTTTCGGTTGGTCTTTCGTCCAAGCGTAAACTCGGTAAGCATAATGGGAGTGCCGATTATGAAGATACAGACAAGGTAAATGAGCACAAATGCTCCACCTCCATTTTGTCCGACAATATAGGGGAATTTCCAGATATTGCCGAGTCCCACAGCGGAACCGGAAGCGGCGAGAATAAATCCCAATCGACTTGCCCAGAACCCACGTTGATTATTGCTTTCGGTCTTCATCAAAATAAGAGTATATTTTTAGATGTCAATCATATTGCTGAAAATACTTTCCAGAGCGGGACTGTTACGTTGGATAAAAATATAAAAAAAATTATCGAGACCATTCCCAAGTTACCCGGAATTTATATCATGAAGGATTCCCGGTCGGAAATTCTTTATATTGGCAAGGCTAAAATTCTGAAAAACCGGGTTCGTTCTTATTTCCAGAATTCTCGCACTTTACATCCCAGAACCAGGATGTTTCTGAATAAGGTGCGCGATATTAAATTTTTGACCACCAAAACAGAAGCTGAAGCACTAATTCTGGAAAGCAATTTCGTAAAGAAGCACCAGCCTCGTTACAATGTTCTTCTCAAAGACGATAAACATTATCCATATTTGCGCTTGACCACGCAGGAAAAATTTCCACGGCTTGAGGTAGTACGAAAAGTTCGCAAAGACAAAGCGACTTATTTTGGTCCCTACACCATGGTCAAGGAAGTACGGGAAACCATAAGGTTGATATATAAAATTTTTCCGCTTCGCCAGAGCAAAGACAAGTTGGATGGACAACCCGTTCGCCGACCTTGCCTGAATTACCAAATGGGACGGTGCCTGGCCCCGTGTGCTGGAAAAGTGTCCCCCAAAGAATATAAAACCGTGGTCGAGGATGTGGAGTTGTTCCTCAAGGGTAAAAACGCAGTTCTCCTGAAAAACCTGAAGGTCGGGATGGAATCTGCCGCCTCTGAGATGCGTTACGAAGAAGCCGCTGTTTTCCGGGATAAAATACAGGCTGTTCAAACGGTGCTCGACAAACAGAAAATCATTTCAACTTCCCTGCAGGATCAGGATATCATCGCATATTGTTCTGAAAAGGATCAGGCCATGGCTCAAGTCCTGATTATTCGTGAGGGAAAAATGCTGAGCGAAAAAATATTCAAAATGAAATCGCTCAACGAAATGGTGGAAGACGAAACCCTGTCCTCTTTTCTTAAACAGTATTACGCGGAAGAAGTGGTATTGCCTGCTGAAATCCTGTTACCCCACCCTGTTGAAGATTCCGAGTTGATTGCAGACTGGTTATCAGAAAAAAAAGGATCCCGGGTGAAATTAGAAATACCTGTAATCGGTAAAAAACGTGATTTGGTAAAAATGGCGGAAGAAAACGCCCGCTTTGCCATGAGAATGGAGCGTGACAAGGGCGATGTTGGTACGCGTTCTTTGGAAGAATTGCAAACAGCTCTTGGTTTGAACCATTTCCCGGAAGTGATCGAAGGCTTTGATTTGTCTAATATTTCCGGAAGTCATGCTGTGGGTTCTGTGGTGGTATTTGAAAACGCTTTGGCGGAAAAATCAAAATATCGACGTTACAAAATTGCCACAGTAAAAGGCATTGACGACTATGCCATGCTCAGAGAGGTGATGACTCGACGTTACCGGCGTATCCTTGATGAGGGCAGTCCATTACCCAATTTGGTGCTTATCGATGGTGGCAAAGGTCATTTGAGTTCTGGTCGTGAGGTCTTGGACGCATTGGGCCTTATAGATCGGGTTGACTTGGCCTGTATTGCCAAAGGAAAATATCGTAATAATCTTGATACCGATGAAGTCTATCTGGTGCATAAAAAAGAACCGGTATTATTTAAAGAAAATTCTCCCTCCAGGTTTCTCATGCAACGAATTCGCGATGAAGCTCACCGGTTTGCCATTTCTTATCACCGCCGGTTGAGAGGTAAGCAGACTTTGAGCTCTCCCCTGGAGGAGATTCCGGGGATTGGTAAAAAAAGACGTTTACAGCTTTTAAAACATTTTGGGAGCCTGGAAAATATACGAAACGCCTCGGTAGAGGAATTGACGGCTCTCCCAGGTATTACACCGCCTCTGGCGAAAAAACTGCGCCACCGGCCAGCGGCCGGGGGCAACGAGTAATGGCCTGATTAGGTTAACGAACTTCTTCTCGGCTTATTGGAACACTTTTCGTTACCCCTGCGGCTAGCAGCCAATTTTCTCCCATTGAAGGAGATGTTATTATCTGCTCTCAATCGTGTTGGTAGCTCGACGGATTATTGCTCATTGGCCCCACGCCGAGTGGAGCTAAACTAAATTTTGGGTTTTGCCGATAAGACGTCTGTATAATATTCTGTTAAGGGTTCGGTTTCAGAAAACCGGCATAAGTCTGGAGGATAAAAAGAATGATTGGTTTCTCAAAAATAACGAGTTATCTGTTAACCGCAATGTTGTTGACGCTCGTGGTCTCCGAAAAAAGCTTGGCACAGGTTTCAGACGAAGTTTTAAAAGAGGCTAAAACTCTGGCGAAACTGGAAGATGAATATTTTAATAAGCGTTTGAAAAACGATTTAAAAGGGGTTTACCAATATCAGCACCCTGCCTATAAAGAAAAAATTTCGCTCGAAGAGTTTCTGTATTTTGAGGGTCGGCTGGTATCAGGCTACAGGGAGGGAATGCAGGCTCATATTTCAGGTGTTATGATTCCTCCTCTTGATTATATAATGAAGAATCCAGTTAAACGGGATGTCCTGGGTTTCCCCCGCTCCAGCCGATACAAATGGTTTGAGAATCCTTTTATTACTGTAAAGGGTTATACGCTTGAGCGGATATCTATCAGCGAAGATGGTAATTATGCGATGACAGAGATTATGTTAAAAGGCAGAGAGCGGTTGAACCCTGCACTGGTCAGGGGTGATATCTCGTTCGACATGAAGCGCACTCATATAGATTATTGGGAAAAGATCGATGGACAATGGGTGATAACCGTATTGGTAGACAACTCTTCGATAAGTGGTTCGAGCAAAACATTATATTTTATACCTAATAATAATGATGCATGGAAAAAGATGAAATATGTCCACGTTGATTCTTCCAGCTTGCTGGCAGAACCTGATCCAGAGCGTCATGCCTTCAATGGAAAAAACTAACTCCTATGAGTGTTGAACTGCCGTATCATAAATCCTGGCTGGAGGAAGAAGAGCATCAAGAGGTTGAAGATACTCTTAAATCCGGCTGGTTGACCACGGGCCCTAAAACCCAAAAATTTGAAGAAGCATTCAAAGACTATATAGGTTGCAAGCATGCATTGGCGTTAAACTCCTGCACTGCAGGGTTGAACCTGGCACTTGCACTGCAAAACTTTGATGAGGGGGATGAGGTGATCACCACTCCAATGACGTTCCCCGCCACTGCCAACGCCATTCTTCTGCAAGGATTAAAGCCTGTATTTGTTGATATCGAACCGGCTACCCTTACCATTGATCCTAAAAAAATAGAAGCTAAAATCACTCCGCGCACTCGCGCCATCATTCCTGTTCATTATGCCGGTCACCCGTGTGATATGACACCGATCCAGGAACTTGCAGACCAGAACAAACTGGTTATCATTGAAGATGCGGCACACGCGCTGGAAGCAAAATACAAAGGGCAAAAAATTGGCAATATGGGAAATGCTACGGCCTTCAGTTTTTACGCCAACAAAAATATCACTACTGGGGAAGGCGGTATGCTGGTAACCAATGACGATAATCTGGCCGAAGCCATTCGGGTCATGAGGCTACAGGGAATCAGCCGCGATGCCTGGAAACGTTTTGGCAAAAGCGGATTTTCTCACTGGGAGCAAACCCTTGTAGGTCATAAATGTAATATGACCGACCTGAACGCTTCTCTTGGCCTGCACCAGATAAAGAAAATAGACCGGTTCATGGTATTACGTAAAAAGTATGTGTCGATGTATGACACGGCTTTTGCCGATGTTCCGGAACTGGAAACTCTGGCTGTACGAGACTATGCTGATCCTGCCCATCATATATATGTTATAGCTCTCCAACTGGAGCAATTGACCATAGACCGGGATGGTTTTCTGGATGAAATTCAGTCTTCTGGCATAGGCGTGGCAGTGCATTATGTTGCTCTACACCTGCAGCCTTATTACATAAAAAATTTCAAGACCAAGCCTCAGGATTTTCCAATCGCTTCAAATTACTCTGAGAGAGTGATAAGTCTTCCCCTGTATCCGAAAATGTCCACCAGGGATGTTGAGCGGGTGATCGGAACCGTGAAAGACCTCGTCAAAAAATTCAAGCGTTAATCCCGGCGAGCCGCCGGTGGTTGATGGCAAGGCGTTTATTTGAGACCTTTGCATAAATCTGCACGTTATATAATTGAGATGCTTCGACAGGCTCAGCATGATACAAAGCAGTTGTTCTCATGATGTCATCCTGAGGCCCTCGAAGGATCTCGAGGATATGCAAAGATCTCTTTGTTGGCTGACAAAAGGTTTTAAAGTCCCAAAAAACTATTGAAATTTACCTGCGGAGGTTCTCCGCCCCTCCATGAACAAACTGTTTTCCCGAATAAAAGAAATCTTTGGAAAAATCATTGCCGATCTTGCTCGCAAGGGCGAGAAAAGTCCCGCTGCAGAGGAAGCTCCCGCACGTTCCCCATCTGAACTTAAGGTGCTGGCAGAGCTTCTAAAGGAAACGATCAAAAAAAACCCAAAAGATCTTAAAGCTCTTTACAGCTTGGGAGAAGTATTTATTGAAATGCATCGCTACGGGGATGCTATCTCGCCTTTGCGTGAACTGGTCAAATATTCTCCGGATCACAAAAGTGGACGTTTGCTGTTAGGCAGGGCGCAAATGGAGATGGGACGTGATGAGGCCGCTCTGGAAAACCTTGAAGAAGCCCTTCGTCTGGATCCGGAAAGCCTGACTATCAAAAAAGCACTTTGTCAGGCTCACAGCAACCTGTCAACAGCGTTTGGAAGGATCAAAAACCAAAAGCAGGCCGAGCATCACTTCAAAGAGGCGATTAAAATCATTCCCGACTTTGGTCCGGCCCATCTTTCAATGGCAATCTGTTATACGGAGTGGGGACGTTATCAAGAGGCCCTGGCGAAAATCAAGGAAGCCTTGAAGATGGACAAGAACCTGACTGTGGAAGCTCACTACCGGTATGGCGAGGTGTACACCAAACTCAAAGACATTAAAAAAGCCATCAAACATTATAAAGAATCGATTGCGGTAGACCCTGTTGCGGCAATGCCCAACCTGAGACTGGGGACACTTTATTTTAAATTAAAAAATTATAAGGATGCGGTCGAACCATTACGAAAATCCATCAAGCACAGTCCCAAATATGCCGCAGAAGGTTATTTTCGGCTCGGCGTTTCGCTGATGAAACTCAAGAACTACCATTCCGCAGAAGAACCTTTACGCAAAGCGGTTGAGTTGAGTCCGGATAGTGAACTGGCCAACGATATATTGGCCGACAACCTTTTTCAGCTTGCGAATAATATAACCGGAAATGAAAAACCGGGAGAGATCATCGATAAATTGCGGGAAGTGGTTTATTACAATCCGGAACATATTCAGGGCCATGAACAACTGAGCAAGGCTTATGACGAAACCCTGAACGGTAAGAAGGCGATCACCAATGCCATCATTGCGCAAAGACTCTTCTCAGACAAGAAGATGATGAAAGAAGCGACCCGTGCCCGAGAAGCGCTCAACGAACTCTACAAAAAATATAAGATGATTCCAGAAGAGTTTAAAAAAGTCATCACCCCCAGAAAAAACTACTGACCGGCGAGCCGCCGGGGGCAGCTAGCAATATCTTTGTTCTGCTGGCATTAGTTTAACTCGGCTTAACAAGGCTATTTCCAATTGCCGCCCTCGCTAGAGGGCGTGGGGCCAATGTTTCAGCTCCTCCCCTGATAAGGGGAGGCTGGGAGGGGTTAGCCTGTCATGCTGAGCCTGTCGAAGCATCTCCTTTTTAAAATAAAGTTCCAGGCACAAAAACTTAGGAATGGGATATCACAAGGGCTGGGGTGATTTGCTTTCAGAGATTGTTCGTCATTGCGAGCGCAGCGAAGCAATCCAGGGAAAAGTAATCAGGAATATTTTGTCCTTGTTCTCTCTTTATCATTTACTAGTTTTCTAAGTTTTCCAGATATTTGAAAAACTGTTTAATCATATTCTTTGCAATTCTTCTTGCTTCTTCCAGTTCATCGGTTCTGGCTTTGCGAAGTTGCTTATATTCTCTACCCCTATGTCTCCCCTGTTGCAATGGAATGATGTTGCATAATTTTCCTAGTGTACTCCAATCACTTTTTTTCAAATTTAATCTGGCGCAAGCTTTATCATTCCCTTCAAACTTAGTGCTTAGAACATCTCTGATGGCATATAAGTGAAATAATTCATTTTCAGGATCATCCACAGAAGAATTATAATTTCGTAGCATTTCCTTAACTTCAAGGTTGTCGAAATATTTTGCAGAAAGTTTTGCTAATTCTCTCCTCTCTAAAGTTCTTTCATCGACGATGATGTTCCCGTTAGAATCTTTAATGAAAATTGTTGGTGCGGAAACTGAAAGTTTTAAATCTGCAGGAGCAGGGGTGATCCAAAAATTTCCCTTAGAGTCGTAGCCTTCCATACAGGGCCCGGATATTTCGTAGGATTTTTGAGTACTAATTTGGGCACCATTAAAAATTATTTTAATTTTTGCATCCAAATCTTTCTTTATCTCATATCTTCGTTTTCGGTCATCGCCTTTTGTGGTTGTTGTGGCGGTAGCCATCCCTTCGTTAAATTCCCAAAAACAATCATCTTGCTTCAAAATGAAAAGCTCTTCAAAAAAATCACTTGGGGTGTAGTTCCAGCGTAATATGATTGTTCCAGGTATTGGCTTACTGTTATTTTTCACAACCACCTCTTAGTCGTAATAAGAGTTTTATTTGTTATGCCTAAAACGGTTACTTTAAGAAAGATGGAATATACTTAAAATCTAAAACCCCCTCAGTCCCCCTTGTCAGGGGGAAGATTGTCTTCTGTGTTCATCAGTGTCCATCTGTGGCTAATAAGGCTTTTAACCGATGTCCCGAAATATTTTTACTAATTTTTCTACCGAGCCGGTTTGCAGGGCTTTGAATATTTTTTCCACTTGTTGTGACAAGTCTTTTTCGGTTTGGAATTTCAGTTCCAGTTTCAATTCGTTGCTCTCGAAAGTATCCAGAAACTTTAAACGGGTTTTGTCGTCCAGTTCCATTTCATCAATAGCACGGGCGACCTGTTTCCTTAAATCTGACAGGACTGGATAGCGCAGGTCATAAAGTGTTTTATGAATCTGGTCATATCTTTGTGGAGCAGGCAGGTCGGATGTGTTCAGAATATTCTGGATATCAACACGGGAGATTATATCTTCGTGTGTTGTGTTTTCTTTTGTGGCAACTTCATCGATCAATTCCAGCAGATCCCTCCATTTGTTAACCCCAGGTCTCAAGATCGAAAATAAATTTTCGGCAGCCGTGAGGCTGTCCCATTTGTATAATGTACTAAAGATTTTTACTGGAACTCCTGCGCGGTGCAGCAATGTTTGCATCTTTTGGCCCAATAAATTAATGTCAGACAAGTCCTGAAATATTTTTTTACTGCGTTCAAGCTCCAGTAAAGGCATATACTCTTTAATAATGGTTTCTTCAGAAACTCCTGCTTGAGAGAATTTGTTGAGGATACCGCCTTTTTCTATATCGCTGTAATGCCGGTGTCCGAAATTTTCATTCAGGTTAATGACCAGTCGGGAGGCATTATCAAGTTCAGGAGTGATGAATGCGGGAACCTGAGTGAGCCCGCATCGTGAAGCGGCCTGGAAACGTTTGTGTCCGCTTACTATGGCATAACCATTTTTTGAAGGGCAAACAGTAACAGGGTGACGGATGCCGATCACTTTGATCGAGTCCATTAATTTTTCCGGGCAGCCGTCCAAAGAAAAATCGGTCAACCGGTTTTCTCCATCAATATCTGTTAAAGGGATTTCGGTAACAGTCTTCATGCAATGGTTCCAATCAAAATTATGTTATCTCACTTAATAAGACTTTTACGAAACTCTAGATTCTTCGTCGCAAATGCTCCTCAGAATGACAAAGAAGCCTTGTTTTGTCATGCTGAGCTTGTCGAAGCATCTTGCAGTTCTGTTTTTTCGATGTACGTAAAGGTTGTCTTCAACTCTCTTCTGGTTTTAACTCTTTCCGGCTGTCTGGAAAAAATTCCTGAAGGTATGGTTTTAATTCCTTCGGGAGAGTTTACCATTGGAACCAGTGAGATTGATGAGGAAAACCACGCTCTTTCTTTGGGACTCAATAAACCCTGGTTTGCTGACGAAACTCCTGAACGTCGAACAGACATCCCCGATTTTTATATTGACCGATATGAGGTGACCAACCAGCAATATTTTATTTTTTGCCAGGCAACCGACCATAAACCGCCCCGGTACTGGAGAGGCCAGAAGTATCCTGAAGGAATGGATCACATGCCGGTGACACAGGTGAATTATTTTGATGCAAGTGCCTACGCAAAATGGGCAGGCAAGCGGTTGCCTAATGAGTTGGAGTGGGAAAAAGCCGCGAGAGGCAGGGCCGGGTTCATCTATCCCTGGGGTGATGACTTTATACCGGGTATTGCCAATCTCAGTCTCTCACCTCGAACGAAAACAGGGCAAGGGTTGAAACCCGTGGGCAGTTTCCCCAAATCATCAAGTCCTTATGGGGTTCAGGACATGATCGGCAATGTCTGGGAATGGGTTTGGGAATATTACCAGCCATACCCTGATAGCAAGTTTAAAACCCCGGCTTATGAAAAGAAACATATTGTGGTGAGGGGGCTGTCTTATATGGGAGTGGGGCATTTCAGCAAAAAAGATTTTTTAAAGGTTGTTTCCCTTAAGGCCCGGGCATCTTACCGGGAGCACCTCAGTCCATTGTCCCGTAAAGTAGATGTGGGCTTTCGTTGCGCCAAAGACCGTCCGCCATTTATGGAAAGGGTGTTTGGAGTCAAAAACTCCCAGCCGGAAGAATCCAAAGATATATGATCATATTTGACGACAGTTTTATCAATTTTTTGTAATGCGATACACAACGCCAAGATAATCATCCGATAAATAGAGGTCGCCTTCAGGAGACTGCTCGATATCTACCGGTCGCCCATACTTAGCGCCACTTTCTTTCAACCATCCTGTAATGAAATCTTCATGAGAGAGAATGTTTCCTTTTGCATCCAGTTTCACTCGTACCACTTTATATCCTGCAGGAACGGACCGGTTCCATGAACCATGAAAAGCGATGAATACACTATGGTTGAAACGATTTGGTAAATTTCCATTTTGGTAAAAGGCCAGTCCCAGTGGGGCCATGTGGGCGGTAAAGGTGTAGGCAGGGACTTCGGTTTTTGAGCAGTCGTAACTTCTGCCAAAGTCTTCATCGAAAATTTGTGACTCATAACAGTACGGCCAGCCGTAGTGTTTTCCCTGCTGGATAATATTCAGCTCTTCTTTTGGGTGATGATCTCCGAGCATGTCACGGCCATTGTTGACTCCCCATAATTCCCCTGAGTAGGGTGAAAATTCAATACCTACTGAATTGCGCAGTCCTTCCGCAAAAATTTCTTTATCAGACCCATCAAGATTAAAACGAGAAATGGCGGCACGTAATGGACTTTCTTCAATGCAAACATTGCACGATGATCCAACAGATAAATACAGTTTATTTTTTTTTATTTTTATGGTGCGGGTGTAATGTCCCCCATCAGGAATGTTGTCAACAATGATTTCCGGTTTTCCAAATTTGAACGGTTTGCTGAGTCGTTTCAGACGGATTACCTGGGTTTCCTCCGCGATGTAGAGGTAATATCCGTCCTCCAGTTTGGCGAAAGCCAGCCCATGGGGAATGTCCCGGTTTTCAAGGACGAGAACCGCTTTATCCGCTTTTCCATTTTTATCGAGATCGGGCAGGGCCACTACTTTTCCTTCTTTCGCCTGACTGAGAAATAAGACTCCCTGGTCGTCAAAAGCCATATGTCGTGCACGCGGTACGTCTGAAGAGAATATGCTGATGCTGACATCAGGAGGCAGTTTTAGATCGAAAAGGTCCGGTTCTTGAAAATGCGATTTCAGGGCAAAAGCTAAAACTGTTTGGGGAAACAGAATAAAACTAAGAAATAATCCTATTTTTCGCATAATAAAATTTGATTGGCATTGGGTGACTAAGTTATCTTCACTTGCCTGTCGGGAATACGCAAACCAGTATATAATAATTATCCCATTGAATTCTTTTTAAGTCCTCGTTAATTTATTCAAGAAAAACTAATCTGAACATTGAGGTAACAACAGTTTTGAAATTTGAAGATGTATTAGGAAACCAGGTTCTTTTGCTCGATGGAGCAATGGGAACCATGGTTCAGAATCTGGAGCTTGATGACGCCGCATTTGGCGGTGCAGCGTTTAAAATGCTGACCGACCTGTTGATATTTTCCCGCCCGGATGATTTGGAAGGCATACACCTCAAATATTTGCAGGCAGGGGCCAACCTGATTGAGACCAACACGTTTGGTGCTTCTCCGTTAAGGTTGAAAGAGTTCGATTTCACACAAATTGATCTTTCAGATATCAAGGCGATTCCACAAGATCTCGACCTGAAAAAGTCGGATTACTCAGCCATCACCCATTCTTTGAATGTGGAAGGTTGCCGCATTGCCAGGAAAGCCATTGACAGATATAAAAGTGATCCCGATTACGATGGTCGCCCGTTATTCGTTACGGGGTCAATTGGTCCTTCCAATTATGTTTTGTCGAAAACCGAAGCGGCCCTCAACAGGGCTACCTGGGATCAAATAGTGGACAACAACTTTAGGCAAGTGAGAGGTCTGATAGAGGGTGGAGCAGATGTTCTATTGTTTGAGACCCAGCAGGATATTCTTGAACTGAAAGCATCGCTGGTTGGTGCCAGTAAAGCTTTTGAAGAAGTGGGCAAACGTCTTCCCATTATGGCCCAGGTAACGGTGGATGGGTTTTCAAAAATGCAAATCTTCAATACAGATATTCATGCAGCCCTTGTTGCGGTTGAAGGAATGGGTATTTCTGCTTTTGGCATCAACTGCAACACGGGACCAGAGTTGATGGAAAAAACAGTGGAAAAACTTGGTAAGGTTTGCCATTTGCCAATTTCCATTGTCCCCAATGCGGGGCAGCCTGTCTCTGAAGATGGAAAAACCTGTTACAAACTGGAACCGGAATCGATGGCGGACTATGTAGAACGTTTTGTTAAAGAACAAGGTGTGTCGATTGTTGGGGGTTGTTGTGGAACAACTCCGGAACATATTCGTGCTTTGTCGGACCGGTTGAAAGGGGTTGTTCCAAATAGAAAGAGAGTAGAAAAACAGGTTTTTGTCTCTGGTCCGCAGGAGGCGGTTTCTCTTGCGGACTCTGATGCATTGATCCGTATTGGTGAAAGGCTGAATGTGAGGGGAAGTAAAAAGGTCCGTGAAGCGGTTGAACGCGATGATGGAGTGCTGATGGAGGTTTTGGAGGAGGTCGTTGAAGAGCAGGTAAAGGACTTGGGAATTGAAATCATTGATGTATGTATGGACAGTAATATTGTCGAAACAGAAAAGGTTTTACCGGAAGCTATCTATGAATTGACCAGTGATTTCAAGGGTGTGATGTGCATCGATTCTTTTTCTGTTGAAGCATTGCAGACGGCGATAGAGTCCTATCCCGGCAGACCGATCATCAATTCCATAAGCCTTGAGGAATATCAGGGAGGCGTCAGCAAACTGGATGCGGTATTGTCGCAAACGAAACAGCATCACCCTGTTTATGTTGCGCTTGTGAACGGACCCGAAGGTCCGGGCCAGACAGCGGATGAAAAATATGAACTTGCTGCAGAAATTGTCCGCCAGGCTGAAGAAAAACATGGTGTGACACCCGACCAGATTTTAATTGATATCAACGCATATCCTATAGGGTCAGAATCGGTAGAAGGGTTGAACTTCTGTGCCGAGACTCTTAAGTGCCTGCCTCGGATCAAGGCAATTCATCCCGACTTGAAAACAAGTATAGGGGTTGGCAACCTTACCAATGGACTGGCTTCGAAGCCTTATATGAGAAAGGTTTTGACCAGTGTATTTTTAGATGAAGCAAGGAATGCAGGTTTGGACTGTGCCATTTTAAACCCTCACCACTATGTTCCTCTTGAAAGTCTGGAAAAAAGTGATGTGGAATTAGCGCGAAAAGTTGTTCTCAATCGAGACATGGCGGCGTTTGAAGAATTGGAGTCGATTGCGCAGACGAAAAAAACCGGTGTTCAGGTAAAAAAAATAGATTATGACGACCTTTCACTTGAGGAAAGTATTTGCCAGAGAATTAAAGACGGGTTCAAGCAAAAGGAAGAAGGCGTAATAAGTAAAGAGGGCGGGGAGTTTCCTTATAAGGACAGAATCGTGGTCGATGTTGCTAAAGCTGTTGAAAAGCACGAACCATTGGATTTTATTAGTGGTTACCTTATGACGGCCATGCGGGAATTAGGCGATGCGTTTGGTCGTGGAGAAGTGAGTCTGCCGCATTTGCTGAAAAGTGCTGATGTGATGCGCCATGTCATGCAGTTTTTAGAAGGTTTTATGCGTTTTAAAAGTGGTGTCGAACCGGGTGCGGCCATTGACTATAAAGGTGTGGTGGTCATTGGTACCGTTTATCAGGATGTTCATAGCATTGGTAAGGACCTGGCAAAAACATTGCTGGAAAATTATGGTTATCGGGTGATCGACCTTGGTGTTCAGGTTCCGCTTGAAAAGTTTATTGAAACTGCCAGGCAGGAAAATGCTGATGCAATCGGTATGAGTGCTTTGCTTGTGCAAACCTCCAATCACATGATCACAGTTTCAAAAATGTTAATAGAACAAAGTTACGCCATTCCCTTGTTATTGGGCGGGGCTCCTGTGAACGCTCGCCATGCGGGCTATGTTGCCATGCATGGGCGTGAGGACATCAATACAATTCTGGATAATATTTTTTATTGTGCTAGCGGAATGGATGGTGTCAACACCATGGGACTACTCATGGACAAAGAGCAGCGCCCCGGACTGCTGAAGGAAAATAAAGAAAAGTTATTGCGTGAATATCAGAAGGCAAAAGGGATTCAGGAGGAGAAGGACGAACTTTTAAAGACTCTGCCAAGAAGAAAAGTCAGCTTCAGGTATCATGAAAGTCCTTCGGACGGATACGGAATCCATAAAGTTGAATTCAAACTTCATAAACTTGCAGGTAACATGGATAGAAAAAGTTTGTATTCCCTGAACTGGAAGTTTGGTAAAAAATCCAGTTGGATTCATAAAGGTGTGACTCTGAAACAACTTCAGGATTTGGAAAAAACATGGATAGAAAAAGCCGAAGAAAATAGATGGATTGTACCCAAAGCCAGGTTTGGACTTTTCCCCGCGCAATCTGATGGCGATGAGGTTATTATTTATGCCCCGGAAAATCGCGATAAAGAACTGGCCAGGCTCCATTTTGATGTCTGTATTGGTAAAGGGCGAAAAGATATCTTTTCGGTGGGGCAGTATTTTCATTCAAAAGAGTCTGGACAGTGGGATGTGGTTGGATTGCAGATATCGACCTCAGGCGATAAAGTAGAAACGGGTGTTGAAGAGTTTAAATCGCACAATGACAGCGAGTCGGCATTATATCTTCAAGGGTTAAGCGACCGTGTCGCTGAAGACATGGCTGATTACATCCACCATTTGCTTCACCAAAGGACGGGAATGAAAAAGGACAACAAGGGACAACGCTACAGTCCGGGATATCCGGCAATAACAGACCTGACTCACAATCGCGTTATCTGGGAATTGCTTGGAGCGGGGGATATTGGGGTGTCTCTAACCTCCGGGAATGAGTTTTATCCGCCCAGTACGACTGCTGCTGTGATCTGTTTCCATAAGGATGCCGGATATAGTTGATCCACTTGGCGTGGGGCCGAATGCATCATCTTGTCCGGGTTGAACAATAGACCTCTTGGCTTAATAATGCCATTGCCAATTGCTTCCCTTGTATAAAGGCGAGGAGCTAATTAGCAATGGCTTTTGTTTGGTTAGAAAGAAGATGTCCCGGTTGGTAACTAATTGCTAACTGTTCCCCCTGACAAGGAGACCTTTGCATAAGTATAGGTTTTTGTATAAGTTATAATTCGTTATTTTAT
>CAYFNV010000013.1:2855-73835 GCA_964344595.1 uncultured Nitrospina sp. | reverse complement strand
CAAGTCCCGATTTAAAAACATTGCTAAAAATGACCCCTTATGCAAAGGTCTCCCCTGCTAAGAGATCTTTGTATAACCCCGAGATCCTTCGAGAGCCTCAGGATGACGGCCTAAAAAAACTAATTCCTGTCATGCTGAGCTTGTCGAAGCATCTCATTTTTCCAACGTGCAGACTTATGCAAAGGTCTCTTCCTATGAAGGGAGGGGGAGTTCAAACCCTTAACTAAGAATTAAGAATAATGAAACCTTAACAGTAATGACAGCCGATCTTCTCCCCAATCTCCAATAAAATTCAAAAGTTTTTCACCGTTTTACCCTTCAAAACAATTGAAGAACCGCCAATATTTTTCCCGGAAAACAAAACACTTATTTTGGGGTATTGTGCGCCCGTTTTTTTATTGAGAATTATCCTCTCGTTAATATTTATTCACTTCTAATTTTCGAGGAGGATTTGAGCATGAAAAAACAAATTGCGTCTTTGTTTGTATTAAGCTTGTTACTGATAGCCACGAATGCAGGAGCACAAGGCACCATTAACAATTCGTCCATCGGTCTCACCACACCGCAGGCAGGAAAATTCACCAATCTGGAAGCAACCACCCAAATCACACTGGGAGCAGAGACCATTACTAATTTTAGTGGAATTGACGATGACAAAGTCAAAGTCTCAGGAACAGACACGGCAGATTATCTGGAAACCCAAATCACCGCGGGAACCGGAGTCACCGTTAGCTCAGACGGAAGCCAGATCACTATCTCCGCTCCACCTGTAAGTGTCGAAGACAGTGCCGATGGAGTGGAAGTGACTTATGCGGGATTGGGAGAATACGATCCGGGAACGGGAGTTGTACCCGCATTGGATTTAAACGGAACCAACCTGGTTGTCAATCAAACAAATCCAACGGTAACCGTGGGTGGCATCACTTCAACAGTACTGGCCAGTTCGGAAACACCACAACAAGTCATTGTGCGTGTTCCGCAGGGACTCAATGCCGGCAACTACAAGTTGAAAGTGAAAAACGCCAATGGTTTTTCGGAAGGCCTCATCCCCCTCAACCAGACTTTCTTTGATGGCAGCACCTGGACCGAAGCAACTTCAGCCGCTGCCTGGTCTGCACGACAAGATCACACTTCCGTTGTTTTCGATAACAAAATATGGATTCTTGGCGGGCTGGATAACACCGTAACCGAAAAAAATGATGTCTGGCATTCCAGTGATGGAATTACCTGGACTCAAGCCACTGCCTCTGCGGGATGGTCTGCACGTTATGCCCACATATCCCTAGTTTATGACAATAAAATGTGGGTTATGGGGGGAAGAACTGTTGCAGGCACATTTTATAATGACGTCTGGTCTTCTGCCGATGGTATTACCTGGACCCAAGCCACTGCCTCTGCGGGATGGTCTGTCAGGAATGATTTAAGCGGATTGGTTTTTAATGGCAAAATGTGGGTCTTGGGGGGAAATGATGGAAGCACACAAAAAAATGACGTCTGGTCTTCTGCTGATGGTATTACCTGGACCCAAGCCACTGCCTCTGCAGGATGGTCTGCACGGGCAAACCATACCACCGTTGTCTTTAATGATGGAAGTGGAGAAGAAATATGGGTCATGGGTGGTTTGGGTGGTTCAACCAAATATAATGATGTTTGGAAATCCTCAAATGGGATTAATTGGAGTCTAGTGACCTCCTCTTCCAACTGGTCGGCTCGCTTTGTTCACGCATCTGTCGTCTATGGAAATAAAATGTGGGTCTTGGGTGGAAATAATGGTAACCGCATTAACGATGTCTGGCATTCCAGTGATGGAGTCTCATGGACCCAGGAAACATCCAACGCAAACTGGTCAGTTCGACATAACCATTCTTCAGTTGTTCATAACAACAAAATATGGGTCTTAGGGGGGTCCAGTAGTTCAGAGAAAAACGATGTCTGGTTCACTTCCGAGTAGTTAACAAATGTTGTGCTAAGTAGTACAGGGGGGATGCCTTTGGGCATCCCCTTTTCCCAAATCGTCACCACGAACCGTTGAAAGCTGTGAGATCCTCAAAATGGAAACATTGGCCCCACGCCGAGGGGCAGTTGACAGGTGAAAGGCAATGGCCTAGAATTTACAGTTCACCAAATGATTTCAACTTAATTCAGAACCTTTTAGAGAGAGCACATTGATATGGGCGAAGCTGGCAAACCGACAGACTGGATCACAATGAAAATCGATCCGGAAATTTTTGAGGAGCTGGGCGTACGCGACCCGGAAGTGACCAAGCGTGAAATGGCCATACAAAAGAAAACCCGCCAGGTCACCAAGGAATTAAAAGCCGACCCCGACAACCTAGACCTTCAAATTGAACTGGCCACCCTGATGATTGATGGCGCCAACTACGAAGAAGCCATCAAACAACTGCTGACCATTCGCAATAAAGCCCCCAAAAATGCCCGGGTCTACAAACTGCTCGGCACGGCTTATGTATTGTTCAATCATGAGGAAGAAGCATTGATCGAACTCAACCGGGCCTGCGAACTGGACCCAAACGACCCGGAAAACCACTTCAACCTCGGCGGACTCTACCTGCTTCGGGACATGTTCACGAACGCAGCAGATTCGTTTGAGAAAGTCATTGAACTGGACCCCACTGACACAACGGCTTACGCAAATCTTGCGGCGGCTTACGATATGCTCAAACTTTATGATAAGGAAATCATAGCCCTTAGAAAGGTGTTGATGTTCAACCCGGAAGATAAGGAGCTTCGAGCCGCGTTGTCCAACGCTTATTTTCACGCTGAACGTTACGAAGAAGCCATTGACGCCGCATTGTGCGTTGTGGATATCGACGATAAAGACCCACAAGCCTACTGCAACCTGGGCAGTTGTTATTCAGTACGGAATATGGTGGATGATGCGATCGCCGCTTTCAAAAAAGCCAGCGAACTGGCTCCCGACTATTCCCTTCCCCATACCAACCTGGGAACCCTTTACGCAAACATGGGCAGGCCGGAGGCCGCAATCAAATCATTCAAAACAGCAGTGAGCCTGAACCCTGCAGACGCCGGAGCCTGGTTCAGCCTGTATAATTGTTATAAAGAAGTTGGTTTGATGGAAGACTCGCAGGACGCCTACAGAAAATATGAGGCTTTAATGAACGAACCCGAGCCTGTTGCTACAGGAGGAGACAACCCAGCTAATATTCCCGGTGGTGTTTCTCAAACCAGTAAGTACGCTGGAGGTGGCAGTATGGAAGGAAACGCTCCCGGAATGGAATCATTGGCGGATGCCGATGATGACCCCAGATAAATTTCCCTGAAACCCTATCATGACCCATCCAAACCTGGTTTCGCTTGGGGATTTCAAGCCTTCTGATTTTTGGGCAACCCATGTCAACTCGATCTTCTACGGTATCAAGGGACCCGAAATCCACAACCATTTTCAAACTTATGTAAGTCTAGATTACCGTCTGGCCCATGCAGTCGCCAACGACTTTTTTTCCAGGGCCCGAAACCAACAACGGCCTGAAAGCGGAAAATGGCTGGTGCAGGAGTGGGGAGTCGGCAATGGCAATCTGGCCGCGTGTTTCCTCAGCCGCCTGCGGGAAATAGATAGTGATAACGAAGTCTATCCTTTCGTCTATTACATCCTTTGCGATGAGTCCGAAGAAATTCTAAAAGGCGTGCGAAAAAACACCCGCCTGCAGGAACACGCGGGGAAGTTTGCCACCGTTCGTATACACGCTGAACATATGGAATGCTTTAAGCCTCACTCCATATCAAAAATCATCACTAACGAAATCTGGGATGACCTGGCAACCAAAGTCCTTCTGAAACACCAGGGACTTTATTATGAAGAGTACCTCTGCCCCATGCTTGATGAGAACACACTCCCTTCAGGTGCATTCATTGAACAGTTCAATAACAAGGATCTCAACGAACTTTCCAAACTCCCGAACTTTCTCAATACCATTTACTGGGAACGTGATTTTCAAAGAGTGGATTTGAATGACTGGCCTTTTTCCGAAACTCTAAAGACCCACGTCGAAGAGTTTAAAGACGAAATCCCCATGCCCATCAACACGGGTGCATTTTCTGCCATTAAAAAAGCCAAGGAGCTTTTAAGCTCAGTAAATTTCGGCTACACCAGTTTTGACTACGGCATGAAAACCTTGAAGGACCTCAACCACGAAGGTCGGCCTTACTTTAATTTGTACGGAGGGCAATACACGTTCATGGTGAATTTCCCCTTGCTAGAAAATATTGGCAGGTCTGTAGGATTCACAGAGATCACCTGCGAGTACCAGAATCAGTTTGTGGCTAAAGACCTGGGGTCTGACGTTGTCAGCCTGGTTGACCTGGTGCAAAACCACCCGCATGTTCCTAGCATGGCCCCATGGGACAGGGATATATTGATGCTAAGCACACTCAATGCCCTCAATACCGTTTATCGAAGTCCTTACCCGGGTAAACTCAACTACCCTGCAATGGAAGGCACTCCTAAAAAACAAAGAAAGCAAATCGCCCAACTGGCTAAAAACCTTAGCAGCCGGGGTGTTCCTGATACTGTAGCCTATGTCACACGCGAGGAAGTCCTCTCCGCCTTGAAACCACTCAGGAAGCTAGGCTACCGGGAAAAAGATATCCAGTCCGCTTTTCAAACTCCTCCTCCGGGTGTTTCATTCGTCCATATGCAATTCACAATATAAAACACCGTTAGTTGCAATAAAAATCTGATAGCATGTTGTACGTGAACTTGCAAATCACCCAGCCCCCTTCCACGAAGGAGGGGATTTGTCTAAAACGACTCTGGAGTATTTCTATCAATGCTCAGCATTTTTGTCGAAACCAGTTGCAATCGTTACAACCGGGATGAATGCGTCTCGTGTCATGTGTACGAGCCATTGATGGAGCACCCGGTTTCCCAATGGCACATGACGAAAGAGCAGGCCAGGAGCATGGCCAACAAGATAAAAAATGTAGATGTACTCAATCAATTGGCGCAACAGGAAATCAACCTGACCGGGGGAGAAGCCACGCAGAATCCGGAAATTGTGGAAATCTGCAGAATTTTTCAATCCGTCACTCCACACGTTTGTCTTCATACCAACCTTGATATTCTTTCAGAAAAATCCAAACGCTGGCTCAGGTTGGTGGAAGTCATGAAGCTAGGAGCAAGGGTGGATATCACCCTCTACCCGACAGCGTGGGAAAGTTCGCAAAAATATTTCCTGGGGGAAATGCTGAAGCTGCAGGACAAACTAATCGTGAATGTAGTGTATGAATCGTTGAATGATTTGCAGAACCAGATCAACCTGCTGCTGATTTTTTTCACTGAGAAAGGTTACACACATGTAACAGAATTACTAAAGACCTACGCGGATAAAATAGCCAGTCTGATAAAAGACCACCCCAACTGCGATGAAAAAATGTTCACCATGCACTTGGGAGATACCGAAGCTTTTGCACGCAATCCAGAGTTCACATTGGGACTGAGTTTGTTACCAGCATTCAATATTGACGACAACGGGCAACGGTCCATGACCTCGATGCCTTTCCCAAAAGATAATTACTTCATCGGCTGCCCCGCCGCCAGAGGCTCCATAGACATCATGACGATTCAACAAAACGGAGAGATGACGCCCTGTTGTGATGTCGGGAATTTGAAATGCCAGCCCAAGTTCGGCAACGTGTTAAACGACAGTCCCGAAGAAATCATGACAAAGATGGAAACGTCAATGAAGGTGCTGGCGTCAGGAATACAGAAAAATCACGAAAACCTGAAAACAGGAAAAGCCGGACAACTGGTAGAAGAAGGCATCCCCCCCTACTGCCACTGACCACCCCCCGTATGAGGGGAAAGTGACTGATATAATTAGCTTTCGCCCAAAGCAGACATTTGGGTGAGGGTCTATCCAGACGAAATTCAAATTTAAACTTGGTTAATTCAGCATATATAGTTAAAATAAAATCAGACTTACAATTCCTTTCCCATACTGAATAAAACACCAAAGTGTGGGCTGAATCGCATTATTTCAGTGGGTCTTTGCATGTTATGAAGGTTTCCCTTAGCGAATTAAATTTGAAAGATGTATCAGTAATTTCACAAACCCTAAAAAATGTAACCAAAGAACTGTTGTCATCGGAAGAGGTTTGTCAAAAAGCAACCAAGCTTCTTTATAATAGTTTTTCTGATTCAAAGGAAAAAAAAGAGTTTGCTCTTTGCCGAATTTTCAAATCATGTTCGTTCTACCAATTGCCACCCTATCTAAAAGAAACATTTCGCAACAATAATAAGAAAGAAGCCAAGTATCTTACCCTTGTTGGCACTTTTGGAGAAAAAAAAGACTGGTGTAATATAAAAAGCTCCAAGAAACACAAGGCCATTCCACTAACTAACATCCAACGGATCCAAGAATTACCCATGGTGTCAGCTTTGTTCAATCAAATTGGTTTTGCTATTCCTCAAAACAAAAACGTTGAAGAAATAAAGTTTTTGACAAATGACGACCATAATTTTGGACTTTTTTTGGTTGAAAAGGCTAAAGGGAGCACGCTTATTCCAGACCAGAAAAGTTTTGTAATCCCTTACGGAATTAAATCTGTATTAGGGTTTGGGGGACAGTTTTCAACTGGAGATATATTTGCGACGCTAATTTTTTCAAAAAAAAGGATCACCGCTAAGAAGGCAAGGTTATTACAAAGTTTAGCTCCAGCGCTCAAGTATTCCCTGATAGAAAATGAGTTGCGCGGCAGAATTTTTAAAGACAAAACAAACCTCTTAACAAAATACCAAACGGGTGGGGATATAGAAATATTAATTGAAAAGGAAAAGGCAATTTCTCTAAATGACGAATTACTGAGAGCTAATAATTCATTACTTAAATTAACTGATGAACTTAATCGTTCCAACGCCAAATTAATTCAAAAAGAAAGTGAGTTGCAGGTTTCCCAAAAAGTCTGGGAGGTAATGAAGAATACAAAATCCTTATCTATCTCCGAAGAAAATTCCAAATTAATTTTTGAGAGAGTTTTGGATGATTTGATTAAAATCACCGATGGGGAATATGGATTCGTTGGTGAAGTATTGGAACAAGATAATGGGCAGCCTTATTTGAAAACCAGAGCTCTCACAAATATTTCATGGAATGATGAAACGGAAAAATTATATGCATCCCAATATGATCTGGGAATGGAATTTTATAATCTTGATACTCTTTTTGGAAAAGTTATAACCAGTGGTGATTCAGTTATAGCTAATGACCCCGCCAATGATCCAAGGGCGGGAGGCCTGCCAGAAGGCCATCCGAGAATGCACAGTTTTTTGGGAGTTCCAATAAAGTTTGCGGGCAAATTGATTGGGATGGTTGGTTTGGCAAATAAAGTAGGCGGCTATGACAAGTCCGATTTGAGCAAATTATCACCTTATCTTGATTCATGCTCCACAGTCATTCAGGCTTTTCGGGAAAATAAAAAACGGGTTCAGGTTGAAAAAAGTTTAATAAAGCTAAATTTGGAATTAGAAAGAAGGAATAATGATCTCTCTAGTTTTGCCAGTATTACCTCACATGATTTAATGGCACCCATGCGTAAAATTTTAAATTTTTGTTATCAGCTTGAGAAAAAGCCATCAGAATTATCTGATTACGCAAAAGACTATTTTAAAAAGATCGAAGTTTCTGCAAATTATGCGGCAAATTTAATTGATGGAATCTTGAACTATTCCCAGTTAGGTGAAAAAAAGGAGCCCAAAACACTGATTGATTTGAATGAGCTGATATTGAAAATTGAAAATCAAATGGAGCAGGAAATATATAAATCGGGTTGTAGTATAAAATATAAAAACCTTCCAATGGTCACATGCAATGTTCTTCAAATGGAACAATTATTTACAAATCTTATAAGCAACTCAATAAAATACCAAAGAGAGGGTGTTCCTCCTCTTATTGAAATATCTCATCAACACGTTGATAATAATAATTTAAGAATAATTATAAAAGATAATGGAATTGGCTTCGACAATGCTTATTCAGTTAAAATCTTTGATCCCTTTCAAAGGCTAGATGGTGCCATATCAACCAAAGGGAGTGGATTAGGGTTATCCATTTGTAAAAAAATTGCATTAGCTCATAATGGAGATATTTCGGCAGAAGGAGAAATAAATAAAGGTGCCAAGTTTTCTATTACCTTACGAAATTAAATAGGAAATGAAGAGAATTAAAATTATCATAATCGAAGATGATGCAGACGATTATGAGTATATATCCAGTATCGTTGGAAATTGCGAATTTTCTTTTGAAGAATTGTGGATAAAAGATGGCGGAGAAGCCATTGATTTTTTTAATTCGTTTAATACCAATAAACTGCAAAATGATTGTGTTCAATTAGTTTTTTTGGATGTCAATTTACCAAAAGCAAGTGGATTTGAAGTTTTAAAAAAAATAAAAAGCAATCAAAATTGTAAAGACATTTTTATTGCTATGTTGACGGGTTCAAAGAATCCTATGGATAAGGCTGTGGCCAAAAAAAATGGCTCGAATCTTTACTTGGAAAAACCCTTGGGAAAGCAAAAAATTATTGAATTCGAAGAAACAATTATTTCCAAATTAAATGAGTTGGCTCAGGTTAAATAGAAAACTAAATGTTCCAAACCAATGAGAAGTCTATTCTCAGTAGACTTATAACCCAGGCTGGTCTCAATTACTGAAGCAGAATTCACAACCACTTCTAAGGGCAAAAAGAAAACCCCCCGCCCTGGGCGGAGGGTTTTAAAACTAATTATACTGATAGTGGAAGACAAACATTTCCACTGTCGGTTCGGCGTTTAGTTTAGGCAGAGGGAAGCTCTCCCGGAGGAACTTCTTCTTCCTCTTCTTCGAAGAAGTCATCTTCTTCGTCATCTTCACCGATCAACAGGTTTTCATCTTCGACGACAAGTTCTTCGAATTCTTCTTCCTCTTTATCTTCTTTCGGGTATGGAAGCTCATCCCAGACCACAATGCGTGAGTTACCCCGATCGCAGATGAACAACTTGAATTTTGGCTGTGGTTCCTCTTCTTCTGCGGCTTCTCCATCCGCTGCTGTAAGGGAAGTTTCTTCCTCATCATCGTCATCATCCGGCAGGGGAACACCGCGAAACTCTTCTTCCTCATCTTCCAAATCAATTAGCAACAGCCCATAAGGATCGTTCAGCGTGAAGTTGGTGGCATCTTCCTGACCACGGTTTACATGATTCTCAGTAAAGGTGGACTGGCCAATCACAAGGTCAGCAGGCTGTCCATTTTCGGTAGGAAGTTCTTTCCAGTACAAGACGCGGTTGTTTCCGGTATCAGAGACAAACAAACCTGCTTCACCATAAACCACATCAGTGGGGAAATAGAAACCATCCGCTGATGGACGATGATGTCCGTTACCCCGGTTAGGTTCCCGGCTGAAAAAGTCTTTTTGTCCAATCACCACATCAGCGGCGACACCTGTTTCTCTGGGTATTTTATTCCAGATCAACACCCGGTTGTTTCCCTGATCCACAACGATCACGCGCTCGCCTTCAGCATCAAAGTGTACCCCTGTGGGAAAGCTAAGAGTATCGGGCCCTACATTCTCAAAGTCGCCCTGATTCGGCCAGCGCTCATCCATTCCCTTTTGCCCCAGGGAAACATCTGCATTCCAACCATCACTAAAAGGAATTTTGTTCCAGATCAATACCCGATGGTTGTCCTTGTCTGCGACAAGCACGTGCTGGTCATCTCCGGAATGGATGCCCATGGGGAAAAACAATGAACCCGAACCGACAAAACCCCGGCGGTTTGCTTCGTTATCATCGAGGTTATCCTGCCCAAGCACAAGGCTTGGAGCTTCACCATCTTCTGAGGGAATTCCACTCCATCTCAACACCCTGTGGTTGCCGCTATCCACCACATAAAGTTTTCCATCAATCACATCAATACCTGAAGGTTGAGAAAGCGTATCCTCTTCCGATTTACTAATGGTGAATCCATCCAGACTTTCGTCACCCAGTCCCGAAGTCATTTCATCCAGGGTAGTGGTCATCCCCCTGTTTTCAAGACAGTCGGCAAAATCTTCCTGTCCCAGGACCAATGATGCCGGCTCACCATTTTCCTCCGGAAACTGCTCCCAAATCACTACCCGGTGATTGCCCCTGTCAGAGACAAACAGCATATCGCCATAGACCGCGACACATTGAGGCTCACAAAGCGTGTTATCGCCAGGATCATCGGCCCCACGATTCGCTTGGGTCATGGAAAAATCACCCTGGCCGATTACCAGAAAGGCACCTGTTTCTGGTTCTTCTACTGGCGCAACCTCATCCTGTTCGTCCAGCTCATCTGATTCATCAACCTCATCCAAATCCATTTCATCGTCTTCGGACACGCTTAACGAATCATCGGTTTCTTCCAATTCATTTTCATCTGACATGAAACAATTCTCCAAGTATATTGTTTACCAATTCAATTATTTAAACTTTCAAGCGCCATTAGCGGCTTCAAGTTAACAACGGATAGTATTTGTTCTAAACGCTCAGGTATGGAAACAGAATATCACAAGTTGGGACAACTCTTGCCAGCCTGATAAATTGTTAACCGTTATCCGCAGTCATTAAGGAAGTTCCACAGGTTTAAGCCTTTGCCACATGGAAATAACTTTCCGACCGTTGCGATCCTGATGTTTTCCATCCCAAATCGCAAACGCTACCAATATTGGGTTTTTTTTTATAAATTTTATATCCCATTTATTCAAAGAATCCAAGGTGCGAAAAAAAACAACGCGCCATTTTCCATCTTTCCAAACCCCTTTACCCAGCACATTTTGTTTGGTTTGAGGTTGGGGTGTCAGCGTCCCAAACCCTTCTGCGTTCAATTCTTCCACAGGAACATCCCTGAACGGATTAAGCGAGTCAACCGGGTTGACTTCCCCCCCGAAGATCATGGTATCCATATCCATGCCCTTGGTGGCATATTCCAGCTTTTCCTTGGTTTCAATTTCAGTTTGCCAGTCTGCCCGCCACTGCCATATGTTCACCACTTTACCCCTGTTTCCCATGCCAAAGAACGGTTCATTATGCCCGTGCTTGTGCAACAATACATCACCCAGGGCAAACTCCATGGCAATGGCATCTTTAAAATCCTGATGACGGCTCGAAGTCCTATCTGGCTGAGGGTCTTCCCATACCAACCGGAAGGCTATTCCTTCATCATTCACAACGGACTGGAACTGAATCTGGTCAACCGGGTCCCTGCGCGCATTGAGCGGAATTGTGTGGATGTTCTGGATCGGTACATTTTCCCACAACGGATTTGCCGGATCCATGTCGATTTCCTGGTCAACGGGGTACGTATTCAGATCTATTTCATATTCTGCCGGTTTATATTCATCCTTCCTGATTGCAGATTCTATATATGAGGCCAGATTCCAGCGTTCTTCTTCTCCCAGATGGTTAAATGATTTCATCGGGGTGCCATCAATCCCTGTTGTTAAAATCAAATACAGGTCTTTCTTATCGAATCCGAATTTATATGTATTGGGGTCTGTCAGGTCATATATGAAAACCCGATGATCCCATATATCATAGAGGTCTGCTGCAATAGGCCCGTCACCCTTCAAATCCGTTCCATGGCACCGGGCACAACGCATTTCCTGATAAATCATCTTACCCTTCGCAATGGATTCCGGAGTGGATGGTGGAACCGCCTCTATCTTAATTGCTTCTTTAGGTTTTTTACTTTCAAAATTTTTTGAAAACTTCTTAATGTACTCAACAACACCCGAGATTTCATTTTCTGACAAGGCCCCTCCCCATGCAGGCATGGAAGTGCCAGGAACCCCTCGGGAAATGGTTCTTTTAATATCACTATCCAGCGGAATCGACCCAACAGGTGTGCTCCTGTATTTAAACACACCTTGCCGAAAATCTCTCGGCCACGGGTAAAGGTAAGCCATTGCCTTACCCCCGCCATTGCCATCCGCACCGTGGCAATATATGCACATGTGCTTGTAAACCGTAGCACCCAGGCGCAAAAGATCTTTCTCTCCATTATGTGAAGATACGGAACCACCACCATGCTCTGATGGTCCATGAGCGTACACTGGCATTGTTCCGAGTGCAACCCCACACAAAGTCAGACACAGAATCAGGGTTTTCCGGCTAACGCACCCCCAGACCCGGAGTTGAAAGCGTATAAAGTTCTTCATTACCATTTAAACCGTCTTCCGCAATATCTACCCAGATATTATTGCAGTTACGTCTTGAATCAACACCTTTGCAATAAAAAAGCGGGTTGCGATTGGTGAAAAACACCACTGGATGAGAAAAGTAGACACTCAGGTTATCGAACTTAGCGATTTCAATGGCCTGCTCAACCGTAATCTCTTCGGCCGATGCCTTGCGGATCACTTTACGAATAACCATATAATCCAGCTTACCGTCCCGGTCCAGATCGTAAAAGGTGGAAATCAAACCCGGAACACTCAACGATTCCCACCCTCGATAGGATGGATGCCTCCAGCCGGGTTCTTTAGGAATCCCCAGGTTTGACGAATCAGAATCATCCTGCCCCCAAACCAGAACCGGCGAGGAGACAAATAAAACCAAGAGAATGAGCAGAGCTGACTTTCTCACTATCCCACCTATTTTGATCGGACGCGAATAGCCGCCCTACCTTCATTTATAAAGGTTTAATATATCTAAACTAACACATTTCGGGAATCAATCAAAAGGCTAATCCCCACTCCGCGTGGGGAGGATGTGCAATGTTGATCTTGCTGACAACTATTCAATCGGCTTAATCAAACCTTGCTATATGCCTATGACAACAAACAGTTTAAAGAGGTGTGAGCCCATCTCCACTATAGGCGTAGCCAGCCAGGTTGCTATTCCATGGCGCTTGAGGTATCAGGAAAGATTTGAAATACATCATGAAGTTTGGCCATGTCAAAAACTTCTTTAGGGGAACCATGAAGCCCGGCCAACACAAAACGCCCCTCATCCTTAAGTGTTTGATAGCAATGAATAAATACGCTTATAGTGGAGCTGTCGAGGTAGGTGACTTTCTCCAGGTTCATGATGAATTTTTTGTATCCTCTATCTTTGTAAGCATCCACAAGCAGGTTGAGATCCTGAGAATTGTACACATCCAGTTGGCCAGCCAGATCTATGATGATGGTGTCTTTTTCATCCCTGCAATCGATATCGATTTTTCCCATCAACCCCAAAATTTCTTTATGTATTTTTTCCATTGTTTTTGGTTCCTAAGTTATTTTGGTGGTTGCTGACTCCTCTGAGGTAAAAATGCCAATATAACCTCTCTCAGCAATTTAAATGTCTTCCCTTTTCTCTCTATAAGTCCAACTTTTTCTAATTTTTTAAGATCATAAAAAATTGCTTTCGGTTGACCAGAATAAGCCTTGATGATTCTTGGAGTAATTTCAGTTGCTTCATGAATCGAAATATATTCTTGATTGTGATTTTCCGATAAATCAATCATTAGCTTCCTTTGCCTTTCTGCTGCAACACCCTTTCCAGGAATTCTTTCATGCACATAGTTTTGCCAGGAAACCTCCCATTGCTGAAACTTAACCAATTTTATTTGATCTCTAAGTCCATCTACAAATCCCTGCAAAGCATATTCTATAAAAGGGAAAATATCGCCTCCCGACTTACTTGCCATATCCAGTTGCCGATAATATTCACTTCGAGTCAGGTTGTAGTGATTACTAAGCAAATGGGCTGCAGGAGCAGGGACTCCCGCACAAACAAGAATTTGATATTCAATCAAACGGCCTGTTCTTCCATTGCCATCTCCAAAAGGATGAATCCATTCGAAATATAGATGCGCAAGAACAGCCTTGATCAACCCCATTATGATAGGATTCATGTCTTCCTTGAGGAAATCTTCTCCCTGAATCCACCTCAAAAGCTCCTCAAGCAAAAAATAGCAATCCTCTGGAGGAGCACCTCTATAGGTCATCACACCTGCTGAATAATCTCGGATTTTCCCCGGGACTACTCCTTTTTCAAGCTTTAAGTCCTTTAAAATAATTTTATTATAAACACAAACTTTTTCCACTGAAAGCTCATGCAACTCATCATCAAGGACATCCCCTAAAACATATTCAAAAGCTTCGTCTAGGTTTTCAATTTCCTGTGCCAAATATTCTTGAGATTCAGGGAGCTCTAACTTTCCTTCAAGTTGTTTCCCAACTTGTTCTTCAGTTAAAGTATTGCCTTCAATTGCCGCAGTCCCCCTGATTCCCTTTACCATCAACTTTCTATTTAGGTAGTCATAAAATGCAGGAATTAATGGGGTTCCTGCTAAATGCTCACATTTTGATTGCGCTTCTCCTAAAAGCATCCAAGTTTTATGGCTTGCTTTATGAAAATCAGCACTAAATGTAATCCAAGGATGTGTTTCTAAATATCGTCTATTTTTTTCCACAGTTTCTACTCTAAATTTTACTATTTTACCAAAAATAAAAATACATTAATTTATTATATTTTTTAATTTATGAAATTATTAGTTTTATATTTATAATTAATATTCTACTAAAAAATTTATTTTAATCAACCGATTTTTCGCAAAAAAAAGACCAGAAATTTGGGAAGTTTCTGGTCTAGAGTATTCATCTACTAGGTTTTCAACCATCTCCGTAGAGGGAGAATAACTCCTCTTCTCCCAGATCGCCTGCAGGACCATCATAAACGATTCTGCCTTCACTCATAGCAATAATTCTCGAACCGTATTCACGGGCCAACTCAGGAAGGTGCAGGTTGCACAAAACGGTCACACCGTCTTTTTCATTAAACTCAGCCAGCAATTCCATGATCTGTTTCGATGATGCCGGGTCCAGACTGGATACCGGTTCATCTGCAAGAATCAGTTCTGGCTCCTGCATCAAGGCACGGGCCAGACCTACCCTTTGCTGTTGCCCACCGCTAAGATCTTCTGACCTATGAAAATGTTTTTCAGACAGTCCCAGCCGATCTAAAACCTGGTTAGAACGGGTAACATCTTCAACCGCGAAACAATTTACTATCGAAGCAATGGATAATGTTGAACCCAGCCGTCCTATAAGAGCATTACTTTGAACCGAGTAACGAGGGATCAGGTTATACTGCTGGAAAATCATCCCGATTTTTTTTCTGAGTTTCCGCAATCGATTCGGTGGTGCACCTGTAATTTCTTCTCCGTCCAGAAAAACCTTTCCAGAACTGGGTTCTACGAGGCGGTTGATACAGCGCATGAGAGTGGATTTCCCCGAACCGCTTTTACCCAGTATCACCACAAACTCTCCCTTCTTGACAGAAATTGAAACCTCTCTCAAAGCAATGGTGCCATTTTCATAGGTTTTACTGAGTTTCTCTATTTCCAACATAATAGTTATGGGGGTCTATTATAATTCGATGGTTCCACTTTATGGCAACTCGTGACCCTTTATTTCATAAGGGTCGCTCATGGCCAAAGGCAATATTTAGAGGTGCCTTTATGGTCTCTGACCATTCATGTTCAGGTTCAGCAAACGACCTGCTTCCCGGACCGGATCAAACAAACCATCCAAATCGGTAAATCCGCTGATGCCATAAAGCTTTTTAAGAACCTTGCTACCAACAGGGGTTTGCGAAATTTTCTTCAGACCCTCACGAATTTTTAGTTTCAAGTCCTCAGATAGTCCCTTGCGTACAGAAACTGTATCATTAGGAATCTCTTTGGTGTAGGCGATTACCTTGACCTTGTCAAACACATCGGGAAAAGTTTTTGCCACTGCAGATCGAGAACCATCATAAGCCGCACCGCCATCGACCTCCCCTTTATATATTGAAAGAACCACCGCATTGTGCGAGCCCGCAAAAACACTTTTCCTGAAAAAGTGCTCCGGATCAAATCCCTTAGATAATAGAAGAGTCTTTGGGTACAAATAGCCTGATGTGGAAGCAGGGTCAACGAAAGCAAAACGTTTGCCTTTTAGCCCTGTAAGTTTCTGAATACCACTATCCGCACGAACCATTATCTGTCCACGGTAAAAAGGACTGCCAAACCTTTGAACCACTAACAACAGTTCTACACCATATTTATCGTGTGCAAGAACATAACTGAAAGTGGCCAGCCATCCAACGTCCACTTTTCCGGCACCCATCGCCTCAATGACCGATGCATAGCTTGTAGCAACTGAGGTTTTAAAATAAAGACCTGTCTCTTTTTGCAGGAGTTCGCCTATTTCTCTGCCACCTTTAAGAATCACCTGAGTGTCTCCAGAGGGCACAAACATCATTCGTATAGGATTTTCGGCACTGCCCAAAGATTGCGCCTCAGAAACCAGAGGCAACCAGAACATAAAAACTATATGTAAGAATGAGGAATTCAGGCGGATCTTCAAAAGAGGCTCCAGTCTATGTCCATTGTATTATAGCACCAGCCCAATCCATGAGAATGGCATAAAAAAAGGGTAAACCACTTATGTGGTTTACCCTTGTTAAATACCGAAATTATTGTACGAAAGTGTTGCGGATGTATTTCACCACGTCCCAGATTTCTTTATCTTTTAAGGTTTTGCCGTAATCCATCATACCTGTACCAGCGGAACCGTTTTTAATGATGTAGAACATCTGCCCAGCAGAAACATCTTTCATGGTTTCCGCACATGTAAAGTTGAGCGGGGCGGGATTCAGACCTTTACTCAGCTTTCCGCCACCATCTCCATTATCGCCGTGACACATTTTACAAGACATCGGTTTGGCTTTTTGGGTATAAATCGCCTTTCCATTGGCCGCATCAGCATTAGCTGTCATATCTTTACCAGCAATACCACCAGGTGCCGCTTTTGTATTCCTAGGTTGAGGACATTGACCACTTGCGAAAGCAGAACTAACAACAAGCAAGCTGAAAATGACCATTGCACTAAGTATCAAAGTCTTTTTCATCTAATAATCTCCTCAAAAAAAAAGGGGCAAACCGCTTAGGCGGTTTACCCCTTTAAAAAAACTAACTTTATTTTACAAATGTTGTGCGGATATATTTAATTACATCCCAGATTTCCTTATCAGAAAGCTTCTGCTTAGCCATACCTGTTCCAGCAGAGCCATTTTTGATGATATGAAACATTTGTCCGGCAGAAACTTTTGCCATGGTTTTCCCACAAGTGAAGTTACGTGGTCCCGGCTTCAGGGCTTTACCCAGTTTACCAGTACCATCACCCTTATCACCATGACACATTTTACAAGCCATTGGCTTAGCGGTTTTATGATAGAGTTTTTTACCATTGGCCGCATCAGCTTTTCCTGTCATATCTTTCTTTGCTACACTACCAGGAGCCGCTTTCGTTTTCCGCGGTTGTGGACATTGACCGCCTGCGAAGGCAGAACTGACGGCAAACAAGCTGAAAATAACCATCACACTCAGTATTAAAGCCTTTTTCATCTAATAATCTCCTCTCTTTATAGTGAATTTAATCAAAAATTATCACTCCAACCTTAAACTGACAAAATATTACACATTGGCTTTCAAGGCTCAAACAAATGAACAGGCCAAAAATTCAAACACTTAAGACTTTACCAATAAATTACCTCGTAAAGATTTGCTTTTGAAAAAATGAGCAACGCATTATAGTCCATTCCAATGCACTGTCAACAGAAAATTCCTCGGGGTAGATTGTAAGAAATCCACCCCGAAATCTGCCGAAATCACAACCCTTTTCATCAAGTTACAAGTCGAAAATCGCAGATTTTTTAATTCTTTCTAGTCAAAGGATAAGTGATTGAAAAGAAAATAATTTAATGATTTTCTATGCACTTTTACCCTTTCCTTCCGGGCAATTTTCCTTGATAGCCCTGACTGAATCAAGTATGATCCAAAGATATAGACGAAACCAAATTAGAGTTTCAGAATTTCAGGAGCCCAAGGTTTCTGGAATTTGGCTTTTGCCGCAACGGCCTGATTTGGGGCCTCAAAAAAGATCTTCCGCTTCAATAGATCTAGAAGACTTTGTTTTTAAAGGCCTTCAAAAACACCCCTCCCGAATAAGTATTCTCTCTTCTTTTCAAATTTGATAAGAATGAGGGTTTGTTGCGTCGGATGAGGTGAACCGGAGTGTTTAGATCATAAAAACACGCCAATAAAATCAGTGAGTTAACGATATTATTTATTTCAACTGGAGGTGACTGATGAATGTATTGTTTAAACACCTCAATGCAGATAAGAAAAAACCCAAATATTTAACCAAACTGGACCAGATTCCCCAATTGACCGAATCTGAGAAACGGGAACTGCAAAAAGTTAACGATAAATTTGTATTTCGAACCAATGATTATTATCAATCACTGATCAACTGGGACGACCCTGATGATCCTATCAAACGGATCATTATGCCAGATATCCAGGAACTTAATGAATGGGGAGAGCTTGATGCCTCGAATGAGGAAAAGTACACCAAAGTTCGTGGTCTGGAACACAAGTATACTTCTACAGCCCTTCTTTTGGTCAATGAGGTTTGTGCCGCCTATTGCCGTTTTTGTTTTCGTAAACGTTTGTTTATGAATGAAAATGATGAGGTGACCAAAGATATCTCTGAAGGGTTGGAATACATCAAAAATAACAAAGAAATTAATAATGTACTTCTAACTGGAGGTGATCCCCTGGTCTTGTCTACCAGCAAACTGGAACCTATCATCAAGCAACTTCGCGAAATTGACCACGTCCAAATTATCCGTATTGGCACCAAGGTTCCGGCATTCAATCCTTTTAGAATATTGAACGATCCATCTTTGCTGGAAATGTTCAAAACCTATAGCACGAATGACAAAAAAATCTATGTGATGGCACATTTCAATCATCCCAGGGAACTTACACCTGAAGCCATTGAAGGGTTGAACCTGCTAATGAAATCAGGAGTTTCTCTGGTGAACCAGACTCCTCTGGTAAAGGGAGTCAACGATGACCCTGACGTACTTGCGGACCTGTTTTCCAAACTTTCTTTTATTGGTGTTCCCCCATACTATGTCTTTTTATGTCGTCCAACACTGGGCAATGAAACCTATTCTGTGCCGATTGAGCGTGGCTATGAAATATTTGAAAAGTCTAGAACCTTATGCTCTGGCCTGGCTAAACGTGCCCGCCTGGTCATGTCACATGAATCAGGAAAAATTGAAGTGGTTGGAATGACAGAAGACCAGATTTTCTTCAAATACGCACGGTCAGCAGATAAGGACAACAATGCACGCTTCTTGGCCTTTTACAGAAATCCGAAAGCCTGCTGGTTTGATGATTATCAGGAAGCACTGGATGAGTTTTCTTTGTTTTCCGAGACAACAAAAGCAGGTTGCTTCTAAATCTCCAGAGTCTTGGAGATTCATACCTGAAGCAAAACTATCCTTCCCCCCTTAAAAATTTAACTCTGATTTCATTTCTAAAATATGGATCTCTTTCTATTCCTTTTAGTCATGCTTGCTTTTCTGAGTGCCGGGAGAATCGTCACCAGAAAAATATGGCACCTGAATTTTGCAAGCCCGGCCGAGGCTTTTGTATTTTCTTCTATATTGGGTTCAGTCCTTGTTTCGTTGATGGTAACAAGCTTGACGTTTCTCGGACATATCTCATCAACAACATGCTGGATAATGCTGACCATCCTTCTTGTATCAGGAGCAAACCTCCTGAAAAATCACCGTCAATGGACAGGGGAGATCAGGGAAGAGTTGGCAATATTTTTTCCTTTATCCCCGTTAAAAACTCCTATCCAGATTATTTTAGGGGTTCTCATCTTCTTACTATTGAGTCTGGCATTGGCCCCGGCATTTGCTACGGATGCCCTGGTTTATCATCTGGCAGTTCCCAAGGCCTACCTTGAAGCAGGGGGCATTATCAATCTGCCAAACAATGTTTTTTCTTTTTACCCACAGCATATGGAGATGCTTTACCTGTTTGCCCTGGCATTGGGAACAGATCATCTGGCTCAATTGACAGGACTGGGAATCGTCTTTCTTCTTCTGGTCGCTCTGTACCAAAATTACCGGCAAAAAGGTTCCGCAAAATACGCGCTTCTTGTCCCAGCAGTATTTCTTTCGACTCCTGCTTTTTTCACCGTGGCCTATTCAGCCTATGTTGACCTGCAAGCCGCTGCATACACCTTCATGGCATTTTATGCCTGGGAAAACTGGCGAAGCAGAAAACAGGCTGGCTGGTTTTATATGATGACAATATTTGTCGGCTCGGCTTTGGCTACCAAACTTACAACTGCAATCGCTTTACCAATCGCAATCCTGGGTATCATCCTGCAAAGTGAGAAATCTCCCAGAAATATTTTAGCCCAGTGTTTCGTTTTGACCATAGGTTCACTGCTTATTATTCTACCTTGGTGGGGAAAAAATTATTTTTATACGGGAAATCCTTTTTCTCCTTTTTTCATCCAGCTATTTGAGGGAGAGCAGGGCATGAACTGGGATCTTGAACGCTCCCTGCAACATATTCAATATATGGCTTCTTATGGAATGGGACATGGAATCCTGGATTTTTTGTTGTTGCCCATAAACCTGACTTTTTTTGGTCAACCTCATTCTCTAAAATTTGATGGTCAGATAGGCATATTATATTTCCTGCTTCTACCCGCTCTTTCTGGGCTTAGAAGGCAGTCGATGCCTATGGTTGTCACATTTCTAATATTCATGGTGTTCTGGTTTACTCAAACCCAACAGGCAAGACTGTTGGGAACTCCTTTTGCTTTTCTGGCAATTCTGTCGATTAAAGGACTGGAAGAATGGTTTTCCTCACAATCTTCCACGGTCGGAAAAAAGGAACAAATGTTTTTGCTTCCCGTACTAGTACTTGGGCTCATATTTAACACTTCCCTGATTGCTAAGGCTTGGACTGAGGTTGGTCCTCTATCTTATATCTTTAAGAAAGAGAGCCGTGAACCATTTTTAATGAGACAGATAAAGTCCTATCCTGTTTACCTTTCAGCCAATCATCTGGTTGGAAAGGATGAAAAAATATTGTTGGTCTATATGAGAAATTTCGGCTTTCTCATGAGCAAGCCATTTTTCAGCGATTCTGTTTTTGAGGACCATACCCTGAAAGAAATTATCGATGAGGAAGTTTATGCCATGGATATCATAAACAGGTTGAAGTCCATGGGCATCACCCATATTCTATTCAACTATCAATTTATTTTCGGGAAATACTCAACATTTTCACCGGGTGAGAAAGGCATTTTAAAAAACTTTCTGGCTAAGCATGCACAACGCATACTGGTAAAAAACGAGTTTTTCCTGTATCGCTTTATGCTAGACTTGGAGTCTGGAGATCCAAATAACGGCCTAATATCCATTCCGTTGAATCATTAAAGAATGGGTATCAGGCTTTTATATTTTAAGGAATATAGTTTATGAAAAGGCTTGAAGGCAAAAATATACTGATCATAATTCCCAAAGACTACTATATGGAGAGCGAACTCGAACCCGTTCTTGAATCCATGAATGAGGAGGGAGCTCATGTTTTAATAGCTTCCAACAAATTGAAGGATGCCGTAGGAATGAAAGGTGGTAGAGTCACTCCCAATGTCCTGATTGTTGACGCGATAGAAGGTATAACCGGTGACAGTTATGTTTCAGCGGGAAAAGGTGTGCGCCAGATAAAAGGGGTTTTTCATGGGGTTATTATCATAGGGGGAAATGGAGCGCGTTCTTATCTTTGGAAAGATGAGTTAGTGCGACTACTGATTAATGACCGTCACCGTTCCAACATGGTGGTTGCAGGCATAGGTAACGCCGTTCCCTGTATGGGAAAGGCCGGACTCCTGCAAAGCCTGGAAGTTACAACCGAACAAGGAAACAAAAAAGCCATAGCAGCCCTGGAAGATTCCAAAGCGGTTCTGGTAGACGAACCGATGACAGTAACAAATCGAATTTTCACAGTACGAGATGCAAGTGCTATTCCCGATTTTCTGGATCCATTTATTGAAGAAGTGGCAAAAACACCAAAAAAATAATTTCCGTACCAACCCTTTTTATCCCTGCCCCCGCCTTTCTTCCTGGGTCCGGATAATTTTCATTCTGAGTTTGATCGCGTCATTCAGGCTTTTAACAATTCGATCATTAGAGTCCGGAAAATACAGCTTCTGATTGAACTCATCAAGCGTATAGGTTTCAAGTATCTTTGCAAAAGCCTCGTCCACAAAAGGCCGGGTCATCTGGACAACACCCTCAAAATAGACAGAGATTTTTTCATATTTGTCCCAGTTGTCAAGAATGAGGCTTTTGATTGTATCCCCTGCAGGCTCCCCGTCCTCCGACGTTCTTCCCGCCGGAGTCGAGGTACCCATGATTTCATAAACATTAATTTTAAATTCGCTTTCCATAATTTACTTTATACCTGAAAGGAAAGAGCTTTCTAACGGTTAACAATCTTAACGGACTTCATTTCCACTCTTTCATCGGGGTTGTCCCGGGGGTCACGGGGTACGTTGACAATCTTATCAACCGTATCCATTCCCTTAATCACTTTACCGAAAACGGTGTATTGATTGTCCAGAAAATGCGAGTCTTTAACAACAATGAAAAACTGCGAACCAGCACTATTAGGATCCTGAGACCGTGCCATTGAAAGAATTCCCCGGTCATGTGGAGTGCTGTTGAATTCCGCTTTGATCGTATAACCCGGACCACCCATTCCGTGCATGGAGCGGTCTTCGCTCTTGCTGTTAGGATCCCCGCCCTGGATCATAAATCCGGGAATCACACGATGAAATGTGGTCCCATCATAAAAACCTTTGTTCGCAAGGTCCTTAAAGTTTTTGACATGCCCCGGTGCCACATCATCCAAAAACTCCAGTTCTATACTTCCGAGCGTTGTTTCGATCACTGCAATTTCATTGGATTGCGCCGCGGTGCCTGTCATCAGGACACCCATCAATCCTGCAGCAATTCCTTTAACAAAAAAGTTCATGAAACCTCCAAAAAAAAGGATAATAATTAAATCGTATGGATTTATTTCCCGGTGGTTTTTATTGCATCACCGGAATATAAGGACTCTATCGAAATGATTTTTAAAGGGAGCATTCTAGCAGGTTGCCGGGAAAGTCTCAATAAATGTCATGAGCCTTAAGTCTGCATTTCTAATTTGCAATTACCTTTTAGCAGGGCTGGCCTTGTCCTGCCTGATATTGAGTGAGATTTACTCACCCATTACCGGTCTGATATTTTATGCCGCTATCATTTTTTTCCTAGTTCTCGAACAATCAGGGCACATTCCCATCCGTCCAGCAAACCCGATATGGAACTCTAACTGGGCTTTTTTATTGCTTCCCTTTTTATATTTCTCGTTCAATTTACCCTTACTGGACCTGATCTCCGGTTTTCTGGTTTATTTGATATTTGTCCGATTTATTTTCAAGACAGAGCTCAACGATTATTTATTTGGTTATTTGGTAGCTATCGTTTGCCTGCTTATTGGGGCCATATTCGAACAAAACCTGACCTTTGGCCTGATATTTATTGGGTTTTACCTGGTATTAAGCTGGTGCCTGATTTTTTATACCCTGATGCTGGAACGAGCCGGCAGCAAAAGTCACCCTGTTGATTTCAAAAAAACTGGCATAAACGAAAAAGCCGGCTCTGCCCTACTCGGTTGGTCAACAGGACTTGTAATAATCAGCTTCGCGATGACTGCCGCAATCTTCATTGCTTTCCCCAGGTTCGGGCTGGGTTTCATTTCCCTAAACACTTCTTCATCACCTGTTACAGGATTTTCTGATACCGTTACCTTGGGAGATGTTGGAAAAATAAAGCTGAATCCAGCAGTAGTTATGAGGGTGGAATATTCAAAAGGTGGAATGAAATATAAACCAGAGTCCAGAATTTTGTGGAGAGGAGTAGTGCTTGACCATTACAACGGAACGACTTGGACCTCAACAGTAGATACGGAATTCGAAACCCGTAACCGGCCTGGCAAAGGGATAAGCCTTTTTCGAGTTTCTAACCCAACCGAGGTAGTGCAGCAAAATATTTATATGGAAACGTTCGATGCACCTTATCTGTTTACACACGGTATACCCCTCTTTATGGATGGCAATTTTATTCATCTGGAGATGGATAAAAATTTCGTATTTAAAGCCGGAGAGACCCGGTCAGGCCCAAGGAAATATACTCTTATTTCAGAAATTTCTGACCCCTATGTTAGTTACGACATCAAGGGACCCCATAACGATCCCTTCTTTTTGCCAAACAAGTTTCTTCAACTCCCTGATACCAGCCAGAAAACCAAGAGCCTGGCCAAAAGCCTGACTCAAAATGCAAATTCTGACAAAGAGCGGGCAGACAATATTTTGGAGCATTTCGCAGATTTCAAATACAGTCTGACAATGGAGAATGACCCTGATAAAACTGCGTTGGAACATTTCTTGTTTGAAAGAAAAGAAGGCCATTGCGAGTATTTCGCTTCCGCCATGGTCATCCTTTTAAGGTCTGCCGGGGTCCCCGCTCGTCTGGTTAATGGTTTTGTCGGGGTTGAGTGGAATGAGTGGGGGGACTACCTGATCGTTCGCCAGAATCACGCCCACTCCTGGGTCGAAGCCTTTCTTCCCGGAAAAGGATGGACAATCTATGACCCCACTCCTCCAGACCCAAACCTTCTAAATATAAACAAGCTAAATCTGTTGGAAAAATCGCTGGATTTTCTGAGGATGAGTTGGCAGAGATACATCATTCGCTATTCTGTGCATGATCAAGTTCAGGTTATACAATATTTCAGATCCGGAAGTCGCGATGCTGTGCAAAAACTCAAGAACATGTTGAGCTTGAAAACCCTGGTTAACCATGTGCGAGAATTCAGCCCTATTTTTCTTTTTCTGTTCCTGGTCACAATAGTTTATTTAATCTTCAAACGCCGCTATGGAGCTTTCACCTTCTCCAAGCGCCCACCTCTTTCTGTCGTTCTTTACCAGGATATGTTAAGAAAATTGGGAAAGTCTGGATGGGTGAAAAATCCATCCTGGACAGCAAGGGAATTTCTGCAATCTATGACCAATCTGCCTGATGCAAAGCACAATATGGTTTGCACAATCACAGAATTTTACGAAAAACACCGATTCAGTAATTGCCCCATCACAGCCTCAAAGGAAAAAGAAATTCGAAAGCTGATCTCATCTCTTTAACACAAACACAGTTAAGAACAAACACGACTCGAAAACTTTCCATCTTCCCTGAGGTTCCTCTATAATTTTCAGAAATACTCATATACTCGCAGAAAGAGCATTAAGACTCTCTAAGTCAAAATGAAAAATCGCAAACAAAAAAAGAACGTTGTTCGCCCCATCACTATTGAGGCAAATAAAACCCTAATAGTTTTCATCTGCGTATTTCTGGTTGCTGCGACTTTTTCTATTTATGGTCAAGTGCAAAACCATGAGTTTCTTACTTATGATGACGCAAAATATGTAACGGAAAATCTGCACATCCAATCAGGCTTTACTCGCGATAGTTTTGTCTGGGCTTTCACCGAGCCTTACGCCGCCAACTGGCATCCTGTTACATGGTTGTCTCATATGCTTGACTTCGAACTTTACGGATTAGACCCTTCAGGTCATCACCTGACAAGTCTATTATTTCATATTGCGAATACACTTTTATTGTTCGGAGTCCTCCTGAAAATGACAGGAGCTCTTTGGCGAAGCGCAATGGTGGCAGCTCTATTCGCGCTTCATCCGATCAATGTCCAATCAGTGGCCTGGGTAGCTGAGCGCAAAAACGTGCTCAGCACTTTTTTCTGGTTCCTGACCATGTGGGCTTATGCAAGTTATGCAAAAGCACCGCGAATTGGAGTTTACCTGCTCGTTGTCTTGTTTCTGGCTCTCGGCCTCATGGCAAAACCCATGCTTGTGACCCTTCCCTTTGCACTGATTCTCCTGGACTTCTGGCCATTAAAACGATGGGGTTGGGAAGACACGCGCTCCCAAGAAATTAAAAAGTTAATTTTGGAAAAAATCCCCCTTTTTATATTGGTAGTGGGAGCAAGCATTACCACCTATATCGTTCAACAAAGCGGTGGTGCAGTGCAATCCACTAACTTTTTTTCTTTATATTCGCGCACTTCCAACGCTCTCGTATCCTATTTGGAGTATTTAGAAAAAATGATATGGCCACAAGAACTTGCAGTTTTTTATCCCCACCCGGGAGACTCATTACCAATATGGGAAGCATTGATTTGTGGACTGGTGTTGGTGGGGATCACTACTTGGGTAGTGAGGAGTTTTCGCCAAAAACCTTATCTCGCAGTAGGATGGTTTTGGTATTTGGGAACACTGGTTCCAGTAATCGGCATTGTGCAGGTGGGCGAACAGGCAATGGCTGACCGCTATATGTATGTTCCCCTGGTAGGAATTTTTATCGCCATCGTCTGGGGAGTTTCTGAATGGATAAAAAAAGGACAGCAAAAATTCTTGTTTGTTGTGGCGGGAGTATGCATTGTCCTGCTTATGATCATAACCCGGGGTCAAGTAAGCCTCTGGAAAAATGGCATTACACTTTTTGAACATGCTGCTGTCGTTGCGGAGAAAAACCATAGAATTTCTTCCACATTACACTCCCTTCTCGGAGATGCCTATCATCATAAAGGCAAGTTGACCCTCGCTGTTTCAGAATTCAAAAGGTCACTGAATATTAATCCTGGAAACCTATCGAGTCTCAGTGCAATTGCTGTTGTTCTGGAAGAGCAGGGAAACCTGAAAAAAGCAGAAATTTTTTATCGAAAAGCCATGGAGCGAGGTTCAAAGTCCCATTTAGATTATTACAATCTGGCTAATACCTTATATAAGTTAGGAAACCTTGAAGAAGCAGCCCTCTACTATAGAAAGGCAATTGTCATGAACCCTGACTTTGTTGGAGCGCATTACAATTTAGGAAATGCTTTAGGAAGGCAGGAAAAGTTCAAGCAAGCAGAGGTCGCATATAAACAGGCGATCAACCTGGATGGGAAACAACCCCTTCCCCATTATGGATTGGGAATTATTTATCAACGCCAGGGAGAAAACATTAAAGCCATCAATGCATTTGAGAAGGCACTATTATTAAACCCTAACCTGAAACAGGCACATCAATTTCTTGGGAAAATTTATAACGAGGTGGGACAAGAGCAAAAATCCATTTTCCACAAAAAGTCCGCAAAAAAAATCTCGGAGCAATAATGGTGTATAACAATCTATTACTTGATGGATTCAAAAATCTCTGGGTCGTTTTTACCAACTGCGGTTATGAGTCCTATGGCCCCTTTGTCGATCCGGAATATGCTATGGTCAACCAGGAGGTAATCACCAGGAACATCTATGGTGAACTCAACTATTGTTGCACCCGCTGATGGCACCAACGTGGTCTGCACATTACGATTGGTAATACCATTTACTGCCCCCTCAAGATAGACATGGTCAAAAACTTCTCCAATTATATGAAAGGAAGAAATACCATTAGGGCCTATATTGCCAAAATAGATCCTCACCTTTTCTCCTACGTTCACCCTCAGGGCGTTTTCACCCAGCAATGCTCCCTTACTGCCATTAAACACCACATAATCAGGTTGCTCTTTCAAACCTTTTTCAAGAGAAAGCTCCAGCAAATATTTTTTTTCAGGTTGGGGAATATCCACAGGTTCATCAAGGACAGAATCTTTTAAGGTTTCCGAAAGAACTTCCTGAATATCTTGTATTTCTGATATCTGAGAATCCGCAGAATCGCCAAAAAACGTGCTCAAAAAGGAATCCATTAAACCTTTCTCTTCTTCAGGCTCAGCTTTTCCAGATGAATCCTCAAGTATATTTTCCCGCAAACCAGTTTCTTTTTTTTCCTCCTTCATATTAGGCTCTTCCGGTTCCTGTTCTACCTTCTGCTCCGGATCTTCTTCATCAGAGTCCTGGGTATAAAACTCACTCTCAACAACATAAAACTCATGATCAACCCGAGGAAAACCATGTTTGGGTTCTACCAGAAGCAGGCCATACATACCATTTGCGATATGAGCCGGAATACTGGGAATTGGGGATGCACAATGATAGACATATAGCCCAGGATGCAATGTCTTGAAGCGAAATATTCTCTCTTCCCCAGGAGCTACAAGACTCACCGAAGCCCCTCCACCCGGACCGTTCACAGCATGGATATCTATATTGTGAGGAAATTGACTGGAGGAGTGATTTGACAGATGGAACTCAACCGTATCCCCCAATCGCACCCGGACCATGGGACCGGGAACAGTTCCATTAAAACTCCAGAATTTGTAATTTTTACCATCTGCCAAGGGTCTAACAATTTCACTGGTCTCAAAGTGAACCTCAACGATTTCTGGCATAGTTCGGGTAATAAAAGGAGGCACATTGGGAGCGGTGGTGATATCAGCCTTTACCGTATTCACCGGTACAACATCTTCCATCACATTCACCCCACCATCAGCCTCTATCGCATTCACCAGCACAGAGGAAAGCAAAAATAAAATGACCCAACTTCTAACGTCCTTTATCACAACCCAATTATTCATAATATTCATTCAAAGTTATTATCCCAAGGGTCTTAACGGTTGTATACAAGTTAGCTGAAGCTCCTAAACTAGAGAAAACCTCTCCCTTCCTCACAAACTCTGTTTCTATATGATATACAGATTTTATTACCAAATGTGTTTATATATTCCCTTGCCAATAATAGGGGTTGACAGGCAACACCGGCTGCGAAATAATAGTCTAATTCTATATTTTTTAAGCACTTATATAATCCGGGCCGAGTTCAATGCGGTTCGGAGTTTTATATTTAAATAAATTCTTTCGATGGACATTTACTGGGAACAGTTTAAAACCCCTTTTCTCTGCTTTGCCGGATTTTCTGGTGTGGGTAAAACTACCCTGCTTGAAAGGCTGATCAAGAGGTTCACTGAAGAGGAAATCCGCGTTGGTTACTACAAACACGATGCACACCGTTTTTCAATCGACAGAGAAGGTAAAGACACGGCCCGGGCCACTCAGGCTGGAGCAGGCATTATCACAATTAACGACCCAAAGCACTTTGCCATTGTTGCCGACAACGCCTTTAAAAAACGTTCGATCACTCATGCCCTGGAACAATGTGACTGTATCCTGATAGAAGGATATAAACAATCCCCTTTTGACAAAATCGTATTCCTTGATCAGGAAGGACAATTGCCAATTCCTATAGAAACTCCAGGTATCAAAGCCGTTGTTCATCAAGGAATGATTGGTAAAAATTTGCCAGATGTTCCTCGTTTTCACCGTGATGAAATAGAATCTATTTATCAGTTTGTGAGGGATCATTTTAAAAGCCGGGAGAGCGAACTATATGGGGCTGTGTTTGTCGGGGGTCAAAGTAAACGCATGGGCAAGCCCAAGTTTTCACTTTCTTATAACGGCATCTCAGAAACAGAACGCCTGATACAGGTTTTGCAAAAATTCTGCAACAAAGTGGTTCTCTCTTCAAGAGCCGACCTGGAAATGGGGTCGTTAGGAAATTTGGCAGACATCGAAAGGGTCAATGACGACCATACCGGACTCGGTCCTGTGGGAGGTCTGGCTACCTTGATGGGAAGGTTCCCGGAAAAAGCCTGGCTTGTAACTGCCTGTGACATGCCTTTTCTGAATCAGAAAAATATAGAAACCATTGTTGAAGCACGCGACCCGCTTCGCTACGGCACCTGTTATATTCAAAAAGGCGGGTTGGGCATTGAGCCCATGTGCGCCATTTATGAACCCAAGTTCATTCTTCCGCTGTATGAAGCCATGTCAAGGCGAGAATTATCACCCACGCGCCTTATTAGCGAACTTCCCTTCAAGCAGGTTAAGATTGCCGAACCTGACCGTTATAATTTTATGAATGTGAACACTCCGGAGGAATATGAGATCGCCCGCTCCAAAAGGGAGCAGGAAAATATGCCATAATGATGAGGCAAATCCAAAGACCTCGTTTGAGTTCTTTCGTAGAAAGAATTTGATACGGCAAACTCATCACCTATTATTCACTTATGCGAAATTCGGATTGAAGCAACCAACTATTTAGAGGCTCCAATATGAGTATGATTCAAGTCCAGGAAGCGCTGGATCAAATTCTTTCAAAAATCAGTTTCAAAGGGATCGAAAAGGTTTCTCTTGATCAGGCTTTAGGAAGAGTGCTGGCAGAGGATGTCATCTCTCCGATCAACAACCCACCGCTTGACAACTCGGCAATGGATGGCTACGCCCTGATTGCCGCAGACATTCAATCCGCAACACCTGAAAACCCTGTCAAGCTTGAGGTGGTGGAAGAAATTGCCGCCGGCTACCAAGCTAAAGGCACATTGCAAGCCGGTCAAGCCATGCGCATCATGACAGGAGCGCCCATTCCCCCCGGGGCTAATGCAGTGCTCATGCAGGAAGATACGGAAAAAAATGGCAACTTTATCCTCTGCATGGATAAAGCAGAAGATCAGGAAAATATTCGCAAAGCCGGTGAAGATGTAAAAGTGGGTGAAACCGTCCTCAAAAAAGGAATCACTCTGAGTCCAGCCCATATCGGCATGATGGCAGTTGTAGGCCGTTCACAAATTGCGGTCAGCCAAAGACCTACGGTGGCAATTTTATCCACAGGCGATGAGATTTTGGAGCTGGATGAAACTCCGGAAGGTCCGCAGATTTTTAACAGCAACGGCCATATGCTGGCAGCACAAATCAAATCTGCCGGAGGCATTCCCTTTTATCTCGGTATCGCCAAAGATACGGAAAAAGACCTGATGGAAAAGTTCACCTGGGCTTTGAAAGCAGATATTGTGGTCTCATCTGGAGGAGTATCCGTTGGGGACTATGACCTGGTCAAGGCAAGTTTACAGAAAATGGGTCAGGAAATGCTGTTCTGGAAAGTGGCCATGAAACCAGGTAAACCCCTGGCATTTGGCCGGATTGGTGAAACTCCTATTTTTGGTTTGCCTGGCAATCCTGTATCCTCTTTCGTTTCTTTCGAACAGTTTGTACGCCCTTCTCTGAGAAAGGTGCAAGGCTGTGCCGACCTGACTCACAAAACGGTGCAGGCCAAGCTGACACGCACCATCAACAAGAAACCGGGCCGTCTCCATTTTCTCAGTTCCATGGTGTCCTGGGCCGATGGCGAGTATACAGTCACCCCTGCAGGAGAGCAGGGTTCAGGAATCCTGAAATCCGCCGCTAACGCTAATGGCTTGCTGATCTTTCCTCTGGAGGCTTCAGAGATCCAACAAGGCCAGGAAGTTGCTGTCCAACTTCTCGAATAAACAATCTCTATGAATATGAAAAACCTCTTGATCACGCTCGTAACTTGCAAGGGTAATTCCAGAACACCTGGATTGCTTCACTGCGTTCGCAATAACGGCTCCTCGACAAAGGTCAAGACAACCAGCGAATCCCGCGGGTCGTCATCGCGAGCGACTGAAAGGAGAGCGGCGATCCAGGTTTTTTATAAATTTATCCTTTCATGGTATGAAAGTTCAGGAAAAATATCACGGCTTCATCGTCCCTGGTTTCTCTCGATGAAGAGACCTTTGCATAAGTCGATAAAACAGAGAGACGAGATGCTTCGACAGGCTCAGCATGACTGTAAAAGGCCGTTTTGTCATTCTGAGGAACAAGGTGACAAAGAATCTCGGGGTCACGCAAAGGTCTCAATGAAGGACATAGCGCAAGTTAGCTTGGTCGTTGCTTTAATTCTGATCGTTCCCGGCGTGGCACTGGCTCAATCGAGCGCATCGTTGGACCGGATGGTCAGCCAGATTGAGTCCATGTTCCCACCGCTTGAGGGGTATGTCATCGCTGTTGAAGGTTCCGGCCTGACCCTCGATCTCAAGCAGGGAATGCCCGTTGAACCCGGTGACCGGTTAAAGCTCATCCGTTATGGACGTGAGTTGTTCCATCCTGTAACCAAGAAAAAAGTCGGTCGCAAGGAAACCGACCTCGGCGAAGTTGAAATTCTGGAGGTGCGAAAAGATTTTTCAAGAGCGCGTGCATTGAACCCGACTGTGCTCCCAAAAGAGGGCGATGGAGTGAGAAGTCCATTTCAAAAGCTTTCATTTCTCGTTGCACCACCACAAATCAAATCTACTAAGAAAGTAAACACTGATCGACTGCGTCTTAACCTTGAATCGCGTTTAAAAAAACACCCCAGGTTTGATATCCCATCGTTCGACCTGGGATTATGGATGATCGACAATAAACTCAACATCAAGTCTGCCCTGCAACCCAGAAACCTTGAGAAACTGAACCGCAAAGTAAAAACCGACTTCATCCTGATCCCCAGCATACGCAACGTTAAAGGGAAGGTGGCGTTGAATTACAAACTGGTTTCGTCCGTTGACGGTGCCCTGAAAAAACAGGCCGACATCATGTCTGAAAACCTGCCGACACAGGACGACCCAATAGAGCAAAGGCGACGAACACAGACCGGCTTTGACAAAAAAAAAGAGTCGTTCAAGTTTGTTGGCAAACACGAATTTGACAGAGAGATCGTGGACTTTGATGTAGGCGATCTAAACGGCGATGGAAAAGACGAGTTCATTTTCATCGACCGTTATCGAGTCATGGTCTTTGAAAACAAAAAAGGCTATTTGAGCAAAATCACCCAATTCAAAACCCGTAAAAACATCGATCATTTTCTCGCTGTAGATGTGGGAGACATTAACGGCAATGGTCGGGACGAAATTTTTGTCACCAATCAGATCGGTAGAAAGCTGGAATCCTTCGCCATCGAAATCAAACCAAAACGAAAAAAATTCCAATATATATGGAAAGAGGCCAATCTTTACCTCCGTATCCTTCGACCCATGGGCAAAAAACCCGTTTTAGTATCGCAGAGTCCGGGTTTTAGTGAACCGTTTCTTGGGCCTATTAAAAAAATATTCTTCAGAAAGGGAAAATACCGGCAAGGCCGTAAACTGAACACGCCAACTATATACGGAAAGCATTTCATCCTTTATGGACTGACCCAGCAGGATCTGAATGGAAACGGCACAGCAGATACCATAGTGCTTGACAATGGTTATCACTTGAGGGTATATTCACCCGAAGGCCGACTTATAGTAAAATCAAGCGATTACTATGGACATGATCCACGTTTGATCGATGTCGGGATAGTGGAAGAAGTAACAGGGGAATATATCGGGTCTCCTGCACGCTTTAAGGGGCGATTGCAATTCGTCAAAATCGGTGATGAGCGTTTTCTCGTGATACCGATGAACAAGACGATGGGCGGGGGCCTCATAAAGAAATTGGTGATAGTTGAAAGCTCAGGGTTGGCCTTGCTAAGGCTTACCAGGGAGGGTTTTGAGAAAGCCTTTGAATCTAGCCAGCAAAAAGGGTTTATGGCGACATTCCGGGTAGCACCTCATAAAAATGGGAAAGGTGCCCAGGTATACACCCTCCGAACAGAACAGGACATTTTATCGAATATTAATCAAAGCACTTTTTCTACCTACGAATGGCCGACCCAATAATTAGCTTGGTTCAGGGCTTTTTTGAGGTGAGAAAAGTGGGCAAAAAAGCCAAATAACCATTGTTTTTTATTTGGTTTTGTAGTATCTTGTTTGGGATTTTGTGGGTTTTTGAACTTCGATATTTAGCAGAGTTCAGTAGATTGCTTGAAATATAACAGTTTAACAAAGTAGTTAGTCATCAAACAAAACTTGGAGGAGACAAGCATGAAAAAGAATTTGTTGACAGCCATTGCAGTCATGGTCACCGCGTTTTTCGCAGCGACCACGATTGCTCAGGCATCAGACATCAAACTAGGTGGTGAGTTCTGGACTCGCTACGAAATGAATGAGCAAACTGACTTTACTGATTCCACTGGTGCGGATGACTTTGTTCAGTCCCGCATTAGGCTCAACGCCACTGTAGATGTTAACGACAGCGTTTCTGCATTCATCTCAATGCAAAGCAACAGGACTTGGGGTGGAAGTGTTACAGGCGGAGTTGCTGGCAGCAACGCCACACCTGCCGGTGATGGTAACGGTTCATTTGCAGTTAACAACCAGGATGCCACCGTTGGTATCAACGAGGCCTATTTCACCATTAAAAATTTCGCGACCCTGCCGGTTGATTTGAAAGTAGGTCAGCAACAGGTAATCCTTGATGGCTGGAGGCTGTTTGGTAACACCATCTGGACCATGGGTCAACAGTTTCATGATGCGACAACGCTGACCCATAAGCATGACAACATGACTTTGTTGTATTCCTGGGTCATCGCAACTGAAGATGGTGCGCCTACAGGTACAAACGTTGATGATAAAAATGATATTGAGGATCATCTTGTATGGTTCAACTACAAAGGCATTTTGGGCGGCAACCTGTCTGTCTACTACAACTACCTGCAGGACGGTTGTGGTAGCGCGACCTCTGCAGCTTGTACCGGTCGTGATGATGACATTCACACCATCGGTTTTCGTCAGGCCGGTCAACTCTATGGCATTGACTACCGCGGTGAGTACTACCACCAATGGGGTGATGCAACCGCTACAAGAAATGGAGGATCAGGTGTTGGTGCTGGTACCGCATCTGCTGATGTAGACCGTGACGCCTACATGTTTGGTGTGCGTGTTGGAAAGACTTTCAATAACGTTACCATGAAACCCGGCCTCACATTTTGGTACGATTATTATTCTGGAACTTCTGATTCTGATGCCAGAAACAATAATTGGGAAAGTTTCAACACCCTGTTTGACACCGGCCATAAATTCCTTGGTTTGATGGATCTTTACTTGGGAGTGGGCGGTAATACTGTTCCCGGTGGTGCCGTTGGCGGAACAAGAGGATTGGGTATTCAGGATTATGCTCTCAAAGCTAAGTTGAATCCGATTCCAGGCTGGACTTTAAAGGCCCACTACCACTGGTTCTATACGGCTGAGGGTATTGGTGCCAATCCACTGCAAGCTGGTGGTGCTACAACAGCAGGAACCGATTCTAATTCACTTGGTAACGAGTTAGATCTTATACTTTTACACAAGTTGAATCCTAACACCCTCGTCAACATTGGATGGTCCAATTACACCACGTCAGAAGGTTTAAGAACTCTCTCTGCCGGTGCTATTGGATCCGACGACGCGAACTGGGCTTATGTACAGTTCCAAGTAACGTTCTAAGTTCGCTTTTCAAAACCCCCGGCCTTTCGGCCGGGGGTTTTTTTTTATCTTAATTTCCCAATCTCTGGACTAATGCATGGCATAACATCAATACGGTATAATGATGGGTAACCTCATTATCAGTTAATGTTCAATTTTTGAAAGATCAATGATGAAACTTAAATCCCTGTTTGTTTTTTTTCTTCTGTTCTTTTCTCCATTGAACCTGCAAGCCGACGAAAAGGACGCTCCATTCACTCTTAATGGCAAACTGGTGCCGCCAGTCGTAGCTAAAGTTAACGGAGTTGAATTATCCTCTAAAGTTCTTCAACGGGAACTCATTGCTTTTCGTTTCCATTCCAAACGAATGGGTAAGGAAATAAAACCCAGTGATGAGCCCAAGGTTGCCCGCGAAGTGCTCAAATCACTGGTCGCCCGCGAACTGGTTGTGCAAAAAGCCAAATCCCTGGGCATCACGATTACCGAGATGAAAGTAGACCTGCAACTTAAAAATATTGAGGATCAGTTTCCCAGCCACAAGGCGTTTATAACCGCTCTGGCATTCCAGCACATGACCATTCCTGCTTTGAAAGAAAGGATCAAACGCACCCTTCTGGAAGACGAATTGATGCGCCTAGAAATTGCACCAAAAGTTAAAGTCAGTGATGAGGCGATCCAAAAATATTATGACGAAAATAAAACCAACTTCACGAAACCCGCACTGTACAGAGTGAGACATATTCATGTCGCAACCATTAAACCTGTTGCAAAGGCCCAGGATGCGGCCAGCCAGAAAAAAGTTGAACGCATGACAAAAGTGATCAATAAGGAAGCAAAGGAAAAAATAAACTCAATCTTGAAGAAAGTAAAGGCTGGCGAAAGCTTTACTGCATTGGCCAAACAGTTTTCAGAAGACGATGCCACCCGTGAAAAAGGAGGGCTCTTGGGTGATCTCCACCCAGGTAGCACCATTCCTGAAATTGCTGAAGCAATGGTCAACCTTAAAGAAGGTTCAATCAGCAACATTATAAAAAGTAAATTCGGATATCACATCCTCAAATTGGATGAAATTATTCCCAGCACTTTGATTCCATTTGCTGAAACAAAAACGGATATCATGAACCATCTTCTGAAGCTGGAGACTCAAAAACTATTCACAACCTATGTTGAGGGGCTAGGCAATAGGGCTGATATTAAGGTTTTCCTGTAAGAACCCAGGTTCTACATGACTATAAATTGAGAAGTAGTCAGTTTAACTCCAAAAAACTTCAGTGTTTCCCTTCATTTCAATAGTAATAATATGACCACTCTACTAACAGGTGCTACCGGATTTCTCGGCTCTGCCCTCGCCCGGGAGCTACTTGCAGAAGGACGCTCTCTCAAACTCCTGGTTCGGGAAAATACAGATACCCGCAATATTGATGACCTTGATTGCGAGGTGTTGTATGGAGATCTGCGCGACCGGGATTCTTTAAAGTCGGCCCTTGCCGGGTGCAAGAGCCTCTACCACACGGCGGCGTATTACAGCTTATGGAACCGTGACAAAAAAATGATTTACGACATAAATGTTCAGGGAACACGCAACATTCTCGAGTCCGCTTTAGAAGCCGATGTTGAAAAAGTTGTTTACACCAGTACCGTTGGTTGCATTGGGCTCGCAGAGGATGGTAGCCCTGCCAATGAAGACCAGCCAATGAATCCATCTACATTGTGCAACGATTACAAGCTATCCAAGTATCAAGCGGAGCAGGTTGCCCATGAATTGTATGGAAGAGGGTTGCCGGTGGTAATTGTTAATCCGAGTACTCCTGTTGGGCCTCGGGATATCAAGCCCACTCCCACAGGAAAAATTATTCTGGATTTTCTGGACCGAAAAATGCCCGCATATATTGATACAGGACTCAATCTTATTGATGTTGCCGATTGCGCACGCGGACACATCCTGGCTGAAGAGAAGGGACAACCTGGTGAAAGATACATTCTCGGCAACAAAAATATGTCCTTGAAAGAAATTCTTCTTGCTCTGGAGTCGTTGACCGGACTCAAAGCTCCGAGTATAAAAATGCCCTATTGGGTTGCTTACACTGCAGGGCTTGCCTGTGAGTGGGTGTCCAACATTATCACTCATCAGCCACCTGCGGTTCCACTTGCAGGAGTAAAGATGGCGAAATACTTCATGTATTTCGATTCCACAAAAGCAATTCAGAAACTCGGCCTCCCGCAAAACCCGGTCGAAAAAGCCCTGGAGCAAGCTGTGAGCTGGTTCAAGGAAAACCCTGTTTCAAGCTGATCTCATGGAAACTCTATCTCTTTTATGGGGCACAGTAACCCTGAGACCTTATGTGTTCATTTTTCTCGCCTTTTACCTATCGATAGCCATCCTCAATATGGGGGTTGTTCGATCTCTTTGCTTCACGGTAATTGCCTATCTGGTTGCTTTTCTTTCAGAATATTCATCGACCCGAAACGGGTTTCCTTTCGGGCATTATACTTATATTGAAACCACCCGCGATCAGGAGTTATGGATCAGCAATGTACCATTCATGGATTCACTGTCATTTTCTTTTCTGATCTATGTCAGCTATACCCTGAGCCTTTTATTCTGGGCACCTCTCATAAAAAAAAAATGGGATATTCGACTCGGTGACACCCAATCTATAAAACATTCGGTTAAAGTTATAGCTTCGGCTTCGATTCTGTGTATGATGTTGGACGTTATTATTGACCCGGCCGCTTTTTTAGGAGATCGTTGGTTTCTCGGAAAAATTTATTTTTACAGGGAAGAAGGAGAATATTTTCACATTCCCCTGACAAATTTTGCAGGTTGGGTTTTTGTTGCGGGGGTAACCCTGTCGTGCTTTGCGGCTCTGGAACGCTGGTTGGATAAAAAAGTCCCCTTTCATCCCAAATACCAACTTCCCGCCCAGGCTTTGCTGGGTCCAGGAATCTATTTTGGCGTACTGATATTTAATCTAGCGGTTACGTTTTATATTGAAGAAGTGTTGCTGGGTTTGATAGGAAGCCTGATCAGCCTGGCAATTTTTTCTATAGTCTTTTTCAGAGTCAAACTTGCCCCTAACCGCGGGGCCAACTAGTAAGACCTTGTCAGGCCAGGAAAAACGATTGCCAGCATTAATACTCAATTGCTCAATGGCCCGCTCCGAATGGACGGTCTACATGGTTTTTGATCCCATATAAATTCCATAGACAATAGCTGCACCCACCAAGCCCATCAAAAGATTATCGATAGCCATCGCTTCCCAATCCGGAGCCCGTACCCAGTTCATCCAGGGAACAATAACTATAAAAAGGGAAAAAAAACCAACAATCAGAATACCGGCAAGGATGAGTATCAGTTTTTTCTCGTCCATAACATAGGGCTGGTTTATTTATGCATTTTCGTATTCATGTAAAACCCGTAGACGAAAAGACCCACAGCTATCATAACGATGCCGCTATCCAGAAGAGTAGCCTTCCAGTTTGGCAGGGCATAGTTTATGAACCAGGGTACAGCGATGAAAAGCACTGAAATAAAACCTATCCCCAATAGTCCGAAAATAAAAATTATGAGCACTTTATCGTTCATTCAGAAAATCCCCTCAATACCTCCGACCTCTATGAAAATAACATTTCTCGTCAGGAGATGGTTCAAATTGGACCTGGCCTCTTCAGTTCTTTGCTTGTCATCTGATATAACCCCGGTGCCTTCACACCGAAGACATAGTGGATTGTACCAAGGTATGAAAATATTTGCTTCCACAAATTTTTGTTTTAGAATCGACGGTATTGATTCATCCATCAAAATGTATGGAGAAAAGGATAACCCTTATTTAGGGAGAATATGGACCAGGAAGACAATAACATTAACCATCCGCGCATTGAAGAATTGGTCCATGAGCTTTCTCAATTGATGAGCCCCAATGCCAAACCGGCAATATTTGAAGAAATATTTGCCGATCTTGCGTTAATAGGCCGTGAACATAAGGATGAGGGCGACCATAAGCTTCTCCAAAAGGCAATATCAGAATTGCGCAGAGCGTTGGCAATTTTTTTGCCGCATCGCAATAAACGCAAGGTCGCAATTTTTGGATCCGGAAGAGTTAGTGAATCTCACCCTAATTATAAACTGGCTTTGGAACTTGCCCAGGCTTTGGTTCTCCATGATTACCAGGTCATAACCGGTGCAGGAGGCGGTATTATGGAGGCAGCAAACAAAGGGGCTGGCCGGGAAAACAGCTTCGGACTAAATATCAAGCTGCCCATGGAGCAAACTGCTAATACGTTTATTGAAAACGATCCGCACCTCATCGAATTCAAGTATTTTTTTACCCGGAAACTTGTGTTTATCAAGGAATCTTCTGCATCGGTCCTGATGCCAGGAGGGTTTGGCACTCTGGATGAGGGCTTTGAAAGCCTCACATTGTTTCAAACTGGAAAATGCATGCCGCGACCTATAATCTTACTGGACCAAACAGACGACAGCTATTGGGACCGCTGGATGGACTTTTTAAATTCAATGATGGTTGAAAAGGGTTTTGCGGATAAAAGTGATATGAGCCTAGTATATCGAGCCCAAACCGTAGAGCAGGCTACTGACCATATTCTCAACTATTATAAAGTCTTCCATTCTCTACGTTATGTAGGAGATCTAACCTTTCTGAGGCTCACCAAGTCCCTTCCTCCTGACCTGGTGAAGGATTTAAATCATGAATTTCAGGATATAATTCTGAAAGGGTCCCTGCGTCTCAGCCCACCTCATAAGTTGGAAATAAAAAATAACGAGTACCTTGAACTGCCTCGCTTATCTTTTCACTTCATCAAATCCAAATATGGCAGGCTCAACCAGTTAATTGAAGCCATAAACAAAGCCCAACCCTAAAATAGCAATATTTTATACGTTTAGTATATTTTTTGTCATTTTTACACCCATCATAAAACATGATTTCCAAAAATGATAAATTTAAACATCTTTAAATATCTTTATTTGCGCATATTTATAAAACTTTACTCTTTATCAATCACTTTTGGTCTGTTTATTGCTTATATTTATGAATAGGCAATATGTGAAAAATTTTCAGGTGATACCAATGAGCTTAAAAAAGTGCTTTAAAAAAGGAGAAGTTATCTTCCATGAAGGCAACCCTAGCGATTACGCTTATATAATTGGTTCGGGTTCCATTGAAATATTTGAAAACACAGCTGGTGGGCAGAAGATTCTTGGGATTTTAGATAACAACGAAATTTTTGGTGAAATGGGACTGATTGATGGCTTGCCACGATCGGCAACTGCAAGGGCTCGGGAAGACACAGTGGTTTACACTTTGACACCTGAAACTTTTGACAGTCTGATCCATAACAATCCTGAATCACTTTTGCCTATCATGAAAATTCTGACCTGCAGATTGAGAGAAACGATGAATTGCCTGAAACAGGGCTTTAAGCTGCCTGGCGCAGATAGGCGACTAGCATATAGAAGCTTTAATTAAAGGCAAATTCATTTTAATTAAAAAAGGATGCTCAATGAAAAAGGTTCAATATAACAAATATGATTTGATCTTCACTGAAGGTATGCCCGGTGATTGTGCCTACATGATTGACAAAGGAAGGATCGCAATTATTTCGGGCAAGGATATTCATGACAAGCATAAGGTCCTTGCAATATTGCACAAAGATGCGATTTTCGGTGAGATGGCCCTGATCGATGAGGAAGTTCGCTCTGCAACAGCATTTGCCCTTGAAGATTGCACTTTATCAATCATTACTCCAAAGACACTTCACTATTTAATTGAAAAAGAAGCATTATCACTAACCCCTCTTTTGGAAATACTGGCACAACGATTGCGCCAGAGCACCAAATTATTGAGGGATGAAATTAAAGCCAACAACCAGACCAGGGCGGCGATACCAACTGGTAGAGACTAAATCACCATGGATAACGACATTACAACTTTTTATAAAGGTGAAATCATTTTCTTTGAGGGCCAACCTAGCAAGTGTGCCTACATTATCGATTCAGGCCTTGTTGGAGTCTATAGGGAAGATTCAAAAGGCAATCGGTCACTGGTTCGCAAACTGGGTAAAAATGAAATGTTTGGGGAAATGGGCCTGATCGATAAATATCCCCGATCTGCAACAATAATTGCTCTACAAGATACAAAATGCATGGTTATTGATAGATCCCGGTTTAATTACTTGACTAAATTCAATCCTCACTTCGTCGCCTGTTTAATCAAGTCGTTAACTGAAAAGCTACGAACTACTATTACCAATTTGAATAAAGTAGGCTCTAGAAAAAAAGCAATCCATCATACAAAACCACCGTATCTGATTTTTTTGTAAAAAAGGAGAATAATATAATGAATACTATCCAGTTTCAGCCCGGAGAAGTGGTGTTCGAAGAAAACAGTCAAAGCGACTGCGCATATCTCGTTGAACAAGGAAAATTTGAAGTTACCAGAATATGTAATGGACACAAGAAGATAATTGGCATACTCAAGGAAAAAGAGATTTTTGGGGAAATGGGATTGATCGATGGCCAGCCCCGATCTGCAACTGTAACCGCCCTTGAAAAAAGCAAAGTCTCTGTTATCAGCAAAGATTGCTTCAACTCTCTGGAAAGAATCAATCCTGAGTCCCTGTTGCCACTATTAAGGGTACTATCTGAACGTATTCGTGATTCCTACAGACTGTCGACTCCGGACAGAATTTCTTCCCTAAAACCCACACACTCATAATCCCCATAACCATTTTATTTACAATGAGTTATATTTCATATAGAATGGAATAGGATTAAAGGTCAAGTTTATCTCATAAATAACCGTTTTATAATTGTGAACCTTAGTTATTGAACGGTTTGGCCCTGATTCGTGAACTAATTTTGTATAATGATTACAAAAGATCCCGAAGGTACTTGGCAGACTCATAAATGATTTTTCAATGTATCTAATTGAAAGATCCCCGGTGAATGAAAACTCTCAGCTACCAAACTTTCAAACCCCAGTCAGAACCAGATGTTGAGTCTGCGGTTATCCAAAAGGGTGAAATACCGGAAACTTTTTCGTCTCAGGAGCCCTTGGTCAAACTACCCAAAACTCTAATCATCATCCCAGCCTATAATGAAGAAAAAAATATAGGTGCAGTCCTGGATGGCATCAAGAAGCAACATCCAAGGTTCCCCATATTAGTGATTAATGATGGTTCCTCTGATAACACAGAAAAAGTAGCTCGTGAACACAATGCTGAAGTTATTTCCCTGCCTTTTAACTCAGGGTATGGAATAGCATTGCAAACTGGTTTTTTATATGCCGTAAAAAATGATTTTTCCATCGTTGTACAAATGGATTCTGATGGCCAACATGATCCGGCAAACATTAAAGACCTTATAGAAGAAATTCGAAAAGGAAACTGTGATGTGGTTATCGGTTCCCGGTTTTTGAGCAAAAACTCCTACAAATCGTCTCTGCTTCGTCATGCGGGAATGATATTATTTGGCAGTATTGCTTCATTCTTATGCAGGCAAAAAGTTACAGATCCCACTTCAGGTTTTCAGGCACTAAAGGGAAAAGCTATCCAGTTTGCCGCCAGCGACAATTACCCTCCAGACTATCCGGATGCGGACTTTATTATTTTGTTGAATCGTTGTGGGTTTAAAGTCAAAGAAATTCCGGTAACCATGCATGCGAGCCCGGAAAAAGAGTCCATGCATCATGGACACAAAACAATTTATTATGTTTTTAAAATGTTCCTTTCAATTTTTGTTACCTTGCTAAGAAAATCTACAAAGAGGTGAGCCATGCCCCCTAGAATTCAGGTAATCTCCATATTGATATGTATTTTTCTAGTCGCCTATGTTTTTGAGCTGGTAAGAAGAAAGCATTTGAGCGAAGAATACTCAATGGGTTGGCTGGTCACGGGAACGGTAATGCTAATCCTTTCTATTTCTGAAGATGCCATACGCTGGGTTTCAGGTCTCGTTGGAGCTACATTATTCACTTCTACACTGTTTTTTTTCGGGCTCTTATTCCTCATGATCATATGCCTGCATTTTTCTATCCGCATTTCCGCCTTGACTCAGCAAGTGCGCACCCTGAATCAACATGTTGGAATTCTGGACCATGAAAAAAAAGCACTGGAGAAAAGGGTCCATCAGTCTCCCTGGCAAACTGGAACGTCTAATCTGGAGCAGATTTGAAAGTCTTACGCACTATAGAAACCTTTTTGCCTTATATTAGCGGCCCGGCAAACCAAGCCTTTCAACTATCTGAGCACCTTGAGGAAAAAGGGATCTCATCACCAGTGTTAACAACCTATTCTGACGTTTCTACTGATCTGCCTGAAATGGAAAATATAGGCCGGGTCTCTGTGCATCGATTCAAATCACAATTCAAAATTATGCGCTACATTATTAGTGTCGGAATGTTTTCCCACTTGAAGAACTTTGATATCTTACACAGCCACAACTACCGCAATTTCCAGACCGACAGCAGTTTTTTTTTGCACTCTTAAAGAATAAACCATTTGTCTTAAATACTCACGGCTCACTTCTTGGTTTCAAAAATTACCTTCCTTCCTTTTTCCAGAAGTTTCCTTATCATGCTTACGACTGCTTGACTTTAAAAAGCTCAGCAAAAAGAGCCCAGGCAATTATTGTTTCCTCAAAGTTCGAATATGAAGATGCCTTGGAGTTTGGAATCTCAAAAAACAAAATTCATGTCATTCCCATGGGTATCCAGGTAGATGATACAGAGAAAACAGATAATGAAATTCTTCAACTCCTGTTTGTAGGCAGAATCGCAAGAGTCCGGCGTATTGAACTTTTATTACAGGCTGTTCATAAATTAACTTTTCCCATTCACCTAATAATCGCTGGTGGAGAGGAAAAAACCAGCAGTGTCACCAAGTCCGGTTACCTGAAAGAATTGCAGGATCTCACCCAGAGGCTCAACTTGCAAAACAAGGTCATTTTTGCAGGAAGAAAATCACAGGAAGAACTGAAGGATTATTACAAAATGGCAGACATCTTTGTTTACCCGTCCAAATACGAAAATTTTGGGCAACCTCTCATTGAGGCAGGGGCTCACGGCCTACCAATTATCGCAACTCCCGTTGGAGTTGCACGAGATATTGTCATTGATGGAGAAACCGGCTATTTGACATCTGACGATCCAAAATCAATTAGTGATTGTATTATTTCTTTGCAAAACAAAAAGACTAGACAAGAAATGGGAGCTCAAATTAAAAGTCTTATCAGGAAAAATTTTGACTGGGAATATATTATGGATCAATATCTCGACATTTATAACTCTTTCTAATCAGCTTAATCAACAACTGTCTAATTTCTTTCCAAACAATATGAGGCTATACCCTCTTCCAGTTTTCTGGGAAAAAAGGAAATTAATGACGAAGCCTTACTAATATCCCTATCCTTAATGCATAATAATCGGGGAATCTGATCGGGAACTAATATTTTCACTCCCAAACACGAAAATACTTTTGAACCAATTTTCACAATACTCACTGGCAGGTGAAGTTTAGACCTACTTACACCAAAGTATTTTGAAGTCCGATCCACCAATTCATCAAAAGTCATTTCTTCAGGTCCAGCCAACAGAATCGTTTCACTTACAAGTTTTTCATCGAGAATTGATTGCTCAATAGCAGACACCAAATCATCAATATACAATGGACTAAACTTCGCTTTTCCTCTTCCTAACACAGGCACCAAAGGATATTTCCTAATCCACTGGATTAAACGATTGATAGCATCACCCGCTCCCTGCCCATACACTTCAGAAGGACGCAGTATAAGCCATTGCAGCCCTGACTTCCTGACACACTCTTCTGCTTTCAATTTACTAAGTGAATACCCACCGCCTTCCTCACATGCAGCACGCGAACTGATAAAAATGATTTTCTTTACTCCTGCCATAACACATGCATCTACCAGATTTTGTGTTCCATCAACATTTATTCTGAAATACTCTGATTCCCGGACACTGTGTGTCAACGCCGCCATATGAACAACTGTATCGATACCCTCGACAGCTTTTACCAGCGATTCATGTTTCCCAAGGTCTCCTTTACGGGTTTCACACCCGGTTATATTTATCAAAGAGCGATGAACCATAGCCTTGGCTTCCAAATTAGAACAGCTGGATATTCGTCTGATAAGAGCTACTCCTATACGACTTGATGCTCCCGTTATAAGAATATTCATTGTCTGGTATTTGGACTTTCCACTTTTTTCCCATAAAAATAAAACATTGAGGCAAGGCGATGGGAACTGTTGTATTTATTCAAAAAAATACGGTCGAGGATTTTAAAAGGCTTTAAAAAAGGGAGCAATAAAAGATAAACTACCTGGTACAACTTGTCCGAATTAAAAGAAAAAAGAATAGACAACCAACCATGTAAAGCTTCTACAAGCGTCGCCGTTGGTCCTCCGAGTACTCCAATACGGATTGGAACAAATTCTCGCATAAGACTTTTAAGTCCCTCCTGGCTCCATCGGCTCAAGTCTATCGGAGCTTCATGATAAGGGTACATGAACGGAGCTGTGAGAAATACTTCTCCCTCAAACTTTAAGGCTCTGTGAATTTCCAAAATCATTTTACGAGGGTCTTCAACATGCTCAGACAACTGCATACATTGCACTGCATCAACAGAGTTTTCCCGAAAGGGAAGATGATGCACATCTGTACACATTGAAACACCCTTCATTGGGTAATAATCCACATTCAGGAAATTATCTCCCATTGAGTCTGCGCCCGAGCCCAAATTCAGCTTAAGAGCTTTTCTTCGATTATTTTCCAGGAATACTTTGTGGGCTGAATAGTCTTCATAAAAATGGTCAACGTAATTTGCCAGAAAACGAGTTAACGTTGGGGATTGCTTGATAAACTCTTTTATCGGGAGGATAATGGAATCTTTTTGCAATGCGTCCAGCCTCTCAATTATATTTTAGACCTGCCGAATAAACGATACCAGATAAGGTTTATGGAAAATTCCCAAATTGATCTGATTTTAACAAAAGAAGGTCGATAGTTTATCCGGTGAAAAACGGTAGGGGTTTCGCCAATTTTCAGGTTCATCTTTCCCGCCTGGATCATTATTTCCGCATCTATAAACCATCCGTTAGAGTTCAGATCCATGGCATCATAAACATCGCGAGTCATGATCTTGGGTTTTGAATTAATATCTCTGCAGTTGAGGCCCGGAAATAAAATATTAAAAATTATATTGTACACGACTGAAATGGTTTTTCTATAGAACCCATCTCCACGTTGTGTTCGAAAAGTTTTAACCAGGTCCAAATCTTCATCTTTTAGCTTTCTGTAAACACGAATCACATCTTCAAAAGGCATTTGGCCATCGCCGTCAATCACTACAATGGTTTCTCCTGTAGCAGCCTCCAGGCCACTTTTCATATCCCATCCCATCATACCCTCTTTGATTCTGGTCACAGCACGAATTCGAGGGTGATTCTCAGCAATTTTACTGACAATGCATGGGGTCGGGTCTCCATCATCCGCAAAGTGGTTACCAACCAGGACAATTTCCCAATTGGGCTCATGTTCTTCAAGAGATTTGATTAAGGACTTAACAAACTGATGGATACCTTCACCGCTACGATAGGCCAAAACAACAATAGAGATGCATGGGAATGTTTCTTTTTCGGTCATCCGGCTAAAGAAAATCTGGCCTTCTGTCGAAGGCGTTTCTAGACATTCTTGTACTTTCCGCATATCCACCATGGCTTCTCAGGTGAGAGGGAGTGTGTGATACAAACTCATATTGGGAGAGACCATGAGACCACTGATACCGTTCCCAGTAATATATTTTAAATTCTATTACTTATCGAATATAATCTCAATTGGCTTTAGCAATTTCCACTCCCATATCCACTCTGGCAAACCAGTCCATGAACCCGCTTAAACCCCTTAAGTTCAATCTTTTCCCCATAGTTTTCCTGATAATTTATACGTGCCCAATGATCTTTATGGGACTTGATGGCAGTGTATTGCAAATCGATGAAGGTGCCGACACATTAATCACCACAACCATTCTCAAATATGGGCTTCCGATGCATTCAGATGGAATGAATTCTTCCATGATGTTTGCAGATGTATATGACGGGTTGTTTGTCTATCGCCCTTGGGTTTCTTACTACGTCCAGGCATTTTCTCTGTCTGTTTTAGGGCAAACCACATTTGCAGCCCGACTTCCGTTCGCAATAATCGGTCTGCTTTCTGTTATATTTTTTTACCGGTTTTCCTTAAAGTTCACAGGTAGACCATTAATCGCTTTTTTTGCGGCCTTTTTGCTGGCCTCGTCCATTCCAGCTCTGATTTATTTTCGTACCGCACGGTATGTAGGCATCCCCATTTTGCTGACTGTTCTACTTTTAAATTTTTATATAGACATATACAAAAATAAAAAATGGAATCCCTTTCCACTAACAGTAGTTTCCATAGTTTTTTTTCATACCATGTATGTGGAATTTGCAGGAATGATCACGGGGATATTGATTCATTTTTTCATGCACATCAGGGAAACACTGCCTGAAAACAGATATCGGGCCGCATGGGCAGCCGGAATCACAGGGGTATTCAGCATCCCATGGTTGATTTTTATTTCTCCCATGTTCTCGCATGTTTCACAGCACCTTGCTTCCACCAGCACACTCATTGATCCCTCATTACAAGGGTTTCCAAAAAGGCTTTTTGGTTTTTTGTTTCAGGTGAACAATTATATTTTTCCATTTATTTTACTTCCCCTGCTATTTTTGAAACGGATTCAAACCTTATCCATGCAAACCAGCCTACTTATAACTTGCAGTCTGACCATGTTACTTACAGCATTACCCCACTCCATGCCCCTCCAGCAATATATAATTTCCAGCTTTCCCCTGCTCTATCTACTACTGGCTATTTTATTAACAAACATATTTCCAAAACATCCTTTACTGCAAAGCTGCCTGGCAACACTTCTCATCACCACAAACATTATTCATGTTGGACCCCTTTTTCCATTTAAATCGCTGGTCAGAAATAACTCAGAATGGTTTCAGAAAAGTCCGTATCTGGAGAATGTCTATGCCAGCTTTATACGTGAGGTTCATATCAAGTCTGTGTATTTCGATTATTTATATGAAATCAGCCATGTTTATAAAGGTCCTCTTGACGCGGTGGTGGAGTTTTTCAAAACACACGGGAAACCCGGTGATACTTGTTATATAGACAGCGAATTTGAGTCACTGGCATTTTACACGGGAATGAAAATGGTCCAGAATCAGGATCTTAAACACCATCATCCACCAGATTGGATTGTGCTTAGGGGGAAAGACCGGCCTTTTGTGGAATCAGGAGATATAGATTCCGCATCAAGAAAAGTCAAAGAAGTTCTTCTAGCCAATAACTATAACCGGGTGGAGTTGGATGCGCCAGCCATATGGGTCAACAACACTTATGACATCCAGATCCACGAGTTCCGCTCACCTTCGTCCAACAACAAGATCACCATTTATCAACGAATCAACCACCTATCGAGTAATTAATTTAATTCTCTTCCTGTTTACGGAACAATACGTAGTCAATACCAATTAACGCATAAGGAATTACAACTGGAAACAGACTGTGCAACATGCGACCCGCATTTGAACTTAGAACAGTAAACCCAAATGCTATAGGAATTGTCCATAACAAAAAACGAGGGATCTGATAATAAGTTTCTATCTTGCCAAACTCTAGCCAGGCCCCAAAAAAAGCGATCAACCAGAATACGGTAAACGGTGAAAAAAGATCATGCCACCCAGTTAGGGTGAAATAACTTTGGGCAAGGTTATCCAGTCCTGAAAAAAGGTGATTTGCGATTGTAGTCAGTATCGGGTCATCTGACTTGACAATATTTGGCAAAGCAGTTGTTATTGCATTCCTCATCCAAAATAGAATGACAAAAGATACCGACAGTGAAAGGAGAATTAATTTCCGATTCATTTCCTTCACGAAGAGCGGAAGAAACAAGAAAGGCACCGTGGTCTCTTTGGTAAGAATTAGAACGGGTGCCAACAAGCTGAACAACATTGATCTTTGAGTCAAACAAAAATAGACGATAACAATGATTGCCAGATAATATAAGGAATCTACTACTGGACCACCTGTCGAAAGAATTGTAATCCGGCTACCCAAAAATATAAACACACCCAGCAAAGCTCTTTCAGGTTTAAATTTCAGCTCAAGAAGAAATAAGTACAAAACTAAACCTGCAAGACTGGTTATCAGGTAATTGACCAGATAAAAACTGAGCGCATCAACAGCATGCAACTTCTCGGCAGGTAAAAGGGGTTGAATTACATCTCGAACAACGTCTGCAAGAAAAGGAATGATGATACGGTATCGGTGAATCGAGGCTACGTCAGATTCCCCATTTGACATAGCAAGGTAACTTGCCGAGTCACTCAGCCCTTTTGGGTCGGTCCAGTCAAAATGGAGAAACTGCTGGAAGCTAACGCCATAGTTAAAACCTAGAATGATGAAAACTACCAGGAGAGTTTTGGCGTTTTTTTCAGTACTTTGCATTATTGCTTCTCTTATCCTTGAAAAGCTTCTTGAGCCTCATTATAAAACTGCTCCGGGCAATCCTTGTGCCGGGATGAAAAATGAAAAACCTGTAACTGTTTGACGCCCGCCTCACGCGCCAGAAACCCAGCCTGGCGGGATGTGAGATGGCAACGCTGTTGTCCCCGTTCTTCCTCATCGGCCAGAAAGGGCGATTCGCAAAAGAAAATATCCGCAGAATCGACCAAATTGACAATTTTCTTTCTATTTCGGTCGTTAAAAACTGTGTCCACCACATAGCCGATTTTTTGCCCCGGGAAAATCTCAACTAAATCCTTCTTGAGCTGGCCCAACGGAATATTCTCTGTGCGGACGCACTCTTTTTCTCTAAAGGGAACCTTAACCAGTGAAGTTTCCGGATCACCCTGCAGAACACTTTTTTTCAATTCATTCAACCAGGGACCCGGTTCTGCCTTCATAGACTCCAACACTTCTTTGTCAATATTCACGTGAGGTTTCTCATGCAACGCAAACCCCAGACAAGGTACTCGATGCTCTAATATTGCTGCGTGTACAACGAACGCAGGATCATTTAAGATCAAACCATCTACAAAAGGTTCTTTTTTTTCTTCACAAAGCTGAAACCGCTCAATTGCCCGGAAGGTAGCTTTTAACAATCCAGTTTCACATACTTCAACAACTTCGATGGTGAGCGATTCATCATACTGTTCAACCAGGTTCCAGGTGAACCCGGCCAGCTTGCCCGCAACATTTTGAATAATATTTTTTGGCCCAAAAATAGTTAACGTCTTTTCTCTTCCAAAAAGTGTTCTCAGCATCCTATCGAAACCAATAAAATGATCAATATGCGTGTGGCTGACAAAAACATGGGATACTTTTAGAAGGTCAGCATTTGACACGGCAGACAAATCACCCAGGTCAAACAACAGGGCGCGCTTTTGCAAAAGAAAACGCACCAGAAGTCCAGGGTCTCCAAATGGGTCATTGATCAAGGATGGCTGTATTGCCGATTTCATTCCTTTCCTTCCTCCACTCCAGTCTTATCAAAGCGTAAAAATGCCTGGATAAAAGATTGCAAATCTCCATCCAGCACCGCCTCCACATTTCCCGCCTCCATACCCGTCCTCAAATCTTTAACTAACTGGTAAGGGTGAAGGACATAAGAACGAATCTGACTGCCCCACTCTATCTTCTTTTTTTGCTTTTCCATTTCCTTTTTTTCTTCACCCAGTTTTTCCTGTTCCAATTCATAAAGGCGAGCTTTTAGAACTTTTAAAGCTGATGCTTTATTTTTATGCTGAGATCTTTCATTTTGACACTGAACAACAATACCAGATGGCTCATGGGTTAACCGGACTGCGGAGTCAGTAGTGTTCACCCCTTGTCCTCCAGGACCCGAAGCACGATAGACATCTATCTTTAATTCCTCTTCTTTCACTTCGATATCAATATCATCATCAATTTCAGGATAAACAAAAACCGAGGCGAATGAGGTATGGCGTCTTTTATTGGAATCGTAGGGAGAAATACGTACCAAACGATGAACTCCAACTTCCCCTTTTAAATATCCAAACGCGTAATCACCAGAAAACAAGATCGTTGCGCTCTTTATCCCCGCCTCTTCTCCATACTGGGTATCGAGGACTTCCGTTTTATAACCATTGCGATCTCCCCAGCGCAAATACATGCGCAACAGCATTTCAGCCCAATCCTGAGATTCGGTTCCTCCAGCACCAGAGTTAATAGCCATGATAGCGTTATTAAAATCCGTTTTCTCTGACAGCATGGCCTTCAATTCCGCCTGACTTAATTGCTCTAGCAAGTGGGATAAAGAAGACTGGATTTCTTCATCCATGGAAGCGTCTTCTTCCTCTGCAGAAAGTTCCAGCATCGCACCAAGATCTTCTTTTTCTGATTCAAGTTTTTTCCAGATTTCTATCGTACGTAGCAAGCCAGACCTTTTTTGCAGAACTTTTTGAGCGGTTTCATTATCATCCCAAAACTCAGGGCGGGCAGTTTCTTCATCCAAAGACTTTACAGACTGCTCTTTTTCATCAACGTCAAAGTAACCTCCGGAGAAGTCCAACCCGTTGTTCTATATCTTTAAAGGCTTTTATGAAATCTTCTTGCATTTGGATCTCCTATATTCATTGACGTTGCAGGTATTCTCCTCAATCTCACCATGAAAAGCAAGTTGACCTGATGCTTGTTCAGACAACAGGAATTGAAGGTTGATCCACAATGTCCTGTTATCTATACTCATAAGGTCTGGCCTACCCGGATATGGCCTCCAGTCTGTGCTAAAGAAACCTCGAAAATTATCCGATCAATAATAGACCGGCTAAGTCTGCCCTCACACTGGAGAGGCTTTTGGCTAAAGCATATATAAAGCAAAACAAAACTGCTAAATATAAAAAACGGAGTTACCTGCGGAGACATTCCGCTCATTTCAAATTTAACCAGATTTTCTAATACTCTGGAAAAAATCCCAACTCGTCATGGACCTTCTGCCCCTGACATTTTTAATCACAGTTTCTTTATCTGCGATTTTGTTTCGCAGGCCCTTTCGGAATTTTCCCATAGACGATGACTTCGCCATTTACACTTACCGGGCCCGTTTTGCGTCACAAGGCTTCAAATGGAAAAAAGATCTCCAGCTCATTGGCATCCCAATGTGGAAAATGTTGTTATTTGACAAACTTTATGGTTCTGCTGAGGGAGGTATCCAGCGTATACGCCATTCACAGACAGTTTTTCATGTAGCCGGTTCACTGTCTATCTATGGAACCTTGTGGAGTTTAACCCATAACCATTGGGCCAGCTTCACAGGAGCATTGCTTTATTCCTTTTATGGCACATCTCCAGACCTGACAGCAGGTTCTTTCAATTTCGAGCAGTTTTATATCCCTTTTATATTTGCCGGACTGGCTTTCTTACAAGCTGGACCTGAGTGGGTAGTCATCGCAGGGATTTGTTTTGGTCTCGCTACCATTGGCAAATGCACTACCGCCCTTTTCGCAGGGGTTCTGGCTCCATTAGTCTGGTATGAGTTTGGTGGGTTTTCCTCCTTACAATTTGCACTGGTTTGTGGAGGTGTGATGGCAGGATCCAACCTGATCGAATGGAAGATGGGATATTGGGATAAACCATCTCGCAAACAATTGAATACAAGGATGGCCACCACACTGAGACTAACTCGAACCAAGAACATGCACTTTAGCGTCTTGTTTGAAGTTGGTAAACTATTCAAGCAGGCTCTGCCTGTTTGGCTGGGTCTCATTCCTCTAACAATCTATTGCATCCAAAATCAAAATATCTGGTTGACCACTTTTAGCCTGATCCTGCTAAGTATGATCGTTTTTCAGCGGGCATTTTCCAGATACCATTATCTTCCGTTGTTTGGCCTGCTTTCGTTGGGTTGTGGCTTAGGGGTGGATTTCATAGCGTCTCTGGAACCACCTCTGGCAGCATTAATCCTATCCAGTTTTGCCATATTGCTGGCCTGGAATTTGAAAACCATGGCCTTTTATTATCTCCGCCCAACAGCACCTGAAACCCTGGTCCACTACGAAAAATTTGACCAATACCTTTATCTTCCTCGACTTGGTAAAATTCTCAAACGCCTGATGAGAATGCGAGGTGAAAGCGGTGAAAGAGTTTTTGTCTGGGGTACTTTTTCACAGCTTTATCATCTGACTGGCTCACCCGCTTCCGACAATTACCTGCATTACACCATCGGTCCATGGGACACTCAGGACCTGGAAGGTTTTTACGACAGCTTCATAGGCGGACTCATGCAACACAAACCCAGGTACCTGATCAAAAGTTATACGGACTTGGATATTGACCGTCTTGAAGAAATCACCGGCCTGCGTTATAAACTGTTAAAAGTTTTTCTGGCCCGGTTTCCAATTTACCGCCTGGATTCTATAGAGCCCCGCACAGACGACCCGTTGACACTTGATTGGCAGGAAAAAATGCGGCAGTTGGAGTCCCTCACTCAATCCGACTGGCACGCCCCGGGCTTTGACCGCTCTGATCAAGAACAAGGAAAGCTGGCAACTGTCCTCAAGGAATGTAAAAAACTTGTCAAGCTGAACCCATTTGACGCGGAAGGTTACGACTATATGGGAGAAGCCTATGTTGCCATGGGTAACATAGAATTGGCTGAAAAAGCATTTGAACAAGTACTCAAATACGCTCCAGACTGGTCCAATACCCGGCTGAAACTTTGCAATCAAAAACTCAAACTACAAAAACATGATGAAGCGGTGACCCTTGTTGAAGAAGAAATAAAACGTTTTGGTCATAGTTTGAGTGACACATTTTTGGACGATACATTAAAGGATACTTTTTTGAAAGGACTACTTCACAAACGTAAAAACAATTACGCAGCAGCTTTAAATGAATTTGAAAGTATCAGGAAGAAAGAACCTGATCGACATGATTGCTGGCAGTTTTCCGTTGAATGCCTGCAAAACCTAAGGGATCGAGATGGACTTAAAAACCTTTATGCAGAAGCCTGGGACGCTGACGATAAAAAGGGCCGTGAATGGTTGCAGACTCTGATTGTTAGAAATCTGGCTCAACTGGATTCCAGCCAAAAACCAGAACATATAACGCTGGAACTCTATCTGCAAAAAGATCCGGATAATTGCATTATGCGATATGCGTTGGCTTCAGAACTGGTAAAATCTGGCGATCAGACTGAAGGGTATAAATTATTTGCAGACATTGCGGCATCGGACCGGAACTACTCTCATATAAGGGCCAACGCCTGGTACAGAATGGCGTTGCTGGTTTCTCCCGACAAACAATACCCATTGTTACAGCAATGCCTTAAATATCAGTCTTCACATCAGGGAGCCAACAAATTACTGATAAACATTGACCAAAAGGCCAAAGATATGCAACACACTATTCAGAAGTTTGGAGAAAACACCGAAAAGGTGGAGATAAACCCTGACTCCCGGAAAGGTTTGCCCTTGAAAGTAAGTATTGTGGTACCAAATTGGAATGGAATGCGTTTCGTTGGCATGTGCCTTGATTCTCTTGCCAAGCTTGATTTCGATGGCCATGAAGTCATTGTTGTAGACAATGGTTCGACCGATGGTTCCCGTGAAATGATCGAGGAAAAATATCCCTGGGTGAGATTGCTGAAAATGCCCGACAATATGGGATTTGCCATAGCCTGCAATGAAGGGATCAAAGCCTCCAACGCAGAATATATTGTATTGCTTAACAACGATATCGAGGTAACTTCCGACTGGCTGAAAGAACTTTACGAAGGCATGGAACGTCACCCCGAATGCGGAATGGGCACGACCAAAATGATGTTTCTCGACAACCGCGATGTTTTTTACAACACCGGCGACCTGTTTCACAGCTGGTCGGCAGGCGGCGGAAGAGGACAAGGGGAAAAAGACACAGGACAATACGAAAAAGAAGAATATGTTTTCGGAGCCTGTGCAGGAGCGGGAATTTATCGGCGTGAATTTTTCAATCAGGTAGGTCTTTTCGATGAAGATTTTTTTATCTTCGCAGAAGATGTCGATATCAATATGCGCGGGCAATTAAAAGGGCTCAAAGCCGTTTACCTGCCAAAAGCAAAGGTCTACCACATAGGTACCGCCACGGTAGGCTTATATAGCAACCGTTATGTTTACCTTTGCAAACGTAATGACATCTGGGTTTTCATCAAAAACTATTCCTTGAGCCTGTATTTCAAATATCTGATTTCCATTTGGAAACACCAGTTTACGGATATCAAATACTTCACCTATCGTGGGCAGGGACAAGTGCTGTTGAAAAGCAAATGGGACGCGTTAAAAATGCTGCCAAAAATGCTGTGCCGGCGTTTCCAAATTCAAACAAATCGAACAGCACCAGACGAGCAAATCGAAAAACTAATTATCACGGATTGAAAAGATAACTCCTGGGCTATAATTTCAAAGTGCATATAGGTTAATTAGATAAGCAATCAATATTGCCAATCAAGAGTTTATGAAAAAATCGATCCTGTTATTCAATCCAAGACCCGACCCCTACTACAAACCGGTCGATCTTCCTGTTTCCCTGATTTGTGTTTCCCGGTTTCTTGATAAAGATGGTTATCCCATCAAGATCATTGCCGAAAACCTTTACTCCGACCCCTATGAAGAAATTCGAAAATCCGCCAGGAACAGCCTGGTTTTAGGAATCTCCGCCATGACCGGCCTGCAGATTGAGGGTGGACTCAAAGCCAGCCAAATAGCCAAAGAAGCCAATAAGGACATTAAGATAATTTGGGGAGGGTGGCACCCCTCGGTACACCCCGAGCAGGTGCTGGAAAACCCCTATATAGACATTGTCATAAAAGGACAGGGCGCAAGAGCCCTCTATGATGTCGTAAAAAGAATCGAAAGTGGGAAAAATTATGAAGGCATCACAGGTGTGCTCTGGAAAGAAAACGGTCAAACACTCATCAATCCGGACAGGGAACTGGAGTCTATCGACGACTGGCCGCCACTGCCTTATCACCTCGTTGACATCGAAAAATGCGTCATGGTTACAGAATTCGGGAGCCGAACAATCAACTACGTTTCAAGTTACGGATGCCCATATCGGTGCGCGTTCTGCAGTGAGGTTACGGTTAACGACCGAAGATGGGTCGGGCTGAATCCCGAAGCGGTTCTTGACGATCTGGAAAAATTGCAGAACACATATAACATCAACGGGGTCAACTTGTATGACAGCCTGTTTTTTGTAAATGTCAAAAGAGCCAAAGCCATTCTGAAAGGCATCATTGACCGGGGCCTGACACTAAGGCTCGGCAATCTTGACGGGCGCGCAAAACAGCTGGCTGAAGCGGACAACGAGCTTTGGAAACTTTTACGCGACTCCAAAACCTACAGCATCCTGTGCGGAGCCGAATCCGGCGACCAGGAATCCCTGGATGTGATTGATAAAGATATGGATGTTGAAGACAATTACAAGTTTGCGGAAAAATGCCGGCAATACGGAATCAAAGTCATTTTTTCTACCCTCGTTGGCATTCCAATACTGAACCATACCCATCATGAGTTGACAGAAAAAACAAGCGGACAGATAGACTCCACAATAAATATGCTGGATAAGTTTCTTGCGTATGACAGCCGCAACCGGGGACAAATGTTTATCTACATGCCCTACCCCGGAACTCCCTTGTATGACACGGCCGTCAAGCTTGGGTTTCAGGAACCCAAACAACTGGAAGGCTGGGCCCACATGAAACTGTATGATAAACAGACACCCTGGGTTACCACCAAACAAGCCCAATTGGTTTCGATGATATCGAGTTATATCTTCATGTTTCTCGACTCAGATACTCTGATCTGGGCAAAAGAGCGGGTTAAAAATCCAATCAAAAAATTTCTTTTTGTATGGACCTACAAACTGTTTGCTCAAATTGCCAAGTTCCGGTGGAAGCATAAACTTTTTGGGTTCCCTTTGGACTACCAGCTATTTTTATTTGCCAAGAGAAATAACAAGTCGATTTGATAATTAATTTATACATAGTTCTTACCCCTCAAACTATTGCATCCTTATTCGTAACACCTCATTCAAACCAATCCTGCCATTCTCGATAATTTGAGCCTTTGTAATGTCCTTGCTTTTGTGGTTAAATGCTGGCGAGTTTTTAAGTTTTCCCACGCATGCAACTTCACATGGCCCCTCAAGACAACCCTTTATCCGCTAAGTTAGACACCGTATACCGAGAAGATTCCGGGAAAGAGTTATCGCCCCCATCAGGTTTTTGTTTCAATCAGGATGGTAATTTGTTGCTTGCCGATGACTTCAACCACCGCATTCAGGTCTACGATCCCCAACATAACCTTCTCCACAGTTTTGGCAGTAAAGGAAAAGAACCCGGGCAATTCCAATATCCTAAAGGTATCGCGGTAGACCATGACGGAAATATCTATGTCGCCGACTGTTGGAACCACCGGATACAGAAGTTTGATTCCAAAGGAGCTCATCTTCTAAGTTTTGGTAGCTGTGGAGACAGTAAAGGGGAACTCAATGAACCCTATGACATAATGGTCGAACCTTCTGGTAACCTTATTGTGGTGGAACGCTACAACCATCGAATCCAGTTTTTTGATGCCCAGGGTGTATCATTGGGATGTCTCGGAGACCGGGGAACAGTGCTGGAAGAACAATTGGCAGAACTCCAGGGGACTCCTCCAAACCTGCTTTCTCCCCCATTGTTTGAGCTGCCCACTTCCATCTCCAGGGACAGTCATGGAAATTATTTCATCACCGACAGTGGCAATCACAGGGTTAGAAAGTTTGATTCAAGATGGCAGGAAATAATGTCTTTTGGAGAAAATGGAACCGAACCCGGACAATTCCAGTACCCCCTCTGCATAACCGTGGCCCCGAATGACCTGTTATATATAGCAGACCTCAATAATGAACGCGTTCAGGTGTTCTCTCCTTTTGGACAATATTTATTTGCGATTGACGGGGCGAGTTCCGGGGAGGCTTTCGAAGCCCCCTGCCTGACAGCGATAGACTTGAAAGGTTGTCTGCATATCGGCTTCACCTTTAATACAAAAGTTTTCAAATACCTGATCCCGCTGGTTACTCAGAGTACATTGGCAGAAAGTTTAGGTGAAAGTTCCAACCCCTCTCATACTTTTTACCAGGCGCTTGTCCATGAACAGGAAGACAACAATTCAAAATCCCTGTCAGCACTCGAAAAAACCTTTAACCTTTTAAATGAAAATACGTCAAAGGAGACGCCGACCACAAGGGAACTAAAATTAAATACCGCAAGTCTACTAGGTCGCCTGTCAAAAAAAGATGTGACCATTTCCGATACCACCTTTGACCTCGCCCTCCATGGAGCTGAAGAAAAATTAATACAAGACAGGGACAATATATTGAGTTGCTTTTTAACATGGCAGGAAAAAGCCTTAAAGTTTAATGAGCTTTTACTTGAAGAGCAGAAATTGATCATGAAGGATCCAAATGGAATTCGTGATTTCAACCGCAACCTTCATATCGCCGAACAAGAAGATAAAAAGCATTACAGATATAGCAGAAATGTAATCCATTCATACCGGAGGACTGTTAAACAATTCTCCCGGTTTCTTAGTAGCTCGGTTGAAAGTGGATTGCCTGAAAACCAATTAGAATCTTTACTCAATGTCTTACTCCAACAAACTCAGGGAACCCTGGGTCTCATGAAAAAGTACTTCGGAGAAAAAGAAAAAAGTGAGGAATCGATGGTTCAGATACTGGGAGAATCCCAGGGAGAAAAAGACAAATTGTCTACTTTTCTCGCCCGGTATTATGCCAATGACAGAATCATGGATCTGCAACAGCATTTACTGTTTGAATTGCAATCTCACTGGTTCAATTTGAGGAACCTTGCAGTCAATAACTGCCAAAATATATACCTGGAAAATCTCGCGGGGAAAATTCATGGAGACCAATCCTCTTTCGAAGATATTATGAAAATCCTGATTGGATTCCATGAAGACAGCTGGGCTTACACTCTGCTGGAGCAAGAATTTCTGAATTCTTTGGATACTATTTTAAGGTGCCCTGCATCGAGTGAAACCAAAACAAAGACAGGTCTCACACTGGCAGACTTTGCCCCCGTGCCTTATGACTCTGAGAACCTGGATTTTAATGGGGCATTGAAAGCCTTTAAAACAGAAGGTTCAGACTTAAAAAAAGAAAATGAAACCATAGTTTGGGGACCAGATGTGTTTCAGTTCCCTGAGCTTGCGAATCACAAAGAAGAGCTTGTCGCCTGCGCTATAAAGCTGGTGGAGAATCAGTCTATTTACCAGGAAAAAGCACAGGAACTCATTCAACAACTGGAAGGAGTTGTTCGTCAACGGAACGACCTGGATATTCAGTTAAAACAGAGCAAGGTAGAAGATAAACTTTCCCCCATTACAATCAACGATAATATTGCCATTGTGCAATTTCAAGTCAACCTGATACGTAGAATGATCATGAGCCTGGACATCAACCAGTCGCTCAACCTGCACCGGCTTGTTCTGGCAGGGGCTTTTTTGGATCTCGACAATAATGAAAGCGCGGAAGCGCAACATTTTTTTAACACTTTAAACGAATATCACACTCAACAAGACAAGAAAGTCAGGGAAGAATCAAAATCTCGAAAGGAAAGTGTTTTCAAGATCTCTTCGCTACATAGCCAGCTTGATGAACTAAGATCCGAGTACGATATTTCAGAGATTTCAGACACCATAAATGTTGAAGCAGAAAACGCTCAGGTGCAAATCAAACTGGATCGGAGCGAGTTTGAATTTCAAAGAGATTCCAGGGTTAAAAACACTCTGGATATACTGGTCGAATTTCGCGAAAAATTGTCTGGTTCAAACATGTCAACGGGCTTACGGGAAACCCGGATTCTCGAAATAGCCGATGTGCGTATCGGCTACAACTTGTCCCCGCAAGGTATATGCCACAATAAGGATGGCAACCTGCTGGTAACTGGTTATGAAAACCATCAGGTCCACAGCTATTCCCGGGAAGGATATTATCAATTCCATTTTGGTGGTTGGGGAACCGCACCTGGAAAGATGCAGTACCCAAACAACATCGCTATTGATAGCGAAGGATCCATATATGTCATAGTCGAGAAAGCGCAGTTAATAAAGAAATTTGATAAAGATGGAAATTATCTCTTCCAGTTTGGAACTGGAGAACTGGGAATGGTATTCAGTCTATCTATTGACAATCAGGATAATATTTGGGTGGCTGACCCAGAACATAACCGGATAATAATCTTTGACAAGAGTGGTACTGAAGTCCGTACTATTCCTGCCGATCAGCCTTCAGCAAACCTTAACGAACCTGTCAGCATATGTTGCCTGCCCAATGATGAATATCTGGTAGGAGACAAATCGGAGTCTTTACTGAAACATTTTGACTCCCAGAACAATTTGATCCACAAGGCTGGCAAGGCAGACTGCGGAGTGGACGATATTTATTTTATGGCGTGGCATCCCAAACACGGCATTTACGGTTCCGATTTCTGGAATGGACAAATTGTACACTTCAACAACAAACTGGAAGTTCAGAGGGTTTATCACAAACCTGGGAAACGGACAGGCCAGTTTGGAAAAGTGGGGGGGCTCTCCTTCTTCAATGACCAACTAGCTGTTGCTAATATGGATTTTGGGAAAGTCCAAATATTTGATCTATCCTCTTAGACACCCCTCATTAATAAACATTAACTATGGGGTAACGACGGCTTTGTGAACTCTGCAGGTTTTCTCGTTCAACATCGAACAGGAAACCGTTACCGGAAAAATGGTCTCTAAAAGTTGAGACCGAATCTTCCTGAAATTTTCCCGGGCGGTAAGTTTTTGCAATATCTGCCATAGAGAATGGATGGGGAAGAACCTGGCATAAAGATGCCCTTTCACGGATTTTATCCTCGCTCCACCGCTTTCCATCTGTCGCAATGAGCACGGTCGCAACTTGGTCGTCATCTTCAAAACAATAAGTCTGCGGAAATACAGAAAGAAAAGTTTTGATATCCCTTGGTTTCAATGTATTACCTTTGCCATAAAGATTAGAGCCCACCACGCCTTTGGGACAAAGTATTTCCCGGATTTCTTTATAGAATTCACAGGTCTTCAAATGGTAGGGGATAGAACCGCTTTTAAATGCGTCCAGAATAACCCAGTCATAAGGCTCCTGCCCGTTTCGCTTTTGAATAAACACCCTTCCATCTTCCTCAAACACCTGACAGTGGTTTGATTCCCTCAGGGAAAAATATTTCTGGGAAATCTCAATGACTTTGCCATCCACCTCGACAATGTCTATTTTCAGCTCCGGAAACCATTGACGAAGACAATTACTCACCGCAGCTCCGCCCAAGCCCACCATAAGCATCCTTCTTGGATTCGGAGAAAACAGCAGTGAAGCCATCATCATGCGTGAATACACCAAAGCGAGAGGGTTTTGTCCGTGAGTGTCCACACGGCTTTGCAGGAAATATTCACCGTTTCCCTTAAACCAAAGCTCCCGATGTTCACCATTCTGGATTACATAAATATCGTTATATCTGGTTTTTTCTCTTGCCAGAACCTTCATTCGGGGTTCCTCTTTTTTTTCACCAAATAATCGAAACATTCCAAACCTCTTAAAAGACCGGTTTTGGGGTTAAAAAGCGGTTTTTATTTTGCGCAGATATGATAAACTTTTATTATAAATTAACGGTTTACTTCTTGATCCAAACAAAACAGGGAACTCATACCCTTTCAAAGGGTTATACCCATTACCCTCATATCATAAAGGAATATTTTCCATGCCGCAAAAGGTTTTGAAACATAAGGTAGGGTTAGAAACGCATGGCCTGAAAAATTTGAAAAAGATTCATTGGAATTTATCCACTCCCCAGCTTTATGAACACATTATTGCTAACGAAGAAGGCCACATCTCCCACCTGGGACCGGTATGTGTGAGCACAGGGGAACATACGGGAAGAGCACCAAAAGATAAGTTTATTGTTCAAGAACCGTCCAGCCAGGAAAACATCTGGTGGGGTAAAGTCAACAAACCTTTCACAGTCGAGCAGTTTGAAGCTCTATACTCCAGGGTATTGGCTTACCTTCAGGGAAAACATGTTTATGTACAGGATTGTTGCGCCGGTTCTGACCCTAAACACCAGACTCATATTCGCGTTATCACTGAACATGCTTGGCACAGTTTGTTTGCAAGAAACATGTTTATCCAAATCCGCGATATGGAAAAACTGGAAACGCATGAACCCGCGTTCACGGTTATTCAGGTTCCCGGATTCAAAGCCGTTCCAGCGATTGATGGTACCAATTCAGAGGTTTTCGTCATCGTAGACTTTGGCAAGCAACTGGTATTGATCGGTGGAACAAGTTATGCCGGCGAAATAAAAAAATCCGTATTCTCTATTCTTAATTACCTGTTACCTCAGAAACAGTCCGTACTATCAATGCACTGTTCTGCAAATATTGGCAAGAAAGGCGACTCAGCAATATTTTTTGGGCTTTCTGGAACAGGGAAGACCACTTTGTCCGCAGACCCCCTGCGCAAGCTGATCGGTGATGATGAACATGGGTGGAGCGACAGAGGAGTTTTTAATTTTGAAGGCGGCTGTTATGCAAAAGTGATTCGTCTCTCCAAAAAATCAGAGCCTGAAATTTATGAATGCACCCGCCGGTTTGGTACCCTGCTTGAAAATGTAGTTATGGATATTGACTCTCGCAGACTCAATCTTGATGATGCCAGTCTCACTGAGAATACCCGGGCCAGTTACCCCATCACCCATATTCAGAATGCGGTGCTGAATGGAATGGGAGGTCACCCGAATAATGTGATCATGCTGACCTGCGATGCCTATGGGGTCATGCCCCCGGTTTCCAAGCTCACTCCAGAGCAGGCCATGTATCACTTCATATCAGGTTACACTGCAAAAGTGGCAGGTACGGAGAAAGGCATGAGTCGCGAACCCACAGCCATTTTCAGCACTTGTTTTGGTGCTCCATTCATGTCCCTGCATCCATCCGTTTACGCAGACATGCTCGGAGAAAAAATAGCCAAATACAATGTATCCTGTTGGCTGGTAAACACCGGATGGACTGGCGGGCCTTATGGTGTGGGACACCGTGTTGAGATTAAGTATACCCGGGCCATGATCAAGGCTATTCTTGAAGGCCAGTTGGACAAGGCTGAAACCCAGGAAGATCCGGTTTTTGGAATACATGTTCCGCTTAAGGTCAAAGGCGTTCCTGATGAAATCCTTCACCCCAGGAACACCTGGAAAAACCCGGAAACCTATGATGAAAAGGCACGTGAACTGGCAAACCAGTTTATTGAGAATTTTAAAGAATATGAAAGCAACGTGGATAAGAAAATACTGGACGCAAGCCCAAGACCATCTGGGTCGTCAAAAAAAACCAAAGGGAAAATTCATAAATTGAGAAAATAAGTTTTGATCAATAAATGAGTTATTAATTACAGACTATGAGTTCTACACCTATTATTGCATTAACTATGGGAGACCCCGGAGGAATCGGGCCTGAGGTTATTGTCAAAGCTTTTCAGGATGATACTCTGCCGATTCAATCTCGTGCAGTGGTTATTGGCGATGCTCATCTGCTTCAGGAAACAGCAAAAAAATACGCTCCGGAAATCCTGATCCATACTATAGACAAGCCTGAAGATGGCTGGTACCAGACCTGCACCATTGATGTCATCGACCTGAACAACGTGCCTGAGAGCATACCAGTTGGCAGGCCCTCTGCAGAAGCAGGCCGGGCCAGTTATGAAGCCATCAAAACAGCTGTGGAACTGGCACTCCGTGATGAAGTTTCCGCCATAACTACGGCACCCATTAATAAAAAAAGCTTACACCTTGCGGGTTACTCCTTTCCCGGACATACCGAATTGCTGGCTCACCTTACAGGTTCCAAACAGGCATCACTTATGATGGCTGGTAAAAATCTGCGGGTCGTACTGGTATCCACACATGTTCCCCTGGGACAAGTTCAACCCCTGATTACAGAAGAAAGGGTGCTTAACACTATTCGCCTGACTCACGACTGGTTGTCCCGGCATGTGACCGATGTTCCCAATATTGCCGTGACAGGACTCAACCCTCATTGTGGGGATGGAGGAATTTTTGGGAAGGAAGAAACCGATTTCATATTACCAGCATTGAAAACCGTCCAAACAGAGGGTATTCAAGCCAGTGGTCCTTTCTCCGCGGATGCGCTTTTTGGCAGAACAGATTCAAGGAAATACGATGCTGTTGTCTGCATGTATCACGATCAGGGAATGATCCCAGTAAAAATGGATTCTGATGGACAGGGAGTGAATATCACTCTCGGTCTGCCCATTTTAAGAACCTCTGTAGATCATGGCACTGCATTCGATATTGCGGGAAGAGATAGAGCCTGCCCTGAAAACCTAAAGATGGCTTTGCGGACAGCGGCCCGGTTGTCACAATCTTCACTCTCCATGAAATGAGGAAGAGGCCACTCGGGCAAAACTTTCTGGTCGACCTCGACATCGCTCAGAACATCATCCAATTGGCTGATATCCAACCTGGCGAACATGTGGTTGAAATAGGCCCGGGCAAAGGTATCCTTACCCAGCTTCTTATAAATAAGGCTGACTCCCTGACCGCTGTCGAGCTGGATCCCCGACTGGCAAAAGATATACAAAACCGATTTGGCAATACCCCATCTTTTAAGCTTATTGAAGGCGATGCCGCGAAGTTTGATTACGCTTCCCTTGGGAAAAGGCTTAATATCGTTTCCAACCTTCCCTATTACGCCGCCACACATATCATGAAAAAACTGATCCATTATCGTGATTACATATGTGCCATGACATTGATGTTACAGAAAGAAGTGGTGGACCGTTTAACAGCAGTACCCGGAAATCGGGAATATGGCTCACTTTCCGTCTACGTCCAATATCATTGTAAAGTTCAACGCTTACTTGAAATTCCCAATACTGCGTTTTCTCCAAGACCCAAAATCGATTCTTCGCTCATCGGCCTGACACCGCTGTCACAGCCAAGAGTGCAGGTCGAAAATCCAAAACTTTTTTTCAAACTGGTAAATTCCGCATTTCTTCATAAACGGAAAATGCTGAAAAATAATTTAAAAAACTGGGAGTACCTTTTTAATAAAAAAAACGGGCAAGCCCACTTGGCTGGCATTGATCTTAATCGGAGAGGCGAGACCCTCTCTCTTGAAGATTTCGCGGACCTTGCCAACCACGTTCACGCTCTCACAGCAGCTTAAAGGGGAATCAAGTACCCAGCCTTAACAAACCAGGAAAACCATTATGTCCAATTTAAACCAAGGGAAAGTAGTTCTCATAGGTGCCGGGCCGGGGGATACAGGTCTGCTTACCCTGAACGGTAAAGTGTGGCTGCAAAGGGCTCATGTCGTCTTATACGACCATCTGGTCAACCCCGACATGCTTCGCTTCACACAGAAAAGTACAGAAATAATTTATGTAGGAAAAAAAGAAGGTATCGCGTCAATGGAGCAGGAACAGATCAACCAACTGCTCATCAGCAAAGCCCGGGAAGGGAAAACAGTTATTCGGTTGAAAGGTGGAGATCCTTTCATTTTCGGAAGAGGAGGAGAAGAAATCCAGGCGGTCAAAGAGGCTGGAATTTCATTTATCATTGTACCCGGTGTAACATCGGTAACCGGAGTGGCCGCTTATGCCGGGATCCCGCTCACACACCGTGACCTTTCATCCACCTTTTCCGTCATTACCGGGAGCAACGAGAAAAAACAGGGTGATATACATATTGACTGGGAAAAGATTGCATCCCGCTCCGGAACTTTGGTTTTTCTCATGGGCGCACGCAAGCTTCCTTTGATCGTGGAAAAACTAATGCGTTTCGGCAAAAGCCCTGACACACCTGTTGCGGTGGTGCAATGGGGAACGACCGCCAGACAAAAAACCTGGGTCGGTACCCTGGGCACCATTGTAGAGATTTCCGCAAAAGATAAAATACTGCCACCTGCCCTGACCATTATCGGTGAAGTGGTAAATCTGAAACCCATCATCGAATGGTACGAACACCTGCCGCTGTTCGGTAAAACTGTGGTGGTCACGAGAAAAGGCGATCAGGCCGAATCCATGATCGAACGACTGCAGGAGCTGGGTGCAGAGCCGTTTTTTTTCCCGGTGATCGAGACCATTTCTCCTGAAAATTGGGATGCTCTTGATAATGCGCTGAATAACCTCGCTCAATATCATGGCCTGATATTCACAAGCGTCAATGGTGTGCAGTTTTTTATGGAGCGTCTCAAAGCCATTGGCCAGGATATCCGGAATTTGAAAGGACTCCGAGTCTTCACCATCGGACCCAAAACTGCTGAGGCCGTCCACGACCTGGGAATTTGTGTGGACGTTGTGCCCGAAAATTTTGTCGCCGAATCATTGATCGAAAGCATAGGCAAAGAGAATATAGAAGGGAAACGGTTTCTTTTACCTCGTGCTGCCATCGCTCGTGAAACACTGCCTGAAGAATTACGCAAACTGGGAGCCATTGTTGATGTCGCCCCGGCTTATCAGACAGTTCTTCCCGCACCGAAAATGGACGAGTTATCCAAGCGACTCGAAGCGGGTAGTATCGATTTCATCACGTTTACCTCTTCCTCCACCGTCAAAAACTTTTTAGCTTTGACGGGTGATAAACTCCTTCCCGCAATCAAAAACACTAAAATTGCCTGCATCGGACCCATCACCGAAAAAACTGCCCGTGATGCCGGATTGAATGTAGAAATCGTTCCAGAACAATACACTGTGGCATCTCTCCTTGACGCCATCGAAACATCCTTCAAACCCTGAATAGGTGCAAAAGCTGGATTAAGCCGAGTCAACGCGTTGCCAACAAAAGAAAGCTATTGCTCAATGGCCCCACGCCTAGTGGGTTGCTCAGATGGTAAGCGAAGAGTATAATGCCATTATATTAATCAACCCATTTACCAATGTTCGTTAAAGGCGGGATTAGCCGATATGTCTATACGATCTATACAAGTCAGCCACATCGTTTTAAGCACCGAAGAGCTTGCGAAAGTGCTTCTCGACCATCTCAAAGAAGATGAGTACAAAGACCGCGAGATGCTGTATAAAATGTTTGCAAAACTTGCAAAAAAATACAGTGCTTGTGGAAGTCGCAATAAAGGCGGTGACCTTGGGTTTCTTGAACACAACACCGCTGCGCCCGAGCTTGAAAAAGCAGCTATGGAAGCACCCGTGGGTGAAGTGCGTGGTCCAATCAAAAGCAAATTTGGTTACCATATTTTTGTTGTGACAAAGGAAGAAGAAATGAAGGATATGGGCATCGATGGCCTGACGACCACTTCTTTTGGAGCGGGTGACGGAACCCTTTAAGCGTAACCATGCAATTACAAGGCTTCCACCACATCGCACTCAATGTTAGCGATCTGGACCGTGCCGAACGTTTTTATACAGAGGTCCTCGGGTTCACGGTCGCCCACAGGTTTTCTAAAGGATTGAGGCACATCATGCTCGATACAGGTAATGCCCTCCTCGCCCTGTTTGAAACTCCTGAACTGGAAATGAAATCCGCTTTGGAAAAACTTAGCGACAACGGTTATATGCATTTCGCCTTTGGAACCAGCCGTGATGAGTTTGGCAAGATCATTGACGAGCTTAAAAAGAAAAATGTAACGATCGATAGTGGACCGGTAGTTCGCGGAGAAGGAGAATCTATATATTTCACAGATCCTGACCAAAACCACCTTGAAATAAGGTGCGATGCCCTGCCATGATTGAATCTATCCTCGAAAAAGCCCTGGCCAGTCAGCGCATCCAACCTGATGAAGCATTAAAACTGTTTTCCACAACGGATATTCTGCTTCTTGGAAACGTTGCTTCCAGATTGGCCCGAAAAAAAAGGGCGGATAGAACTATCACCTACATCGTTGACAGAAATATCAATTACACCAATGTCTGTGTGACCGATTGTTCTTTCTGCGCATTCTATAGGAAGGAATCCGATGCCGACTCCTATGTCCTTCCTTTTGAAACCATCGCAAAAAAAATTGAGGAAACCGTATCGGCGGGTGGCAACCAGATTCTTCTTCAAGGAGGCCATCACCAGAATTTAAAGATAGACTATTTTGAAGACCTGTTTACAAAAATCAAAGATCGGTTTGGCATCCATCTCCACGCGCTGTCTCCCTCTGAAATCGTTCATACCAGTAGAATATCCAGACTTTCGCTGGATGAGACTCTCACCCGTCTCAAACGGGCAGGGCTAGACTCTATACCCGGTGGTGGAGCAGAAATTCTGGTTGACCGTGTCCGACAGATTATCAGCCCGAAAAAATGCACGGCGGATGAGTGGCTGGAGGTCATGGAACGTGCGCACGATATGGGTATCCCCACAACTGCTACCATGATGTTCGGTCATGTCGAAACCCTTGAAGAACGTATCGAACATCTCGAACGGCTCAGAAAATTACAGGATAAAACCAAGGGTTTTACAGCTTTCATTGCCTGGGGATTTCAACCAGGGAACACACAACTCCAAGGGGACAGTGGCATCAAAACCGCTGTCACTGGATTCGAATATTTGAAGACCCTTGCTATCAGCCGGATATTCCTCGACAACTTCAACAACCTGCAATCTTCATGGGTGACACAGGGACCAAAAATTGGACAGGTCTCGCTCTATTACGGAGCCAATGATATGGGCAGTACCATGATGGAAGAAAATGTTGTTGCCGCCGCCGGAACCGTCTATTGCATGGACGAAGAGGAAATCAAAAGATTGATCAAAGACAGCGGCTTCATCCCCCAACGCCGTAACATGAAATACGATTACCTGCCGACTCCTGTGGGCAAATAATAAGATAACCCGCAAAAATTATTTCACAAACCACTCTTAAAGGGTAACGTCTGCTATCGCAGTGATCTCAACCGGTCGATGCAACACTATAATTGAGTTCATAAATAAAAAAGCCCATGCCCCGCCTATAAATAGAGGAATGGGCTAGGTTGGGATATTTTTAGCACTTTTTTTTGCTTGTTAAGGAAAAACATCTCCAGGCTGGTTTGGGTGTTGGCGGGGGTTTTATTTCAACTGTCTTAAGAACCGGCTCGACTTGCCTTCGCTGCCTGACAGGTGCCAGTGATGAGCTGCGGCTGGACGGTTGTGGTTGACCTACAGCTATCAACTGAATCCTGCTCTTTTTCAAATCCTCGTCCCACATTTCCACACGGCTGAAGTCAGTGAGCAAATCTTGAACAGCCTCCTTCCAGTCTTTGGTTTTTATATTCGCAGTTACACTTCTTACGATTAGAGATTGAGGAACTATAAATCGTACTCCTGATTTTGCTGTAACTTGATCAAGAACCTCTCCCAAAGGAAGAGCCTGAACCCTGATTCGCACATTTTGCGCATCAGCACGAATTTCATTTAAAGGATTAGCTTGCAGAGTGCCGCAGCTAAGAATCAACAACAAAGAAACCAAGAATGTTTTTATAAAAAAATTGTTCATAGTTAACCAAAAGGTAAAATGGAACCGAACCGCCGGAAGACGGTTCGGCCCATCTGATAAATCAAACAACTTACTTCTTTGCGGCTTGGCTTACGAACCGGGCTTTCTCCTTATTGGTAATCAGCCCAATGTCCACCAGATCCTTCGCCGTATGTGCAACACAACTGACGAACTTGCCGTGGTTCGGGAAGCTTTCTGCCGGACAACTCAGTTCGATGAACTGGGCTCCGCTACAACCTTCGGGGGTCACCGCAGAACCTGCCGGAGTTGCCGGGCACTGGTCGTCATTGTTGCCAACACCGTCTCCATCCACATCACCGTCACAAACATCGCCATTACCATCGCCATCGGTATCGGCTTGATCTGTATTGGCAATGTTCGGACAATTGTCAACCTCATCAAGGATGGTGTCGTTGTCATCATCAGTATCACAGGCATCCCCCAGACCATCACCATCACCGTCGGCCTGATCGGTATTTGGTATCAACGGGCAGTTATCTGCTTCATCGTTGACACTATCGCCATCGAGGTCGGCATCACACACATCACCTATACCATCACCGTCCAGATCAGCCTGATCGGTATTGGCAAATGACGGACAGTTGTCCGCATCGTTGTTTACTCCATCTCCATCGAGATCAGCATCACAAACATCTCCTACACCGTCTTCATCCTGATCAACTTGATCAGTATTGGGAGTGTTGGGACAGTTGTCGTTATCGTCGGGGATTCCATCCTCATCCACATCGGGCGGTTCCAAAGCGACACAACTAATTTTGAAAAAGTTACCTCCAACTGTTAAGCCAACAGGAGGAACGATGGAGCAGGGATCGGTCAAAACTTCAAAAACTCCTCCTGATCCAGCACTTAATAGTTGGTAGCTAATCCCTGGAACCAAGACCGGAGTTTGAGGTCCTGTTAAAGTTCCGGTAGCAAATCTGAGATTGTATTGACCTGTATACACGCCAGGATCGATTTCAACAGAAACATTTTGAAATGTAATGGTATCCCCAGATACTATTAAAGAATCCAAAAAAGTGGTGGACACATTCCCTGATGCATCGATACTAAAAGTGATAAGATGGGTGCCAATAAATAATTGATAATTAAGCCCTGGAACAAGGACTCGGCTATGAGGTCCGAAGTTCGTTGGCCCTCCAAACCTTACACTGCTGCTTCCAATAAAATTTCCCGGTTCAAAATTGACCGTGGTATTTTTGAATGTAATGGTATCCCCAGATACTATTAAAGAATCCAAAAAAGTGGTGGACACAT
>CAYFNV010000013.1:0-2755 GCA_964344595.1 uncultured Nitrospina sp. | reverse complement strand
TCCCTGATGCATCGATACTAAAAGTGATAAGATGGGTGCCAATAAATAATTGATAGGAATTGTTTTCAGGAAGATCAATAACCTGCTGCCCAGAAAGAGCTCCAGTAAAAAATCTTACCGAAAAACTTCCGACATAATCGCCCGGGTCAATTGTTATATTGGCCGCTGAAGCAGGGCTTGCAAGGAATAAAGATAGTAATAATCCACCTAAAAAATTATATAAATGTTTGGTCATCTTCATGGTTATCTCCCCCTTTTGGTTTTGTCCGAATTTAAATACAGATAAACAGATTTGGCCGAGGACAGACGTTAAAGGACACTTCTCCCCTTTTAGTGTGTTTCATATATTAATATGTAACGAAAATAGTGTGGGAAGGTTGTATTGCAAACCGAAGGTGCGTGGTTGGTTCTCCCCGAATCTTTTAAAATAGCTTGGACCTCAGGTAAACCTAATCGCTATAACTTGGTAATCGGGAGTTTCTATTTAATATATAAACTATTTGTCAATAGATACTAGCAAGGTCTAAACTAATTACAATAGTGGCAAACATAGCATAAATATCCTTATAGGACAAACACCGATTGGGTTATAGGGAATAGGGCTGTAAGTAACGAGATTAAAACAGTTTTGGGGAAGGGAGGATAAACCTATTGTCTCGTGGGCGAGGTCGGCGGACTTCAAATATTCAATGTCCGCTTTGGGTCCAGACTGTGTGAAAACTGCTTGTTCACTGTATTTACCTGGAATCTTGTTCTAACTACCCTTTGGTCTTTTAAGCTTTTCTCAGGGAATACTTATTTTGCTGGGAAAAAGCTGCTACCTTTATGACCAGCTACTATAAAACGTTGCAGGACATCGCAAAAAAGCAAGTATAGGCGATCTACACACCTACGGCTTCTATGAGCCTATTTACCCCCAGTATATTCATTGCCCGTTTTAAATTGTAAGCCAACACGTGCAGGCTCATTTCTGTACTTACATGCTTCAATGTTTTCATTTGGAAGTGAGTTGCACCCATCCATGACTTTATCGTACCGAAAGGGTGTTCAACAGTGGCCCGTCGAACGGCCAGTTTTTCGGGTTCTTTATCTATCCGGGCTTCGACTTGATCGAGGACATCTTCATGCTCCCAGCGAGTAACCCTTCGATATTTCCCTGTCGTACATTGGTCTTTGATGGCACATTGAGGGCAATCAGAACTCCAGTACTTGTTGACCGTTTTTCCTTTCTCTTGTGTTTTGAATCGCCAGACCAGACGCTTTCTGGCTGGACACTCAAACTCGTTATCTTCTTTTATCCATTTAAAATCACGTTTTCCAAACAGCCCCTTAGCCACATTGCCGGAGGTTTGCACTTTGGGGAGATACGTGGTGATTTGATTCTGTTCACAGCGATAAATCTCTAGTCCGTTGTAATACCCCCTATCAGCCACCACATCGAGGGCATTGCTGCCAAGGGTCTCTTTGGCAAGCTGAGCGGTTCGATGCAACGCTGAACGATCATGGCCTACATTGGTCACTTCGTGCGCCACGATAATATGATGCTTAGCATCTACGGCAGTTTGGACGTTATAACCAACGATCCCTGTACCACGGGTTTTCATAGACCGTGCATCAGGATCAGTGAGTGAAATTTGTTTGTCTGGTGCTACTTCTAGTGCCACTTCAATTTTATTCAGTCGTTTTACTTCCTCTTTAAGACTGGATATCTTGTTTTCGAGTCTTTCCACCCGCACTTTAGAAATAAGAGCTTCTTGGCGGTCTGCACTGTCTATTTGACTTAAATATTTTGCAATGCTTTCATTGATGAGGTTTAAACGATATTTTAATTTGGAGCGTGTGAAGTTTAAATCACGATGGTTGGCTGCTTTAAACTTACTGCTGTCAATAGCAACAAATGCATCAGAAAATAAGTCGAGTTTGCGGCATATCATGACAAACTCACGGCAAACCGATTGAATACCTTTGGCGTTATTTTTACGGAAATCAGCTATTGTTTTAAAATCAGGGGTCAACCGTCCGAGTAACCACATAAGTTCCACATTGCGGTGTGTCTCATGTTCAAGGCGGCGGCTGGATTGAACACGGTTTAAATAGCCATAAATATAGAGCTTCAACAGGATTGCAGGGTGGTAGGAAGGACGGCCTGTATGCGCAGCTATGATTTTAAACCCCATCTTGCACAAATCCATCTCATCAACAAACACATCAATAACTCTGACAGGGTTATCTTCTGCAATATAATCATCAAGCTGTTCAGGGAACAGAGTCGATTGATGGCGACTTTCTCCTTCAACAAAACGCTTCATTAATCTCTTCGCCTCTATTACGATTACAATGTAATAAATATAACATTGCTCAGTAATATTAACGACTCTGCGTTTTCACACAGGCTGGGTCGGAAGCAGACTTCAACAAACGAATTGATGAGGGGTCAAATCGCTAATTAATCATAACTCCCCCACCCCAATGAGAAACTTACCTTGAAGGACTATACCATGAAGAATACTGCGTGAGGATATTGGATTGGAGCTAGGAAAAACGTTCAATCTCTGGGAAAAAAAGCGAATCGTGAATTTAGCACTTTGTGCTTCGACTGGATCAGCCTGACTCAGGGTAATAGGTTGCTGATAAACTTCTTAAGGTGTCATCCTTGAGGAGTTTTTCAACAACCTGCTAATCGGCCCCACGCCCCTCTAGAGAGGAGACCTTTGCATAAGTATAGGTTTTTGTATAAGTTATAATTCGTTATTTT